>JAJCZO010000438.1 GCA_029262355.1 Deltaproteobacteria bacterium
AGCAGCCACATCCAGGAGAACTCCTCGCGCAGGCGCCGTCGGCGAACCAGCTCGAGGACGACCGCCCCCACGGCCAGGCCTCGTGCATCTTGCATCTCACAAGGGTATCCCGTCGCCATCCTGAGCCAAGAGCGCCGCGCCGGCATGGGGCCGGGGGTGCTCGAAAATGGCGTTTGGTCCGATATAAAGAGGTAGAGATGGCAAGCTACAGCATTGGTGAACTGGTCGAACAGCAGGGACGTCGCTGGCAGAAGGCTCACGCGGAGAAGACGCAGAAGGCTCCGAAGCCGTGCATTGCGGTTTCACGACTGCCGTTCTCGGGAGCTACGGAGCTGGCACAAAAGCTCGGTATTCGCTTGGACTACGGGCTCTTTGGGCAAGAGATCGTGGACCAGATCGCGGCCGAGGAGGGCGTTTCCAAGAGCCTCGTCGCTGGGCTCGACGAGCACGTCGAAAGTGCCATCGAGCGGCATATTCTGGACGGGTTCCGGCGGAGAAGCTTCACGGAGAGTGACTATCTCCGCGACGCGTCGCGCATCGTGAGCACGCTGGGCATTCGGGGACACACGATCGTCCTCGGACGGGGCGGGGCCTGCATCTTGCCCGAGGACAACACCCTGCGGGTGCTGGTCGTCGCCCCCGAGCAGTGGCGTTGCGACCGCCTGGCCAAGATCCACAAGCTCTCGGCCGACGAAGCGGCGGAGCGCCTGAAGCGGGACGACGTGGGCCGGGCGGAGTTCTGGAAGCATCACTTCGGTGTCGACCAGACCAATCCGCTCCTCTACGATGTCGTCGTCAACACGGGCACCCTCACCATCGACGGTGGGGTAGATCTCGTCGCGGCCGCGTTTCAGCGACGTTTCCCAACCTAGAACAGGCGCCGGTCGGCGACCGCTGCCTGCGGTCGCCGTCGCCCGGAGACCATCGATGAGTGACGACCCGGCCAGCCGGATTCAAGAAGCGGCGACACGCCTCTTTGCCGAGCACGGCTTCGAGGGGGTGGGTGTGCGCGACATCGCCCAGAACGCTGGCGTCACGGTCGGTAGCATCAACTACTACTTTGGCTCCAAGGACTCGTTGTACCAGGAGTGCGGGCGGCGACTGACCCAGATCTACCTGGCCGAGGCGCGGGAGCGGCTGGAGCGGGAAGGGCCGCGTGCGGTGCTCGAGCACTACGCTGAATATTCGGTGCGAGACCCGAAGTTGGTCCAGGTGTGGCTCGACCTCCAGGGGGCTCGAGACCCCGAGAAGCGGAGCTTTTCGAACCGCGAGATCATGCACCCCATCCAGACGTTCCTGATCGAGGCTCTCGGGCGATCGGGTGAAGCGACGCCGGAGCGGCGTCTCCAGATGCTGTGCTTCGTCGGCGCCGTGATCCTGCGCTCGATGCTCACCGACGAGCAGTTCAAGCTTCTGACGGGCACGTCGGTCGAAGAGGGCAATGAGGCGTGGAAAGAGGTCCTGTTCTCTCGCCTGATCGACGGCTGAGCGAGATCGAGACGGCGATCCACACCTGCTCAGACCTTCAGGTCCTCGCCGGGGCGGAGTCGCTCGTGGAAGAGGGCTAGGACACGGTCGAGGGCGGCTCGGGTCGGGTGGCCTTCTTCGTCGACGAGGTCGGTCGTCACGACCGAATGCGCGGTGCTGGCGATGTCGTGTGCGTTGCCCGGCTTCGAGTCGACTTCGATGGCCTCGAAGCCCTCTCCGAGTTCGCGTTGGAGGGTGGCGAACCGCTCGTCGGGCACCATTCGATCTCCGGTGAAGCGAAGGCCGAGTACGCCGCAGCCGTTGGCGGCCCGCTTGCGGACGATCGCGAGATCCTCGTCGGAGAGATGCAGTGCGGCCCGCTTTGCGGCGTTCAACCCGAACGGCAGAGACGGTTGGCTGAGGACGGGCGCCATCACCGACTCGTCGACCATGAGCGAGAGCGCGAAGTTGCCGGTCATGCACATGCCGATCGCGCCGACGCCCGGCCCGCCGCATCGTTCGTGTGCCTCGCGGCACAGTGCTCGAAGCCAGTTCGTGATCGGGCTCGATGAGCGCTCCGCGAGCACGTGGAACTCGCGACTGATGCAGCAGTGAAGGATCTGGCCCAGAGCGTACCCGGGAGAGAGGGGCTGGCCGGGTTTTCCGAAGAGGTGGGGTACGAATACGGTGAACCCGTCGTCCGCTACCCGGCGTGCAAACCCTGCCACCTCCGGGGTGATGCCGGGCACCTCGTGCATGATGACCACTCCAGGGCCGTCGCCGCGGGTGAAGACGTCGCGACGCGCCCCCTCGTGCGCGAAGCCGAATGAGTCGAATCCGTCGATCATGGGATGGCCTTAGCTCACGGTGAGCGCCAGGACGACCTGGCCGATGAAGTACATCGGTGAGCCCCAGGCCCCGTTCCAAAACGATGACACGACGAAGCGCTCGCGCGCCACGGCGAGGTCGGACAGGTAGAACATGAAGGCACCAACGAAGATCCATCCATTGCCGGCTTCGGCCACGGTCGCAATCGCGAGGAGCACCATGAGGGTGATGACGGTCACGTAGGCGCGCACGGGGATCTGCATGGACTTCGAGACGTGCGGTTCGAGCCACCGCAGTGCGAGGGCCGCGGGGAGGGCGAGAGCGGCCGCCGCACCCATGGCCACGTCGGGAGCGATCCCGCGCGCGACGAACCCGACCGAATAGGCGAGGTGCCCGAGAAGGAAGCTCACGAGTCCCACTTTGAAGAGGCCCGGGCTCTCTCGTGCGAGGAGGGCGACGTCTCCGACCCAGGACAGCGAGAGGCCCACGAAGATCCAACGGCCGTATGTCGAGTCGAGCGCGCCCGCGGCCCAGGCCGTGCACACGAACCCCGTCGCGGCAATCGGTTTCAGGATCGCGCGGCCGACGCGCCAGCCGGCGCCATCGCACGCCACGATCCCGGCCGTGGTCACGACGGTCACAAGGGCGTACAAGGAAGGATCGCTGGTCGTCATGGTCAGGGGATCTTGGCCGCCAATCCCGCGACGTTCAAGGACGCTACTCGGAGGACGAGATGAAGGTTTGTACCGCCACCCTGGTTTTGGCGCTAGCTGCGCTCGTCTTGGTTCGCGCGCCGCGTGCCGCCGAACTCGACGGCGTCACCCTCCCAGACTCCGCCGAGGTGGGGGGCGCGACGATCCCTCTCAACGGGCTGGGTCTTCGAAAGGCCTTCGTCTTCGCAAAGGTCTACGTCGCGGGACTCTACCTGCAGACGAAGACCACGAACGCGAATTCGGCCACCGACACGGACGAAACGAAGCGCATTGCGATGCACTTCGTGCGCCCGATCTCGCACGAGCAGATGAACGAGGGCATGCGGAACGGTTTCGCGATTACTGCGCCGCACAGTCTCACGAAGGAAAAGGCCGAGCTCGAGACCTTCTTCAACAAGCCGCTCGAGGAGGGGGACATCTGCAACATCGACTACGTGCCGGGGACGGGTACGACGGTTGCGATCAACGGCAAGAAGGAGGGAACCATTCCCGGTGCTGCGTTCATGCGCGCACTGTGGGGAATCTGGCTGGGTTCCGACCCTCCGGGCGGGACGGCGCTTCGGGACGGGATGCTTGGGAAGAGCTGAGGTCAGCCGGTGCGCCAGTGCCCGTTCACGAACATGCCGCCCTGCGGCGTGCGCTCAAAGAAGCCCGGCACCCACACGAGTCCCGAACGGGGCGGATTGACCCACGCCCCAGGGGTCCACAGGTAGCGGCCGTTGCGGAATTGATAGTGGCCCGCCCGCCACAGGGCGTCGCCGCCGGGGTTCGGAGGCTTCGGCGGGTCGACGTGAGCTGGTGGGGGTGGAGTCGAGACGATCGCTCGGGGGGCCATCGGCTGCTCACGCGCCGAGAGGTTCTTTGCGCGGACCGGCGCCGACGAGGGCCGCGTCCCCGACGTCGAGCAGCCCAGCCAGAGCACGGCGAGAGCGATCCACAAGACCTTCTTCATCACGGGCCGCACCTTACCCCTGCGCTGGCTTGGTGGAAAGCGTTGCGGGATGGAAGACCGTCGCGGCCGAACGGACAGCGTCGCCTGACGCGGCGACTTCCGTGACGGCCGGGACTTCGCGTAGTGCCTTCCACCACGCGGCCGGCTCGCCGCTGCCCGCGAGCACGATCCGCCGCGCCCGGCGTCCGAACGCGCACGCGTAGTCGAGCGGCCGGACGTCGGTCTCGACCATCGCGACCATGGGGTCGGTGGCGGTGGGGGCGTCGCGGGGGGCCGCGAAGGCCTCGAGGGCGCCGTCGGACCGTCGGACCATGTCGTCGAAGTCGGGAACGGGGCCTTGTCCGGCGAGGCCCCGCCCCGCTGTAAGTACGGCGCCGCGAACGTCGTCGGGCCGGGCGCCGGCAAGCAGCAGTGCCACGTAGGCGCCGATCCCGGCGCCCAGCAGGTGGCACGCGCCGATCTCCGACAGCGCCGCGTCCGCATCCGCTGCGAAGAGCTCAGGGTAGTAGCCGCCACCTTTGACCCACTGTGATTCGCCATGCCCGGAGAAGTCGAGCGCGAACACCGGGCCGGGCCAGGGGGATGCGTCTGTCGACCAGTCGCGGTTCGAACCCCAAAGTGCGTGTAGAAGGAGCAGGGCGTCGCCCGATTTCTCTTGGAGAGTGTGAAGCACCAACTCGTGGCGCCCGGCTCGAATTCGACGCGTGTTCACCGATCACTCCCCCAACCAATCGAGCAGAACCCGGGCGGTTTCCTTCGGTCGTTCGAGGTGGACGAAGTGACCGGTATCGTCGACCGAGGCGCGCTCGACGTTCGCGACGTGCCGGAGGCGGTGCGCGATCAGCTCTTCGGGGATGGGTCCCCACGTGTCTTGCTCGGTGCCCGTAAGTGCGAGCATGGGCGCGCGCAGCGGCTCCCACCCGGGTGCGATCCAGTCCGGTAGCCAGGGCCCGTAACCACGGATCGTGTGCGGGTCGGCCTTCCACGTGAAGCCGCGCTCGGTCTCACGGGAGCCGTAGGCCGAGAAGTATCGAAGCCACTCCAGAGAGAGTCGCGGGTTCTGTTGCTTGCGGCGTTCGGCCAGGCCTTCGACTGTGGGGTAGGCGCGCCACCCGGCGCGATCATTTGCACCGCGACGCCAGTCGAGGAAGTCGGCGAGATACTCCGGTTGTGTCTTCTGAGGGTGCGCATCGCCGTTGGGACGGAAGCCCTCGGCGGGAGGGCCGAAGCCATCGATGTTCACGAGTCGCAGCACGTCGTTCGGTGCGCGCACCGCCGCGTCGGTGGACTGACCGCCACCCTTGCTGTGTCCGATCAGGTGCGCCCGGCGGCCAGTGGAGCGAATCACCTGGATGATCGTGAACACGTCGAGGACCCACGGGTATGAGGTGGCCCACTCCGAGTCTCCGTGGCCCCGTGCGTCTAGAGCGACGACGCGAAAGCGCTCGGCGAGGAGCGGGGCAAGTACGTCGAATGTGCGGGCGTGGTCGAACATTCCGTGAATCAGAACGACCGGAGTCTGCGCTGGGTCGCCCCACTCGTGGACGCGCAAGCGAATTCCGAACGATCCGAGCCAGCGACTCCGCTCGGGTGGGACGGCGCCGGGGTAGGATGGCTCGGACATTGCCGGAGCACCATAGCGGTCCATGGGCGGCGGCGCTTCCGCCCCGACGATCTTCGCTTCTACGATTGAGGATCGATGGGCCAGGTGCGCCCCGCGCCGTGCAGCGTGTCCTTCCACTGGACCCGGAATCGTCCCTCCCGAATCGTCGCGTACGTGCGTTCGTCGGCGGCCATGTCGAGTACATCACGGCCGGTGCTTCGGGCGCCGACCGCGAACCGGCCCGAGAATGTCCCCGACATCCACTGGGGAGCGCTGTCGTTCGGGTCGAGGATCAGCGTCGCCTCGACTCCGATCAGTGCGACGTGTTGCCCGGTCCGGTGATCGGCAAGCGCGACCGAGAAGCTGCGATCCATTCCCCGGTAAGATGTGTCTGAGGTGTACTCTCCAGGGCCCGACAGCGGCACGACGAAATCGAGCCCCACGCGCCACCCGCCTTGCGTGCCAGCCATGTGAATTCGTGTCTGCTTCGTATGGGGATCGTACACCCAGCGATCGGCCCGGTCGGTGAATGCGGGGCCGAACGTTCGTACTCCGAAACTCGCTTCTTCCACCGTGAAGATCAGGCGGGCCCCGCTCGCATCATTGGCCCCTTCGTCCCCGGTGGGCTGTCGGGAGCACGAAAGGCCCAGCGCGAGCGTGATCGCCGCGAGGAGCGATCTCAGCGCGATCGCCTTCATTGCTCCTTCATACGCTGCGTTGGCCGGCGCCCCAAGCGATCGCTGGCATCGCATCGTGACCAGTGATTAGAGCTTATGGCATGGTGGCCGGACTGCGCGACGGGACTGCAATCGTTGGGATCGGGCAGACCCGGTTCGCCAAGGGGCTCGAGGATACGGAGCTTTCTCTGGCGTGTCAGGCGATCTCGGCCGCCATCGATGATGCGGGGCTCGAGCCCGGCGAGATCGATGGCCTCTCGATGTTCTCCATGGAGGAGGGGCGCGAGGTCGAAATCGCACGCAACGTCGGCCTGGGCGACGTCACATACTTCAGTGAGGTTGGGTACGGCGGAGGCGCTGCATGTGGAGTGGTTGGCCACGCGGCAATGGCGGTGGCGACCGGCCAATGTCGAGCGGCGGTCGCGTGGCGCGCGCGCAAGCGGGCCGCGAAGGCGAGCCGGCCCTGGTCGCAGGTTTCGCAGCGCATCCAGGGGCATTGGCAATGGAGTCGCCCGTTCGGGCTCCTGCGTCCGGTAGATGAGATCGCCATGCTCGCGCGTCGGTACATGCATGAGTTCGGGTCAAGCCGAGATCACCTCGCCAACGTCGCGTTGGCGTTTCGTCGCCACGCGAACCGAAACCCCAACGCGACGATGCGTGACAAGCCGCTGACGCGCGAGCAGTACATGGCTGCGCGTTGGATCTCCGAGCCGCTGTGTTTGTTCGATAACTGCCTCGAGACCGACGGAGCGCTCGCGGTGGTCATCGTCGCTGCCGATCGGGCCAAGGACCTGCGCCAGCCTCCCGCGTACATCCATGCTTTCTCCCAGAGCATTCCCGCGCAGCACCAGGTGATGACGAACTACTTTTGCGAGGATCCGCTCGTGGGTCCGTCGTACGCGTGCGCGCGATTGCTCTGGGAGCGCAGCGACTTCAAGCCCGCCGACGTACCCGTTGCGCAGCTGTATGATGCGTTCAGTCCCCTGATCCCACTCTCGCTCGAAGGATACGGCTTCTGTGCGAGAGGCGAGGGCGGTTCGTTCACGGAGGACGGGGCACTCGAGTGGCCACACGGCCGTCTCCCGACGAACACATCTGGGGGCGGGATGTCCGAGGCGTACGTGCACGGATTCAATCTCGTCCTGGAAGGCGTACGCCAAGTGCGCGGGACGTCCACGTCGCAGGTCGAGGGTGCGTCCTGCTGCCTCGTGACGAGCGGCGAAGGCGTTCCCACCAGCGCCGTGTTGTTGCGGAGGTAGTGACGATGTCCGAGACGGGCTTTCTTCTTCCAGACCCGGAGGATCCGGACAACGCGCCCTTCTGGGCGGCGACCGCTCGGGGGGAGCTGCGCGTCCAACGCTGCATCGGGTGCGGTCGTCGTCGGATGCCGCCGCGCCCCATGTGTCCGGGCTGTCGATCGCTGGAGCACGATTGGGAGAAGCTCTCGGGTCGGGCCACCATTTGGTCGTTTGTTGTACCGCATCCGCCACTGTTGCCCGCCTATGCGGAGTTGGCACCGTATAACGTGATCATCGTTGCGCTCGACGAGGATCCGACGATTCGCCTGGTCGGGAACCTCGTCGCGAGCGCCGACGGATCGATCGGGGAGATCGATTCCGAAACGATCCAGATCGGCGAGGCCGTGCGCGTCGTGTTCTCGCCGCTCGGAGATGTGCATCTGCCCCGTTGGGTGCGGGGCTGATCCGAGGGAACTTTCGTCTGAAGGGCTCGCTCGACGGTGGCGGCATCATCCGATACCCGGATATCGACCATGGCACGTCTGGAATTCTTCTTCGATTGTTCGAGCCCCTGGACCTACTTGGCGTTTCACCGCGTTCAGGCCGTGATCCAGGACACCGCCGCGGCGGTCGAGTGGCGGCCGATTCTGGTCGGCGGCGTTTTCAATGCGGTGAATCAAGAGCTCTATGAGCAGCGTAGTCGCATGGCGCAGGCGCTCGGAGCCGACGGTTCATCGGGGGCGCGTCGTAAGGCGACGTACTACGTGAAGGACCTCGCGGATTGGGCTCGCGTCACCGGGCTCGCAATCGGCCAGCCTCCGGTCTTCCCGGTGAACAGTGTTCGGGCGATGCGCGGCTGCCTCGTTGCCCAGGAGCACGATCGGTTGCTCCCCTGGGCTCGTGCGGTCTTTGCGGCGTACTGGGGGGAGCTGAAGGACATCTCGCAACCAGAGGTACTGCGTGATGTCGCCGCTCGGGTGTCGCTCGATCCGGACGAGCTCTTCGCCAAGATCGAGTCTGCTCCATACAAAGACATGCTTCGGGCAAACACGGACGAGCTCATCGCGCGCGGCGGGTTTGGCTCGCCGACGATGTTCGTGGACGGAGACGACATGTACTTCGGCAATGATCGTCTCGAGTTGGTGCGTGCTGCGCTGGCTGGAGGCGAAAGAGGAACCACATGATTTCTTCCTGGGACGACTATCCGGTGCATCAGGTTGCGGAGCCGATTCGGCACGCGGGTACGAGCGATCGGAACTTCTACGATCGCTACTACTTCAACCTCCACGGTTCGAGCGATCAGCTCATGATGATCATGGGCATGGGACAGTATCCGAACCTCGGCGTTCAGGACGCATTCGCCGTCGTGCGGCGGGGGGACCGTCATCGGGTCGTGCGGGCGTCGAAGGAGCTCGGTGATCGGAGCGACCTCTCGGTGGGGCCGTTTCGCATCGAGGTGATCGAGCCGCTCCGCAAGCTTCGGTTCATCGTCGAGTCGAGCGAGCACGGCATTGCAGCGGATGTCGTCTGGGAAGGGTCGATCCCCGCGTTCGAGGAACCGCGCCAGTACATTCGCAAGCACGGGCGGGTCTTGTTCGATACCTGTCGCTTCGCACAGACGGGGACCTGGGAAGGTTCCCTGATGGTCGGCAACGAGTCGTTCGAGGTCACACGAGATCGCTGGAAGGGTACCCGGGATCGATCGTGGGGGGTTCGGCCCGTGGGCGAACCGGAGGCCGCCGGGATTCGCGGCTCCGAAGGTCAAATGACCGGGATGTGGAATTACTCTCCGATGCAGTTCGAGGATCACTCGATTCTGTACATCCTGAACGAGACCGACGGTGGCGAGCGCCCGCTCGAGGAGGCCGTGCGGGTCTGGAGGGACCCCGCACGCGAGCAGGAGTGGCTGGGTCGCCCCGAATGGCGCCACACGCTCGAGACGGGCTCGCGGATGGTGAGGAGGTCGACCATCGCCTTTCCTGACGCGCCCGGCGGAGCCTTCGAAGTGACGGCGGAGCCCCTTACGCACTGCTTCGTAGCGGTGGGGACCGGGTACGGAATGGAGAACGATTGGCGCCACGGCATGTACCAGGGGCCCCTTGTCGTGCAGGGCCTCGACATGTCGAACGAGGAGATCACGCCCCTCGGTCAATACGCGCTCGTCGACCACGTCGCGCGCTTCGAGTACGCCGGCAACGTGGGCTTTGGCCTGCACGAGCACGGCTTCTTTGGAGCCTTCGGGAAGGCAGGCATGAAAGACGCCGGCAGTGGGGCGGAGAAACCCGAGGCGACGAGTCAGGGATAGAATTCGTGCGGAGCCTATATTAGGCTTGATGGCTGTGGATAACTTGCGGATGGTTTTCCACAGCTTGTGAATTGACCTTCGCCTCCGAAATGTGTGCTTAGGCAGGCATGCAACCGACGGCACGAGGTGGGGAGAGCCGAACTGTCTCTCGGCTCGAACAGTTGGATGAAGAGGCGCGGGTTGCGTACGGCGCGCTCGGCGATCAGGAGATCCTCGAGTTGGTCGAGCGTGATCCAGGGTATTATTTGCCTCGGTTTCGAGCTCTCGGACTCACGGGTCCGCGTTGGAGGGGAGGGGGCAGCTGAGAGGGGCAGCTCAGCTGGCTCGGTGGGAGTCCGAGACGCCGTCCGCCGCGGGAAGGAGTTGGCGCCGACTCCTCCCGCGGCGGATCCGGTCGCACGTCTCTTAGCGCTCGACGTTTGACACGTCTGTGTCCCTTTGCAAACGCCATCGGATGGCGAATGGGGGCCGGCCGAACCATCTGCGCACGATTCTCGTCGTCGGCCTCTTGAACGTCGTCGCTCTCACGCTCGGCGAGACGATCACGCGCTGGTTCCACGTGCCGGATCGCATGAGCGGATTTTCCCGTCGCATGCTCGTCGTTACGGACGACTCCGAGCTTCCGTACTATTTGCGGTCGAGCTACGAGACCGTCGCACGGGGCATGGTCGTGACGACGAACGCGCACGGAATGCGCGGAGCCGATGTCTCGGATGTCCCGGCGCGAGGCGTTCACCGCGTGCTCGCGCTGGGCGGTTCTACGACGTTCGGTGAAGCTCTGGCTGCGGACGAAGCCTGGCCCGCGGTGGTGGAGAGGGAGCTCGAGACGCGCACTGGCGAGTCGTACGAAGTCCTGAACGGTGGAGTGGAGGGCTACAATGCGGGCGCCGAGCTCGGATTCCTTCGCCAGAGGGGCCTGCGGCTCGCTCCTGAGATCGTGGTCGTGGGCTTTAGCCTCGACGACGGTAACGTGGCCCCCGTGATGGGCCCGCTCGGAGTGCTCGTTCGCGACCACTCGCAGCGGGTTTCGGCGAGCTCACTGACCAACGTCTCGAGCCTGTACCTTTCGCTCAAGCTGTTGCCGAGCTTTGGCTGGGACTTTCTTTCTCGAGATCTGAGCGCAGTGAAGCGCAAAAACACGTCGCGGGAATCCAATCTGGAGCGATGGCTCTCGGAGCGGCGCAAGAGCTTCTTTCGCGATCGTCCTGCGCGGCGTTGGGAGTCGATGGTGGACTCGCTCCGAGGCTTCGGGGAGGTGGCGCGAGAGCAGGGCCTCCGCCTTCTGATCGCGATCCTTCCGGACGCGGATCAGGTCGACACGCCGTCGCCGAATCTGGCGCCGCAGGAGGCGCTGCTCGCGCTCTGCGTCGAGCTGGAGCTCGAGTGCCTCGACCTGCAGCCCGTGATGGAAGGCGCGCCGCCGCCGCTTTTTCTCGACGGCGTGCATCCCAACGCCGAGGGGTACAGGGTCATCGGCGGCGCGATTGCGGAGCGCTTGTCTGCGCCGCCGCCGTGATTTCTTGGGCGAGGGCTCTTGACGGACCCCTCTGCGGATGGTCACCAAGGAGAGAACAACGAGGGGGACTACATGAGACGGCTGTTCGGATGGATCGTGATGGCAGCGCTCGTCGTTCCGGCGACGGGGCACGCGGTCGACAAGGAAGATTTCCAGGTCGATGAGGCACAGGATCTGGTGGACGTCTGTACGACGCCGCAGACCGACCCGCTGTACGAGGCGGCAATGGGCTTTTGCCATGGTTACGCCGTAGGCTCGTGGCAGTATTACGAGGCGGCCGGTCGCAGATTCGTCTGTCTGCCGAAGCCGCCGCCCAGTCGTACGGACGCGATCAAGGGGTTCATCGACTGGGCGGCCAAGCACCCGCAGTACATGCAGGAGGGCGCCGTGCAGACGCTCTTCAAGTATCTCGCTGAGGCGTTTGCGTGCACGAAGGAGTAGGGGCGATGAGATCTTTGATTGTGACGCTGACTCTCGTTTTGGCCCTTGGCGGCTGCTCCAACATGAGCGCGACCCAACAGCGAACGCTCTCCGGAGGCGCCATCGGGGCCGGTAGCGGCGCTCTCATTGGCGCGATCGCCGGCAACGCCGGCCTCGGAGCCGCTGCGGGCGCCGGCGCGGGGCTCCTTGGAGGCTATTTGTACGACCAATACGACAAGGAAAAGCAGAACTCGTATCGTCAGGGCTACGAGGCCGGGCAGCAGGCTCCGTGAGCTAACCCTCGGGCCCTTTTCCGTCGATCTCCTGGGGTGATGCGAGTCACGCCGGATGAGTTGTAGCACGACGAGCGTGCTCGGTACGTGCCCCTCCTGTGGCGCGCAACGCTGGCGTGGTTCGGCGAGTCCGATGTCGACGGCAGGCACTGGCGAGCCACGGGGTGGTTGGGGTAAGCCCACGATCTGTGATCGATTCCTCTCCGTTCGATGCCCTGGTCCTGGCCGGAGGCGGCTGTCGCTGCTTCTGGCAGGTGGGCTTCCTCGAGGTCACCGCGCCAGAGCTGGGTATTCGGCCAAAGGAAGTCGCGGCCGTCAGCGCAGGTTCTGCGATGGCGTGCATGGTCTTCTCTGGTGCGGTGGAAGAGGGAATTTCATACTTTATGGAGCGCGCCGCTCGCAACGAACGCAACATGTATCCAGAGAATCTCTGGGGCGAGTCGCCCGTCTTTCCCCACGAGAAGATCTATCGGGACACGATTCTTCATGTGTGTGACGCGGCAGCATTCGAGCGACTTCAGAGGGGCCCGGACATTCGCGTTCTGTTGTCGCGACCCCCGTGGTGGCTCGGGTCGATGGGAGGCGTCGCGGTTGGGTTTCTCGCGTACGAGGCAGAGAAGCTGTTGTCGCCCAGCGTGCATCCGGAGCTCGCTCGACGCATCGGTTTCACCTCGGACGTGGTGTCGCTTCGCGAGTGTGCGACACGAGAGGACCTCGCAGACGTCATCCTTCAGTCGTCGTGCACGCCTCCGTTTACGCCGGTGTATTCGCGCGACGGGACGCCGGTGCTCGACGGAGGCTTGGTGGACAACGTTCCGGTGAGTGCACTGACCCCCGATGTGCAGGCCGTACTCGTGCTTCTCTCGCGGCGCTACGCCGACGAGGTCTTGCCGAACGTCGCGGGACGCACCTACGTGCAGCCATCGCGATCGATCCCGGTCGAGAAGTGGGACTACGCGAGCCCCGACCTGGTCGGTGCAACGCTGGACCTCGGCCGACGCGATGGCGAGGCGTTCCTCGAGGAGCATCGCCTGCGCCCGGCGCCCGACGGCTAGCGCGGCGTTACGCGAAGGCTTGCCAGCGGCCGTCGATGAGGCGTTCGTGCGGGCGATAGCGAACCTTGTATTTCATCGGTGGCGAGCCGGCGACGTAGAGGCCGAGATAGAGGTAGCGCAGGCCCCACTTCTGGCAGAGCGCCAGCTGCTTTAGAATGGAGTACGTTCCCAGGCTGAGCGCAGCGTGGTCTGGGTCGAAATACGCGTAGACGGCGGAGAGTCCCTCCGTGCTTCGGTCCATCAGCGCCACGGCGACGAGTGCGCCGTGGAATCGGTATTCGACCTCGAGGGTCTCCGCGCAGCTTTCGACCAGGAATTCCCGGTAGCTTCCGAAGTCGAGCAGGTCGTCGCCCACGGCGAGGCCGCGTTCGAGCTTGTGTCGGTTGTAGAGATCCACCTTCTCGTCGGTAGTCGTCGGGAGGCCGACCGACGTCGTGAGAAGCTCCTCGCCTTTGCGATACGCGCGACGCTGCGACCGACTGGGGCAGAATGCCGTCGTATCGAGGCGAATCGCCTCGCACGCGGAGCAGTTGGGGCAGCTCGGACGGTAGAGGAGGAGTCCCTGTCGCCGGTCCCCGTCGCGCAGGCGCGTCGACATCTCGTCGCGCTGCAACGGGCGGACCGGCAGTCGCAGCGGGAGGCGCGCAACTTCCCCATCGAGGTACACGCACGGACTGGGTTCGTCGTGCACGACCCACTCCGTCGGCTTGCTGCCAACCCGGCGCGGGACAGTCGGGCCGTGGGCCATCGCGGCCATGGTACACGCCTCGGCGCTCCGATCGAAACAGCGAGCCGGATCGGGCCGGCGGGCCGGTTCGGCGCCGTGATCGGACTGCCCTCGGCCGGCGTCCCTGCAGGAGGCGAAGCTCCCTATGTCGTTCTGGGGGCGAAGCGTCGGTGGGCCGGGCTGATTCGCTGGGGCCAGCGCGCGGGTCGTCGATTGCGCGCTGGGCCGATTCGCGCTCAGTTGATCCGTATGACGGCAGACGACAGTGGACCCGTGACCCGGCCGTGGTGGGCGAACGCGCTGCTCGCGTTCTGCGCGTTCATGACCTTCATCTACACGCCTTGGGATCTGTTCGTGAAACCGGTCGCCCAGGACCAGGAGGTGTGGTTCGGCTTCGTGCTGCGAGGCTGGGCCGCCAAGGCGACGGCACCGCTGCACTGGCTGATCTACGGTGCGTTTACCTATGGGCTGTGGAAGATGCGCCCCTGGATGCGGTTCTGGGGCACGGTCTACGCCGCTCAGGTGGCCATTGCGATGGTGGTGTGGGGGCTTCTCGATGAGAGGGGATCGCTCGTGATGGCCGCTGCCAGCGGCGTGCTCTTCGGTTGGCTCACGCTGCAGTTCTGGCGGGCGGGTGAGGTCTTCGAGTCGGGGCGCTGAGTTCGCGCCGCTCGGGTCGAACCAGTAGTGAGTTCGCAGGAGGAGCGCATGAAGACCGACTGGGTGATCGACACCGACACGCGCTTCACGGAGCCGCCGGACGCCGAGCTCTCCTGCGAGAGTGCGCCGAAGCTGTACAGAGCGCCTGCACCCGATCTCGACAGGCAGCTGCCTGCCTAGCCAGGCGGCGCAGTGTGGTGGGGGAGTGGATGAGTACCCTGAGGGCCGTTGGCGTGTTCATGGTGGTGTTCGTCGCGGTGGCCGCCAACGTGGGGGCGGAGGATCGATCCGTCGAGCGCGCCGCCGCGCAGGCAGAAGACCTCGCCGCGCAGGAAGCGGACGCCGAACAGCTTCCGGCGTCCCAGGGACCTCACGGGGCTGCGGACGAGGAGATCACCCCGCAAGATACGATTACCGACTCGGGCCCGTTCGGAGCCTTCGGCCAGGGCGTGGACACCGATGTGCTCCCCGGCGTCAACATCCGGCTCTGGTGGAAGCGGGGTTTCAACTATCGAGTGCAGGACGAGATCACGCTGTTCGATCGTCATGCGAAGCTCGATGGACGGATCGGGCTTCGGTTTCAGGGGGATGCCGCTGCGTACGCCCCCGCTGGTGTCACCAACGCGAGCGCGGGTCTCGCCGTCCGCCGGTTGTTCTTCTACACTACCGGCGAGCTCGATCTTCTCTATCCAGTGCTCTTCGCTCTCGATCTGGGAATCGAGAAGGGCAGGTTCTTCGTCGACGACGCGTACCTCTGGGTCACCGATCTTCCGTACGTCGGGTCGTTCAAGATCGGGCAGTTCAAGGCCCCGATGTCCCTCTCTCACCTCACCGGCAGCGGGACCCGGCCGTTCATGGAGATCGCGACGCCGGCCGAAGCGTTCTCGCCGGGCAGCCGGGCGGGAGTCCAGATCGCGAACGACGCCTACGACCGCAAGCTCACCTGGCAGCTCGGGTGGTTCGCAGACTCGCAGGCGGTTCCGGTCGGTGACGCGTCGGACAGTGTTGGTCGTATCGTTGGTCGACTCACCGGGCTGCCGATCTTCGAGCGGTCGAGCGGGGATCAGGAGCTCCTTCATCTGGGGGTGAGTGGAAGCTGGGTGTTCTCGGGCAATCAACGCGTGCGGTATCGGTCCCGGCCCGAGAGCTTTCTCGCCCCCGAGTTGGTCGACACGGGCGAGATCGAAGCGTCGAGTGCGACCCTGTTGGGGCTCGAGACGGCGTGGGTGCAAGGGCCGCTCTCGGTGCAAGGTGAGTTCATGGGGTCGCAAGTGCGCTCGAGCGAGAGCGGGGATCCCTTCTTCTACGGGATCTACGCAGAGACGAGCTACTTTCTCACGGGTGAATCGCGGCCGTTCAACCGTGCTTCGGCGGTCTTCGGCAATGTCGTTCCGAAGAAGCCGTGGTCGTGGGACGATCCGCAGATCGGGACGTGGGAGGTCGCGGGGCGCCTGTCGTGGACCGATCTCACCGACAGTGAGGTCGAAGGCGGAGAGGTCTTCACCTTGATGACCGGGCTCAATTGGTACTGGAGCCGCTACGGCCGATTCCTGTTCGAGTACGGCTACTCCCATGCGGGAGGTGGGCCGCAGCAGGGGGGCCTGCACATCTTCCAGGCCCGGATTCAGCTGAACATCTGAGCGACTCGACCCATCGTTGCGGAGAGGCGCTGTTCGCTGGGGTCGGTCTGTGGCATGGGTGGCCCCAATGAGATCCGCCGTTGCGATCGCCATCCTGGCCTTCCTCCCGCTCGGTTGTGGTGATGGGGCCACGGGGCTCGCGCGGATGGCTCCCCCGAGCCAGGTGGGGGCAGATCTGTGCCGCGGGCGGAGGTTCGAGGGCACCTTCCACGCGCTCGAAGAAGTCCTCTTCGTCCGCCACGGGTGCAGCGAGGGCGTGTGTCACGGAGACGCGGCCGCCGGAGGACTTCAGCTCTCGAACGGCAAGGCCTATGAGAATCTCTTCGACGTCCCGTCCGTGGGCAGTGCGCTGCTCCGGGTCGAGCCCGGCGATCGTGATCGCAGTTACCTGTTCCAAAAGCTCGCGGCGAAGGTCCGACCCGGAACGATTGCCGTGAATGGCTCGCCGATGCCGAGCGGTCGTCCCGCCATCAGTGAACGAGAGCTCGAAGCGCTCCGGTTGTGGATCTACGCGGGCGCGCCGGAGACCGGGGTCGTCATCGGGACCGAGGCATTGCTCGACGCATGTCTGCCCGACCCGGAGCCGCTCGACATTGCGCCGCTCTCGCCGCCGGCGGCCGGTGATGGGTTGCAGTTCGTGTTGCCCACGATCGACCTGCCTGCGTCGAGCGAGCAGGAGATCTGCTTTGCGTTCTACTACGACGTCAGTGCCGACGTGCCGGCGGAAGCTCTCGATTCCAGTGGTGAGTTCTTCCGGATTCGCGCACAGGAGATTCGTCAGGATCCGCAGAGTCATCATATTTTGCTCCTCGACTCCGGAATCGACGTGAGCCGCATCCGTGATCCGAGCTTCGGCGACTGGACGTGCCACCACGGTGCACGAGCGGGCTCGGCCTGCGAGCCGACCGAGCTCGACGCGTGTCCGGGAAGCGTTTGCAGGAGTGCGTTGCGCAGTGACCTCGCCGGGTGCGTCGGGTATGGCCTCTCCAGTAGCGCGGACATCGTGCAGCAGGGAATGGGCGGCGCGCAGGAGCCCCAGGCGTGGAACGAGTTTCCGGATGGCATCTACGCCCAGTACCCCGTGCGGGGTATCGGCTACTGGAATTCGCATGCCTTCAACCTCACCACGAAGAACCATGGACTGAACGGCAGGATCAACTTCTACTTCGCCGACCGCCACGACATCCCGATCCGGAACGTGCCCGTCGATCTCGTGAACATCTTTCGACCGAACGCGGCCCCGTATGGCGAAGAGACGATCTGCGCCGATTACATCGTTCCGCAGGGCACACGATTCTTCCAGATGGCTTCGCACACGCACAAGCGCGGCAAGCATTTCTGGGCGGAACTGTCGGATGGCACGTCTCTGTACGAGAACTTCGTCTACAACGATCCCACCCGTGTGCTCTTCGATCCCCCTCTGGCCTTTGACTCGGAGGACCCGGCCGAGCGCGTGATTCACTACTGCGCCCACTACGTGAACGGCATGGGCCCAGACGGCGAGCCGGATCCGGAAGAGGTGACGCGAGCGTCGCGGATTCCGGCCAGCGCCCTCGCGACGGTCGGCGCGTGTACGCCGGTGGCCTGCGTAGCGGGCCGTGTTGGCGTGCCGTGCGACGGGGAGGGCGACGACGCGGCTTGCGACTCGAGTCCGGGCGCGGGCGACGGCTGGTGCGATGCGTGTGCGATCACCGGTGGAGAGAGCACCGAGAACGAGATGTTCCTCCTCACCGGCCAGTGGTACATCGCAGACGGCTTTCCGCAGCCGCCGGTGGATGGTCCGGTCTATGCGGGCGCGGCGTCGGTTCGGTGAGCGCCGCTCCGCACCGCGGTCGTCTCGAACCGCTCACTTCCCAGCAATGGGCCGAGCGTACGGGGCAGACGTTCGCCGGGAGCGCGGATCGCGTTTCGAAGCTGGACGGCGAGGATACGCCTCGCGCGGAGAGGCCGCTGAACATTCTGGCGACGATCGCGCGGCATCCGGCGCTGTTGGAGCCGTTCCTCGCCTGGTCGGCGACGCTCGCCCTGCAAGGAGAGCTTTCGCGAAGAGACTCGGAGTTGCTGGCGCTTCGCGCGGCCTGGAATTGTCGTTCCCCGTTCGAGTGGGGCCACCATGTGCTGTATGCGCGGGAGGCGGGACTGAGTGACGACGAGATCGAGTGCATCGCTCGGGGGCCAGCGACCGAAGATTGGTCGGCGGAGGACGCCGACCTGCTGCGGGCGGCGGACGAAATGCACGCCGGCCAAGACATCTCGGTGGGCACGTGGGCCCGGCTGCGTGCGCGTTTCAGCGATGCGCAGCTAGTCGAGATCCCGTTCGTGGTGGGGCAGTACACGATGCTCTCGATGGTGGCGAACTCGACCGGAGTGCCGGTCGAAGACGGGCTAGAATCGCTTCCCGACATCGTAGAGCCGCCCTAGTTCCCAGAGTCGCGCTCGGTACATCGGCAGTCGATTCCGAAGGAGTGTCGCGTGGTGTTCTGTGGACTCCGCCCGTCTCGCGGTCGTGGTCGGGCCAAGCGATTTCGGAGCCGCGTCGGGATTCGTCTGCGACGCCCCGATCGTTGCGCCGTGACGACGATGCCGAGGCGGGAGTACGCAGGGGGGCCTTGCCTAACCGTCTTCGGCCCATGCGCGCAGCAGGGCGTGCGCGATTGCCATGCGCGGCGGGACGGCAAGCTTGTCCGTCGGGCGTCGAAGCGCCTGCACGGCCTCGTCTCGCGTGAACCACACGGCCTCTTCCAGCTCCGACCCATCGACGGTGATGTCTTCGCTCGTAGCGTCGGCCATGCAGCCCATCATCAGCGACGCGGGGAAGGGCCACGGCTGGGAGGAGTGGTACTGGACGGCCCCGATCTCGATCCCGGCCTCTTCCTTCACTTCGCGACGGACGGTCTCTTCGAGGGTTTCGCCGGGCTCGACGAAGCCAGCGAGGGCCGAGAAGAAGGGGCGCGGCCATGCCGGTTGACGCCCCAAGAGGCACCGATCGCCCTTTCGGACGAGCATGATCGCGACGGGGTCGGTGCGTGGGAAGTGCTCGGTGGAGCAACTTGGGCATTGGCGGGCCCAGCCACCGTCCTTGGAATGGGTCGGCTGTCCGCACCCCGGACAGAATCCGTGTCGGCCGTGCCAGTCGACGAGGTGGCGCGCCTGCGCGGCGATGGAAGCGTCTTCGGCCGACAGGCGGCTCGCGACCGCGCGGAGGTCCGGAAATTCTGCGGCCGAGAGACCGAGCTTTTCTCCGGGCTCCTCGACGCCGGTCACGTCGATCGCAAACAGCATCTGGTCGCCGCGCGCACCCAGAAAGACCGGCTCGCTGCCCGCGGTCCGAAGCTCGAGAGCGGAGGACCGGCACCACGCAAGCGCAGGAGCCTCCTTGCCCTGCACCGCCGGTGCGAGCTTCGAGAGAGCGAGGAATCGAGTCCCGGGATCTTCCATCTTGGCTGCCATCCACGCGGCGTCGCGGCGATGACAGTCGAGGCGATCGAGGGGGCTTCCGGCGAAGACGTGGCACTGAGTCACAGCCAAACGCTAGGCGACGGGGCCGTCGCCTTCAAATCGAGCTCCCCGTGGAGCCTCGGCCCACTTCTGGTACAGGCTTCCGGCATGCGTTTCTTGTCGATGGTTCTTTTCGCGAGCTTGATCCTGGGTTGTGAGAGCCCGCCGCCACCACTCCCGCCGGCAGATCACGCGTACGAGAGCCGGGGTGTGGTCGAGCGCATGCAAACCCGCAGCGATGACCACGTCATGATCCTCCACGAAGAGATCCCCGACTTCATCGGCATCGACGGGACCGCCTCGACCATGCACTCGATGTCGATGCCTTTTGCGATCGGCGAAGGCGTATCGACGACGGGCATGAAGGTGGGCTCCAAGATCGGCTTCGCGTTCGAAGTTCGCTGGACGGGGGGGGAGCCGTTGTTGGTTACGAAGGTCGAGGTGTTGGGCGAAGGTGCCGCGTTGGAGCTCGCGGACGAGCGGCCCTGACGCTCATCCTGGAGGGTGCCCGGACTTCGGGCGCGTGCGCCCGGCGCCCCTTCAGTCGCCCGCTGCACGCCTGTGGTCGGCGGGGGGCAAAGCTGTGGGGTCAGTGTAGCGCGAAGGAGGCGCGTAGACCAACGAGGTCCCGACGGGAGCGCGAGGGCTGGTACGGTGAAGACTCCGGTCACGGGGGTTCCTCCCCGCTGCCCCGGGTCCCTTCATCAAACGAAAGGCCCTCAGACCCTACCGCCATGAAGTGAATCAGACCGCCAAGGAGCGCGATATTCTTAAAGAGTGGTCCCATGGCTCCCGTGTGACCGACGTCCACGGTGACGGTGATCGGAATCAGCACGAGGGCGAGCAGTAATGCTGCCGACCGCGTCCACGCTCCCACGAGCAACGCGAGGCCTCCTGCACCCAGCGCAGCGCCGGTCATCGGCACCAACACCGAGGGAGGCGCGAACGTCGTCGCGAGGTGCGAAAGCGGAGCTTCAAGAAGGCGCGACGCGATGTCGTCGGGGCGAACCAGATGCCGAAGACCTGCGCCCAGGAAGATGAGGCTGAAGAGCACTCGAAACGTGGTCTCTGCAGCTCGTCTGACCATTCCAACCCCTCGACCCAGCGGCCTACTTGCTGGGGATGCCCTCTAGCGGCTGAACGAACGGCGTCGACGGCCACTGCGGATTCTGTGCCGTATCGCGGATAGCGTCTCTCGCAACTGGAGCCGTCTGCCTGAGGCCCTCGATGAAGATATCCACCGGTGTCCAGCGCTCTCCGGTCTCGGGGTTCAAGAACGGAGAAACATCGACAAAGCCCGGATGGCTGCACAGATT
>JAJCZO010000439.1 GCA_029262355.1 Deltaproteobacteria bacterium
CCGCGCCGACGATCCGGAGCGGCAACGCCATCCCGAACAGCTCCCGGTATACGGCCGCGACTCGCAGGAGCCGTCGGTGGCCCTTGTGCGGTGCCACCCGGCCGACAAAGAGAACTGCGGGTCTGTGTTGCCAACGCCGCAGCGCGGGCTCGTCCGGTTCGATTCGCAGGAGCTCCTCGGAGCGGTGGAATGGCGGCACCACATGCACGAGGTTCGGCGTGGCGCCGAGCGCGTGGAGCTCCCGCGCGTTGCGGGGAGAGGCGGCGAGAAACCGGGTCACGCGGGGGTCTCGCGCGAGAGTCGCGCGCTGGGCGAGGCCTTGGCGGGCTGCGTCCGCGAATTCTTCACTGACGCCCTCGAAGAACCGCGGCGGTGTGACGTTGTGATCGCGGACGAATATCGGGCCTCGGGTGCGCTTGAGCAGTGCCAACCCGTCATCCCACCTCGCCCCCGAGTGATAGATCGCGGTCGCCGGTCCTGCTTCGAGAAACCGGGCGGCCTCGGTGATCGTGTGCGCGGGGAGGTCCGCTGGGTGGCTACCCGCGAAGACACGCGCGTCCCACCCCTCGTCGCGCAGGGCCGCGGCCATCTCCAGCGCGTCGGTGCTCGTCGCGTCGGCCGACGACAGCGAAGGGAGCAAGATCGCCGCGCGCCGCGCGCCGCCGTCAGGCACGGCCGACGACGGCATAGTCCTGCGGGCCGAACACGATGTCGTTCAGGATGGCCGCGTTTCGTGCCTCGATCCCGCCGCTTGGGATTTCCATGCGTTTCTCGGGCTCGACGTCGCCGGAGTAGAGCAGCTCGGACTCGGCGAAACCGGCTTCGTCTACGAGGAAGCGAAGCGTGAGCGGGTGAAGTGCTTGACGGTGGGTCGGATCGATCGTCCAGCTTCGGGAGAACACGATGAGACTCGCGAGGTTCACGGTCTCTGCAAGGAAAACTCCACCTGGGCGAAGTTTCTGCTTGGCTAGCCGCAATAGCTGAAGGACGACCGGAAGCGAGAGATGCTCGACGACCTGCATCGACACGATTCCCCCGAGGGAGGCGTCGGGACAGGCTTCGAGCGCGGCGAGAAGGTCGCCGCGCTCGACGTCGAGCCCGGCCGCGCACGCCCGCTCGACCGCGCCGCTGGATTGGTCGACGCCGCGGGCTTCGACGCCGTTCTCGCCGAGTAGGCCGAGGAAGGTGCCCTCCCCGCAGCCCAGGTCGAGGACGGGGCCGGCCGCTGCGTCGGGAAAGAACCGGAGATAGCCGCGCTGCGACTCGCGCACCTCCTCGCGACGGCCCCGGAACGCCTCTTCGAATCGCTCGTAGTCGAAGCCGGCTGCGCCCGGTCCTGGCGCGTCGCGGTCTCGTGCGAGCGCGTCTTCGATGGCGAGCAGCCGCCGATCGAGGTCGAGCAGACGCTTGTCGAGCCGCTCGGAGGTGGATCGGATGGCCTCTCCGATCTCTCCCAATTGGTCGACAAGCGCGCGTCCCGACGTCGTCTGTTGGTCCCAGATGGGCGTGAGCAGCCGAATCAGCAGGCGCTTCAGTGCGAGGACCGGGGCGGCGAGCAGGCCGCGGTGGGACTCGACCGCTCCTGCGCGTGGGTCGGCAAGGCTGCGTAGGTGCTCGAGGGCAAGCGGGAACTCGCGCAGGAGGAGTGGCCCATTTGCGGGTGCACGGCCTTCTGGTGTCTGTGAGCCGGTCTCCTCGTTGGAATCCAGCGGCATCACGACAGAGGGGCCGATCTTCCGGCGCAGGTCGGCCGCTTCGGTTCTCAGCTCTGCGACGAGCGCGTCGACGTCCACTGCGGGCTTACCTCTCTGGCCCATCGTGGGCGCAAGTAACACGGATTCCGGGGCGACCCAACGGCCGGAATCGCCGCATTCCCCGGTACTTGCGGAGCTGGGAAGGCGCGTGCGACGCTCATCACCCAGGTCAGGGTGGGTGGCATACAATAGAAAGGACGCCGTCTACCGGCGAGCGAAGCAGGAAGGCTATCGGTCGCGAGCGGCCTACAAGCTGATCGAGCTGGATCGGCGCTTCCGGCTCTTTCGGCGCGGCGGGCGGGTCGTCGATCTCGGCTGCTGGCCGGGGGCCTGGCTGCAGTACGCGGCAGAGAAGACCGGCCCATCGGGCCGGGTCATTGGTGTCGACCTTGCCGAGTCGGAGCCGATCGGTGGGAAAAACGTAAGGATTTTGGTGGGTGACGTGGCCGACCCCACGATCATCCAGCAGGTTTCCACTGAGCTCGCAGGGCCTGCCGACCTGGTCTTGTCGGATCTGGCGCCCAAGCTGACCGGAGTAAAACCTGCAGATGCTGTGCGGCATGCGGACCTGGTACGGCTCGCCATCGAGCGTGCGCGCGACTGGCTGCACCCCGATGGCACGCTGGTCGTGAAGCTCTTCATGGACGCCGAGTATCAGGGCCTGATTTCCGAGTTGCGCAGCGTCTTCAAGGCTGTACGCTCGGTAAAGCCGGACTCGACTCGGCAGGGCTCCTCCGAACTCTACACCTGTGCCCGAGGCCTTCGAAGCGACGGAAAAAGCTCCGATGGCGGTGAGACCTAACGTGGGACAGCGGGTTCCAAATTCCATCGCAATGAGCGCATGCCGGGGCCTGAACCTGGCCATCGTCGTTGCCGTGGTGGGTCTGCTGTCCGGAGCAGCGCGGCCGGCGGATGCGGCGGTCGCCAACAACCTCATCGTCATCGAGGACGATGGGAACATTCTGGAGAGCCCGGAGCCGATGCCGTTCGCCGGTCGGCGGATCATTCTGGCTCCGACAGCTGGCGGCTACGTGACGCGCGTGGAGCCCGGCGTGGTGCCCACGGCGCTCGGTGCGCGGCTCACCCTCGGCGACGCCCCGGCGCAACCCATCCACGTACCGCTCGTCCGACCCGTCCCGATCTACGGTCGCTTTCATCACGATCTCTTCGTCCATCCACACGGTGCGGTGAGCTTCGGTGCTCCCCTGCCGGAAGGGGCCGGGGCTTGGGCAACCAAACCGGCCGATCGACTCGGAGGGCTCCTGGGCGGCCCGCCGGTCCTCGCAGTGCTCTGGAATGAGCTTCGGCCTCTCGAGCAGGCGCGTTCCGGCGGGGGGATCTACGTCGCCGAGTTGCCCGATCGCGTGGTGGTGACCTGGGCGCGCGTACCCTCGGTTCGCCCGGCGGGTCTGCCGAACACGTTCCGGGCGGTGATCCATCGCAGTGGTCGCATCGAGCTCGAGTACCCTAGGGTCGAGACTGGGTGGGGCATCGTCGGATTGTCGCCGGGCAAGGGGCGCGCTGGAACGGACATCGTCGATCTCGCCACCGAGCCCGACGTGCTCCCGGGACGCGCACTCTTCTCTTGGTATCGCGATCGCCCACGATTGAACGAGATCGCGCTCGCGCGCCGGGTGTACGCGGAGGCGCCCGATCGCTTCGACTTCCTCGCGGTCTTCACGGATCGCGTCGTCGAGGGCTCGCATCTGGTGGGTAGCGTGACGGTCGCCAACGACGTCCAGGGCATCGGCATGCCGATCTTCAATCATGCCCGTGTCTTTGGCAGCAAGAACCTCGAGCACATCGTGCTCATGAACTCACTCTCGTTCTACGACGCCGACCCCGCCAAGCCGCCGCGGATTCCGAGCTACGCGTACTCGCCGTCGACTCTCGCCGTCCTCGGGCACGAACTCGGGCATCGCTGGCTCGCGCATGCTGGCGAGCCGCTGGTCGGGCCAGGGCGTCGCGGGCACTGGAACTACTTCCTCGATACCGACGGCTCGTTCATGGGCGGCAGTCGGCTGACCGAGAATGCCGACGGCACTTTCACCACCGAAGACGTGATGACGCGGTACGGAGAGCTCGATCAGTATCTGATGGGCGTTCGACCGCCCGAGGAAGTCGAGGACTTCTTCGTCGTAGAAGAGCCCTGGGGAATCGACGCGACGCAGAGCGCGGCACCGGCGGCCGGCATGACGTTTGGCGGGGAGCGGCGTGACCTGAGCGTCGACGATGTCATCGCACGACTCGGAGAGCGAACCCCTGCGCCGGATGGCGTACCCTCGTTTCGGATGGGCTTCGTGCTCGTCGTGCCCCGTGGGGTGGATCCGGCACCGGCCCAGCTGGCAAAGCTCCAGAGGATTCGCCGGGGCTTCGGCCCGTACTTCCGCGCGGCCACCGACGGACGCGCCCGCGTGCGCACGTGGCTCCCGCGGGCCGTGCCGGCGAAGGCCGTATCAGGTCTTCCGCCGTTGCCGCGGAACCCTTTCATCCTCGGGGTTGGGTTCCGGCCTGGAGATGACGGTGCGCCGGTCGCGAGCGTCGACTTTCTCGATGTTGGAGCTGACGTCCTCGAACTCGAGCTGTCGACCGACGCGAGCTCCGACCTCCCGCCCGCCCGCGTCGACCTCGTCGGAGCGGCCTACGGCAACGTTCGCGGCACCGTGTCGTTCCCGCTGCGCCATATCCCGCCCGGCGCGACCGAGATCCATCTCTCGCTGGTCGATTCGAGCGGCCTTCGCAGTCAGGTTTTCGCGGTTTCCCTCCCCGACTCGACCTCGCCGACCTGAGTTCCATCTGCCGCGGAGGTGAACGATCGTCGCGTCTAGCGGAGGTGGACGATCGTCGCGCCGGAGCCGCCGGCGTTGCTCTCGGCCTCTTCGAATCGGTCGACGTAGGGGGACTCGGAGAGGTACTCGCGCACCGCACTGCGCAACGCTCCCGTGCCGTGGCCGTGGACGATCCGGACGAAGCTCTTGTCGTCGAGCGAGGCGCGGTCGAGGAAGGACTCCAGGCGCTCCAGCGCTGGAGCCACTCGGGCGCCGACCAGGTTGAGCTCCATCGACGAGGTCGCATCGTCTGACTCGGGAGCCGCGCGGTGGATGAAGTGTGAGGGACCCCGGGCCTTCGGCGGATTCGGGGGGGCCCCGCCCAGGCGGCGGAGCTGCTTGGCCGGAACGTCGAACCGGATCGCGCCTCGCTCGATCTGGGCCCGTTCGCCGGCGATCTTCACGAGCTTTCCCCGAACCCCATTGCCGACGAGTTCGACTTCGTCGCCCGGGGTCAGCGTCGTCGTCGGCGCGTGCGTCGCGCCGAGAGCTGCGTCGATCGCGGTCTCGGCGCGTCGCGCGTCGACCTTCGCGCTTTGCTCGAGACCAGCCTGGTGTACGCGGCGGGCGGCGGCCTGCGGGTTGCGTCGAGCTTCGGCGAGAAGCCGCCGGCCTTCGGACTTGAGCTCCTCAGCGAATCGCTTCGCTTCGCCGAGCTCGTCGGCCCACTTCTTCTTCTTCTTCTCGCGGAGCTCCTTGGCCAGAGACTCGTGCTCGGTCTGGAGTTTTCGGAGGCGCTCGCGCTCCTGGGACGTCTCCTCGGCGTCTAGCTCGTATCGCCGCCGCTCCGCCTCGAGCTGCGCGACGGCGTCCCCCAGGCTCTGAGCCGCTTCTCCGCGCTCCCGCTCCGCCTCCGCCAGCAAATTCTCTGGGAGCCCCAAGCGACGAGCCATCGCGAGGCCCAGACTCGGACCGATGCTGCCGTAGATCAGCCGGTATCGCGGGGAGAAGGTGTCGGGATCGAAGTCGACGGTCGCGACTGCGGAGCCGTCGGTGCCCAGGGCGAAGACCTTCACGGTCTGAAAGTGTGTCGTCGCCAGCACGCGGGTACCGCGACGAACGAGATCCTGCAGGAGTACGCGCGCGAGCGCCGCGCCGTCTTCCGGATCGGTTCCGGTTCCCGGTTCGTCGAGCAGGACCAGGGATGCGGCCCCGCTGGCCTCGAGGATCTCGCCCAGGTTCTGCACATGACCGGAAAACGTGGAGAGGTCGTCGGCGACGTTCTGCTGGTCGCCGATGTCGGTCCAGACGCCATCGAACAGGGGGAGTGACGCGCCTGCCTCGGCCAAGATCGGGATTCCGGCCTGGGCCATCAGCGATGTGAGCCCGAGGGTCTTCAGGGCGACGCTCTTGCCGCCGGTGTTCGGGCCGGTGAGGACCAGAAGCTTCGTTTTCACGTCGAGTTCGAGGTCGATCGGGGTGACGGGGCGGTTGGTCAACACCAACAAAGGATGTCGAGCCTGGCGGAGCGAGATCGCCGCACCGGCTTCACCGATCTGCGGACAGATCGCCTCGTACTTGGCGGCGAAGCGGGCTCGCGCGGCCACCGTGTCGAGATCGATAAGAGCTTCGAAGGCTTCCTCGAGCGCATCGGCGAACTCGCCCACCATCTGAGTGATCTCGGTGAGGATCCGCGCCTCTTCCTCGGCTTCCTCCCGCGCGGCAATGAGGAGCCGATTGTTTCCTTCGACGGCAAAGAGCGGCTCCACGAAGAGTGTTTCGCCGGAGCTCGAACGATCCTGCACGATCCCGGGGAGATCCGACTGGGTCTGGGCGCGGACCGGAACTACGAAGCGGCCGTTGCGCACGGTCACGTACTCGTCGGCGAAGAGCCGGTCGCTCGACGACTTCTGGAAGAGGCGGCCCAGGCGGGCCTCGATCTCCGCGCGTAGCTGACGAAGCTCGCGGCGCACGGCGCGCAGCGCGGGGCTGGCGTCGTCCCGAAGGTTGCCGTCCTCGTCGAGGGCCGCCGCGAGCTTGCGGTCGAGCTCGGGCAGCGCATGCAGGGAGCCAAGTGAGCGTAGGAGGAGAGGGCGCCCCTGTGCGTTGGCGCGAAGGTAGCCGCGCATGCTCCGAATGGCCGCGAGTGCGCTCGCAACTTGCAGCAGCTCGGCTCCCGAGAGCCGCGCACCGATCGTTCGCGACTCAGCCAGGTACATGCGGATGTCGGGGAAGTCGCCCAGCGGTATCGATTCTTCCGCCATGATCGCGATCAGGTCGGCGACCCGCGTGAGTTCGTCGCGGATGCTCGGGGCCGACGCTTTGGGCTCGAGTGCGCGGCACGCTCCCTTGCCGGCGGCCGAGGCGGCGTGGCGTGCGAGCTCGTCGAGGAGACGTCCGAACTCGAGGGTCTCGAGATCCTTTGTGCGCACCAGCCAGCTACTCGGAGGGCAAGTCGCCCTCATTCTTCCAGATGCCTTCTTTGCCCGCCTGGTCACCGATCCAGACGGCCCCGCCCTCGAAGAACTCCTTCTTCCAGATCGGCACGACTTCCTTCAGGCGGTCGATCGTGAAGCGTGCGGCCTCGAAGGCATCGCCCCGGTGACCGGAAGACGCCGAGATCGCGACGCTCGCTTCACCGATCGGGACGACCCCGATGCGGTGCACGATCGCGATCTTGGCGACGGGCCAGCGCTTGGAGGCCTCGTCGGCGATTCGCTCCAGCTCCCTTTCGGCCATGCCGGGATACGCTTCGTACTCGAGCCGATCGACGTTGCGTCCCTCGTTGTTGTCGCGCGTCATACCGACGAACAGAACCGTGGCGCCGGCGGCCGGATCGGCGGTGGCCGACATCAAATCGTCGACCCGGATCGGCTCGTCGGTGAGTCGAATCATCCCGGAAGTATACGTAGCGGCGCTCACTGGCCGCCACTCACGGGTGGGATGAGCGCGATCTCGTCGCCGTCGTGCAACTCCTGGGTGGGCTCGCAGTACTCCTCGTTCACCGCGAGTGAAATGCGTCCGGCGCTGGTCATCGCGGGCAGGTCGCGCCGGAGTTGCTCGAGGAGGTCGGCGGCGGTGGTTCCCGGAGAGATCTCGTGCTCCATGGACTTCTGACCGGTTCGCTCTCGCAAGGAGGCGAAGAAGAGGATCTGGACTTTCATGGCGCGATGAGTCCCAGAATGTGACCCAACTCGGGGCCGACGAGCTTCTCGATGCCGAGCCGAACGGCCTTCGTCGACCCGGGTAGAGCGAAGATCGCCGTGCGAGCGGTGATGCCGCCGACGGCGCGCGACAGCATCGCCGCAGCCCCGATTTCGTCATAGGAGAGCGAGCGAAACAGCTCTCCGAAGCCGTCGAGAGGCTTCTCGAGGATCCCCTGCACGGCTTCGAACGTCACATCCCGCGGTGCGACGCCGGTGCCTCCGGTAAGGACGACCGCATCGGTGCCTTCGTCGTCGATCGCCGATCGCAGCAACGCGAGGATCGCTTTGCGCTCGTCCTTCACGATCTCGCGGCGTACGACCTCGTGGCCCGCTGCGCCCAGGCACTCTTTCGCCGTGGCGCCGCTCTTGTCGTCGTCCAGCGTGCGGGTATCGCTCACGGTGACGACCAGGCAACGCACCGCGCGCTTGCCGGCCGCGCGATGTTCGTCAACGGGGTCACCGTGTTTGTGGGCGTGTCCGTGTGCCATTCGTGTTCTCTCAGGCCGGGCGCGTGATGTTCGCCGAGGCGCCTTCCGGCACTAGGTCGCCGCAGCTCTCGGGGTGAAGAAGGCCAGCCAGAATCTCGGCCGACTCTACCAGACGCGGGCCGGGGCGGTTGAAGTAGGCGTTTCCATCGACAGCGAAAACGCGCCCGTTGCGCACGGCGGGCAACGAGTCCCATCGTGACTCTCGCAGGAGTGTTGCGAACTCCGCATTCGTCTTTTCGAGGCCAAACCCGCAGGGCATGGCACAGAGGACATCGGGCGCCGCGCGCTGCAGGTCCGCGAACTCGAGCCACGGACTGTGCGCGCCCGCGTCGACCAGGTCGCTCGTTCCGCCCGCAGCCTCGACCAGCTCGGGAACCCAGTTCCCGGCCGCCATCAGTGGCTCGAGCCACTCGATGCACGCGATGCGCGATCGCTCGAGGCGACGCGTTCGACGCTGGAGGGTGGCCATGCGCCCTGTGAGTTCGCTCGAGAGTGCTTCGCCGCGATCGACGATGCCGGCAGCGGTGGCCACCGTTTCGACGTCACGCCAGACGTCGCGCAGTCGACGAGGGCTGAGCGAGACGATCTCTGCCTTCGTTCCCGTGAGGTCACGGGTTGCCGCTACGACGTCGCCGTAGGAGACCGCGCACACTTCGCATTGGTCTTGGGTCACGATCAGGTCCGGCGCGAGCTCACCGAGAAGCTCCGTGTGGATCCGGTAGACGGAGAGCCCCTCGCGAACGAGTCCGGTGACGCCCTCGTGAATCGCTAGGCTACTGCCGTCGACGTCGATTTTCGGTGCCGTCACGATGGGCAGTCCGACGACGTCGGCCGGGTAGTCGCACTCGTGCGAGACGCCGACCAGGTTGTCTCGTAGCCCGAGGCCACAGACGATCTCCGTCGCACTTGGCAGCAGAGAGACGATCCGAAGCGTCAACGCAGCACCGAGCCACTTCCGGGCGGTGGCTCCTCCATCTTGTCACCACACGTGCTGCCGCACTTGGTGCAAAGGTATTCGTACTTGTCACCCTCGGCGAGGCAGAGCAGGAGTCGTTTTCTCACCGGCTGCGCCACCCGACATTTCGGGCAGAGAAGCAGCGAGACCTCGAGTGACTCGAATTGGCTTCGGGGGTCCATTGCCTGGAAGCTTACCGCTGCGGGCGGAGCCTCGACAAGGAGGGACCGAAGGCCGTCGTTCGAGGCTCGGCTGTGAGCGACCAATCGACGGACCGCGCCCTCGTCCACCGTGATGGGCCTTGCTCGATGGCACGTCGCCTTCCCCGCCTCCGTTTCCGATGCTTAAAATGAGCGCGTGCGTGCCCCTGCATACTCCCGGGACCCGGAAGAGATCTTTAGCGCCCGGGCGATCGATGACCCGTATTCGCTCTACGCGCGGCTGAGGAGTGAATGCCCGATCGCACGTATCGCTGAGACCGGCGTTCACCTCATCGCGAGCCGCGACCTCATCGAAGAAGCGCTCGAGCGAGAGGAGGACTTTTCGGCCAATCTCACCGGCGTCCTGATCCGGGGAGAGGACGGAGAGCCCACTACGCTGGATCTTCCGCAGAGCGCTGCCACTCGGGTCATCGCGACGGCGGACGAGCCCCAGCATGCCGTCCATCGGTCCGTCGCCCAGCCGAGGATGTCCTCGCCGCGGGTTGCGGCGCTCGAGGATCCGGTTCGGGCGTGGGCGCGCACGGCGATCGCGGCCTGGGTTGCCGATGGCGGCGGCGACTTCATCCCGATCGCCGAGCTCATACCTGCCCGCGTGGTCGCCGAACTCCTCGGGCTCCCGGACGGCGATGTCAGCCGCCACCGGACGTGGGCGATGATGGGCGGCGACATCCTCGCGGGTGATTTGGACCATGACCGGCTGATGTGGCTCACGCGGGAGTCCTCGAAGATGGCGGCCTATCTCGGCGAGCATCTCGAGAAGGCGCGCGCTGATACGCGGGCGGACGGTGATGCGCCGATGCTGCACGCGCTCGCACGTGGCGTTTACGGGGGACAAATCGCCGTCGACGAAGCAGTTGGGATCGCCACCGTGATGTTCGGGGCGGGGGGAGAGTCGACGGCGGCACTCATCGGGTCCGTCGTGCGGCGACTCGCCGAAGAGCCGGAGTTGGTCGGCGAGCTGCGTCGCGACGCGAGGCTCATCGCGCTGTTCGTCGAGGAAGTTGCGCGGCTCGAGCCGCCGTTCAAGTTTCACTACCGCGCCGTCCGTCGTTCCTGTGAGATCGGGTCGGTCGAGCTTCGCTCGGGAGACCGCCTCATGCTCCTGTGGGCTTCGGCGAACCGGGACGCGACCCGAATCGACGACCCGGACACGCTTCGGTTGGATCGACGCTTCCCTCGGGACCACCTGAGCTTCGGGCGTGGCGCGCACTTCTGCATCGGCGCGGGCTTGGCACGGCTCGAAGCCCGGATCGTCTGCGAGGAACTCCTCGCGTGCACGGAGCGGCTGGGTCGCTCGGCCGACGAGCCGGCGGTTTACGCCAAGAGCATCTTCGTCCGGCGCCTCGAACGGTTGGTGCTCGTCGCGCAGCGCACGAGCCCCGGCCCCTGACGCTTCTGTCGCCGTTCGCTATAGCTGCCGGGTGTTCGAGCGTCCCGAGAGCGCGCCGCGTAAGGTCTTCTTGGAGACCTACGGCTGCCAGATGAACGTCGCGGACTCCCAATTAGTGGGCGGCGTTCTCCAGCGGGGCGGCTACGTTCGTACGGAAGACCCAGCGGACGCCGACGTTTTGCTCCTCAACACGTGCGCGATCCGTGAGCGGGCGGAAGAGCGGGTCCTCGGTCGGCTGGGCGAATTGCTCCAGTTCAAGCACGCCCGCCCGAGCGTTCAGCTCGGGCTCCTGGGCTGCATGGCCACGCACATGCGCGAGCAGCTGCTCGATCGGGCGCCCTACCTCGACCTGATCGTTGGGCCCGATGGGTACCGCGATTTGCCCATCCTTCTCGACGAGGGCGTCGATCCGCGCGTCGATGTGCGGCTGGACCGCGACGAGACGTACGCGGATCTGATACCCGACCACGGCCCAGGCCCGCGGGCCTGGCTGACGGTCATGCGGGGGTGCGACAAGTTCTGCACTTTCTGCGTCGTGCCGTTCACGCGCGGCCGCGAGCGGAGTCTTCCGCCTGACGCGGTCGTCGCCCAGGTCGAGGCCGCCGTCGCGGCCGGGAAGCGCGAGGTCGTGTTCCTCGGCCAGACGGTGAACGCGTACGGCTCGGATGGAGCCGACTTCGGCGACCTCCTGCGCCGGGCCGCCGCCGTCGATGGTTTGGAGCGAATTCGCTTCACCTCGCCTCACCCGTCCGAAGTTTCCGATTCGATGATCGCAGCGCTCGCCGACGAGCCGAAGGTGATGCCCTACCTTCATCTGCCGCTACAGTCGGCTTCGAACCCGGTCCTCGAAGCCATGGCGCGCGACTACACGATCGAGCAGTACCGCGAGCTGCTCGCCCGCGTCCGTGAGCGCGTGCCCGGCATCGCCGTGTCGACCGACATCATCGTGGGCTTCCCCGGCGAGACGGAGGCCCAGTTCGCCCAGACCGCCGAGTTCCTCGAGGAGGCTCGTTACGACTTCGCCTACCAGTTCAAGTACTCGCCGCGCGAAGGCACGCGCGCGCACAAGATGCCCGACACCGTGAGCGAAGAGGACAAGGGGCGCCGTCTCGAGCAGCTGATCGCCCGGCAGGAAGAGATTTCCTTCGAGAAAAATCAGGAGCAGATCGGGCGCGAGGTCGAGGTGATGGTCGAGGGGCCTGCGCGTCGGCCGCCAGGCCACGTTGTCGGCAAATCGCAGAGCTTCAAGACCACGATCTTTCGCGACACGGGCGCGGCTCCCGGCGAACTCGTCCGAGTACGGGTGGATGGCGGGAGCGGCCACACCCTCCAGGCGTCGCCGCTGTAGCGTCGGCTTGCTCGTCCTAACGCTTCGCGCGGACTCGTTTCGGGCTGGTCTTGGCGAGTGGGCGGCAGTGTTCGAGGAACGACTCGAGAACGCTCGACGAGCGGTCCGCGCGCCACACGAGGAACGTGGTGATCTCGGGAGCCTTCGGCGAGAGCCGTTGGTAGACGACGTCGTCTCGCCGCAGGTTCTGCATGCAAGCCGGCACGATCGATACGCCGAGTCCACCAGCGACGAGCCCGATGATCGTCTGCATCTGTCGGGCCTCCTGCGCAACGTAGGGGCTGAACCCGGCCTTCTCGGTATAGGCGATGATCTTGTCGTAGAGACTCGGCGCGAGCACTCTTGGGAAGAGGACGAAAGGCTCGGCGCGCAAGGGTTTCACTGCCATCGTCCCCGTGCGGGAGGCGAGCGGGGACGAGCGCGGCAGCACGGCGACCAGCGGCTCCCGGTAAAGCGGGAGCGACTCGAGGTCGGGCACTGGGTCCGACGCGATCAACAGGCCCGCATCGAGAATGCCATCGGCGAGGAGTCGCGCTTGTTCGTCACCCGTCGATTCGAGTAGCTCGACTTCGACATCGGGAAACCGGCTGGCGAACGCCTTCAAAAGCCCGGGCAGGACGCTGTAGTTCGCGGTGCTGATGAAGCCGATTCGTAGTCGGCCGGACTCACCGCGGGCGACCCGCTGGGTGCGATCGACGGCGTGGGCCAGCTGGTCGAGAATGCGCCGCGCCTCGACGACGAAGGCTTGACCCGCCTGGGTCAGGGCGATCTGCCGACGAGTGCGATCGAACAGCGCCACGTCGCCGAGATCCCCTTCGAGCTGCTGGATCTGTCGGGTGAGCGGCGGCTGAGTCAGATGCAGTCGTGTCGCCGCGCGCCCGAAGTGTAACTCGTCGGCCACGACCAGAAATGACCGTAGGAGGCGTGTCTCGATCATACCCAAAGCGTATCAAACAGATCCTAAAGATGCATTGGACGCATCATTTCTGGGATGGCAATCACAGCCCATGACATGCATGCGTAAACACTCAGGGCTGGTCGTCGACGGGCGAGGTCGAACTTTCTCCCGCGCGATGCTGCGGGCCACCGGTTTCGTCGATCAAGACTTCCACAGACCGGTTCTCGGTGTTTCCTCGGCATGGTCGCAAGTGACTCCCTGCAACATGCACCTCGACGAGCTCGCCCGGGAGGCCGTGCGCGGCATCGACGAAGGCGGCGGCAAGGCAATCCCCTTTGGGACGATTACCGTCTCGGACGGGATCTCGATGGGCACTCCGGGGATGCGGTACTCGCTCCTCTCTCGCGAGGTCATCGCGGACTCGATCGAGACGGTGGCCGAAGCGACGGGTTTTGACGGGATTCTCGCCCTCGGCGGCTGCGACAAGAATCTGCCCGGCGCGCTGATGGCCATCGCACGGCTGGGGCGCCCGGCCATCGTCGTCTACGGCGGCACGATCCTGCCGGGCCGCTACCAGGGGCGGGATGTCGATCTGATCTCGGTCTTCGAGTCCCAATACGCGGACACCAAGGCCGAGGATCTGCGCGAGCTCGAGCGACGGGCCATTCCGGGACCCGGTGCGTGCGCCGCCATGTACACGGCCAACACGATGGCATGCGCGTCCGAGGCGATGGGAATGAGCCTACCCGGCAGCGCAACCCGGAGCGCGGTATCGAACGAGAAGCGAGTGGATTGCTTCGACGCCGGTCGGGCTCTCGTCGAGCTCGTCCGCAACGACGTGACTCCGGAGAAGATCCTGACTCGCGCCGCGCTCGAGAACGCGATCACGGTGGGAATCGCACTGGGGGGATCGACGAACCTGGTGCTGCACCTTCTCGCAGTGGCGCGAGAGATCGGTGTCGATCTCACTCTCGAGGACTTCGCCCGAATCGGCCGCCGGGTGCCCGTGCTCGCTGATCTCAAGCCCATCGGAGAGCAGTCCGCCGCGCGGCTCGTCGAGATCGGAGGGTTGCTGCCGCTCCTGCGGGAGCTGCTCGATCGCGGCCTGTTGGACGGCGATTGTTTGACCGTCACGGGGGGGACACTGTCTGAGAACCTAGCCGGTGTTGGCTCCTACCCTCATGGGCAGACGACGATTCGTCCCTTCGAGAATCCTCTACAGCCTCGTGGTCACCTCGCGATCTTACGCGGCAATCTCGCGCCGGACGGGGCGGTTGGGAAGATCAGCGGGGCCGAAGGCCGAGCGTTTCGGGGGCGGGCGAAGGTGTTCGAGTCGGAGGCCGACGCGATGGAGCGCATCGTCGCGGGCGGGGTCGCGGACGGCGACGTGGTGGTGATCCGGTACGAGGGCCCGCGCGGAGGCCCCGGCATGCAGGAGATGTTGCGGCCAACCTCCGCGCTCGTGGGACGCGGTCTTGTGGGCAGGGTGGCGCTCGTGACCGATGGCCGTTTCTCGGGCGGCTCACGCGGCTTCGTCGTCGGGCACGTCTGCCCCGAGGCGGCGGTGGGTGGGCCGATCGCGGTCGTGCGCGAGGGTGATGAGATCTCGATCGACGCGAACCGGGAGTCGATCGAGCTGTGCATTCCCACTGCCGAGTTGAGAGGGCGCCTTGCCGCGTGGCGGCCGCGACCGGCGAGTGGTCTGCGGGGGGTGCTCGGCCGCTACGGCCGCCATGCGATGTCCGCATCGCAGGGGGCTTCGCTCTAGCCCCGTGTCGACGGTGGTGCACTCGCGTGGGCGGAGACACACGGCGGAGTTAGAACGCCTGGCGCGTTCCGAAGAGCACCTGGACGTCCTGTTGGTCGCGATCGAGGCGGGTCGCGAGCTCGAGGTACGCGGACCCCGGGAAGAACCCCATGAAGTCGTAGAGCACGTTCACGCCGACCCCGCCGCCGATGGCCCAGTTGCCCGGGTTCACCGCGCGTCCGGCCGAGTCGTCTACGTTGCCGGCGTCGACGAACAAGCGGACCTGCGGCCGGCGGTATGTGAGCAAGTCGAGGAAGTTCAGGTCGAACTCCGGGTAGACCGCCTGGCGAAGCTCTGCCCGCGCGAGCCCGATGTTTCTCGCAAGCTCGTGGTTGATGGAGATGCCGCGGATCGCCCTCTGCCCGCCGAGAGCATACTGTTCCTGAATCGGGACGCCGCTGGTCGAGAAGTCTTGTTCGAAGCCGGCCAGCAGCTCGATCGCGGCAAGGGTGTTCGCAGACCCGAGCTTCGTCGTTCCCCGGACGCGGGCGCCGTAGCGCAGGAAGCTGTAATCGCCGCCGAGTGCCGAGTCATATCCGTCGACGAAGAGGCGGAGGTTCCGCTTCTCGGTCGGATTGTTGAACCAGTAGACGTTCGAGTAGTCGTAGCGCAGCCCGAAGCCACCGATCCCACCCGTGTTCCGAAGATCGGGTCGGCTATCATCCTTGAAGCCCGAGACCAGTCCCGAGATCTGGTAGAACAGCAGTAGGTTGTGGCGGTAGTTGTTCGGATCGTTGCGCGAGCCAAAGTGCAAGCGAGGCCCGGCGCGAAGCCCGTAGGAGCGCTCGCTGAAGTACGGCGCGAATACGACGTCCTTCGTGTAGTCGTAGCGCTTTCGAAGCAGGAAGAGTGCGCCCAACCCGAACTGCGACGAGCTCACGTCGATGTCTGCGCTGTCGAGGATGAACTGGTACGTCGAGCGTTCGCGCCGAGGCCGCAACGTCGGATCGACGCGTGCGCGCGGACCCGCCGGCACGACCGGCTCGCGTGCGGCAATGAGTTCCTCGCGAACCCGACCGGGGTCCTGGGGGGTGGCGGCCTGCAACGTCTCTGCAAAGGTCACGCACGGACCGCCGAGACGCCCGAGGTAGTTTTCGATCGCGGCTTTGAGGGGCACGTCCCCAACGCTGCGATCGAGGCGCGCGAACGATAGTCGCGCAGGCGGGGCCACGCGCGCGTAGCTGAAGACACTCTCGCGTAGCTCGTCGTCGGTCAGAGAGTTCTCGAAGAACGCCTCGACGAACGGGATCTTGGGAGCCGACTCGAATCGATCCACGATCGCCAGAAAGTCGAGGTAGCGGATCCAATCGTGAACGCTCTGGTGATCCGGGTCCGTCTGCGAAAGAAACTCGTCGGCGAGGTACCACGCGATACCTTGCTGGACCCAGTTCCGCTGTCCCGCGGGCTCGCACGCGACTAGGTGTGGTTGCAGGAGTGCCGCGTAGACGGCCTGAGCGATCTGTGCGGCGTGGAAGCCATCCAGGACATCGTGGGCGTGCATCGCGCGGTCGGAGATCACGATCGGGGCGTCGCTCTCCGAAGTCAGGTTCCAGCGCAGCGGGATCTGGGCGATCGTCAGGCTGGGAGGTGAGGGAAGCGAAGTCGGACGGTGTTCCACGACGCGCACGATCAAGTCTCGCAATTGCGTGTCTGGATCGAGGCTCGGCCCGAGGCGATACGCGCGGGGCTCGTCTGGTTCGATGAAGTGAAGTGCCGTTGCTCCGATCGTGGTTTCGACGATGTCGGCCTCGAGCGGGGCGAGGAGTGCGAGATTCCGAACGAGAGAGGCCGACGTCCTGATGTTCTCCGCGTGTCCCGGAGGAAAGATGGCATCGCCGAGCACCAGCGCGCGCTGTGGGGACACGGAGATCCTTGCCTCGACGTCGACCGGGGGCGGCGCCCAGTCGACGTGCCAATCTCCGTCGTCGTCTCGCGCGACCAGATACGGATGCCAGCCGCCCACCGCGGCGAAACCCTGTTCGGTGACTCCGAACGGCCCGAAGCGTTCGGGTACTTCGGTGCGAAACGCGACGTCGAGGTCGACGGTACTTCCGGAGACCTCCGGTGGGAGGTCGATTTCGAGCAGCGTCTCCGGTGGCATTCCGCGGGCGTTCGTGAGGCGGTGCGTGAGCGGCTGGCCGTCTGCGAGCGCCACGCGTTCGATCGTGATGCCGCCGGGGTGAAACACGCCGCGCGGATAGACATATCGCCGAGTCGTGTCGTCGGCCTCACTTCCTTCAGTACGAAAGCGGTTCGGATACAAGTGCAGCTGGGCCTGTTCGCCCGCTCGATCAAGGCGAATCCGAACGGTGCCCTCAATGATGCCGGCGTCGGGATCGAGCGCGGCGTCGATGTCGTATCGCGGCACGGCAAGCGCGGCCGTTGCTCCACCGAAGACGACTCCGAGCAGAGCCAGCAGAAGCAGGCCGCGACGCATCGATCCTTCCTAGCTTGCCCTCCATCCTCTTGGAAATGACCCGGGTGAATCTGGCAGGCAGGTACCCTATCTTCAACGCATGGTCGACGAAGAAGCCTACGGACCCGAGGGTGAGCCGAGCCGACACCTGGCGCTCGACGAGATCGAGGCTGGGTGGGACCGACTGCCGTCTCCGCCGACGGACACGGGGCGAGTGGCACTGATCGTCGCGCGCCGCGCCGACGGCGTGCGCGAGACTCCCGAGCGAGCCCGGCTCTCGCCCGAGGAAGGCGTTCCGGGCGATCGGTGGGCGCGTCGCACTAGCCATCGCCCCGACATGCAGTTGGCAGTGATGCGACGCGATGTCGCTGAACTGCTCGCGAACGGGCAACCGATCACCCACGCGGGCGACAACCTGTTCGTTGATCTCGACCTCTCGGGGCGGAACCTTCCTGCCGGAACGCGGCTTCGCGTGGGCCAGGCACTCGTCGAGGTCTCGGCCGAGCCCCACGATGGTTGTCGCAAGTTCATGGGCCGGTTCGGCCAGGCCGCCCTCCGGTTCATCTCGGACCGAACCCGGCGTGCGTGCCATTTGCGCGGCATCTACTGGACCGTGACCGAGCCGGGCGACGTCGCAGTCGGCGATCCGATACAGGTGCTCGAACGTGGGCCCGCGGCGAAAGCGTAGATGCCCCAGGCTCTGTCCGCTCCCCCATCGACGGGAGCGCGGCCCACCCGTATGACACCTCGGTCATGGCGGACCAGAGCAACATTTCGCGGTCGGAAGCGCTCCGCTGGGACGGGCTCTTCTGGCGTCGGGTCGCCTACTACGGCTCGTTTCATGGGCCAGATTGGTGGAAGAAGGGGTCGCCGCCGTTCTTTGCTGCGCTGTTCTTTGCGCTCATCGGACCCAACCGGAGAGCCGTTGTAGAGAACCTGCGCCAGGTACTCGGTCGTCGCGGCTGGCTCGCCGATCACCGGGCCGCGCTGCAGACCTTCATCGAGTTCGCGTACGTTTTTCAGGAGACCCTCGAATTCGAGGGGCATCGCATGCACGGCGCGGATCTCGCGGACGCCCTGGAGCTCGATCTAGACATTCAGTACCCGCCCGACTTCCACGTGGACGAGGTGCTGGCGCAAAGGCATGGTGTCGTCGTTCTTACGTCACACTTCGGTTGCTGGGAGATCGGCGCGCGGGTGATGCAGAAGCTCGATCGGCCGGTGAACCTCGTCATGGCGACCGAGGCCAACGTGACCGTCGAGCAGTTCGCGGTGAGCAAGAAGCGCCAGCACGGATTGAACGTAATCCACTCGGATCGTTCGATCTTCTCGTCGGTGGAAATGATCCGAGCTTTGCGCCGCGGCGAAATCGTCGCGATTCAGCTCGACCGCGCCGCGCCCGGCCAGGTTACGCAGCCGATCGACTTCTTCGGCAAGCCGGCTCCCTTCCAGATCGGTCCCTTCATGTTGGCGAAGTTGGCCGGGGTGCCGTTGTGGCCGGTCTACGTGGTGCGATTGGGTCGACGGAAGTTCCGCTTTCTTCCCGAGCCACTGCGGCACATCGACCGCAAGGCGGATCATGACGAGGTCCTGCGCGTGATGCGTTCGGTGATCGAGAGCTTTGAGAACAACGTGCGGACGTACCCGACACAGTGGTTCCAGTTTCACGACGTCTGGGACAGTGGTAACTGAGGCGAATGCAGCAGTTACGTATTCCGGCGACCGAATGGGACGACGAGCTGGTGACGTCGATCGGCGCAGCCGAAGCATCGGGTCTTCGGATCTTTCTGAATCGAGCCATCTTCCGCGCGATGGTCTTGTTCTGTGGGGCGGTCGCCGTAGTGCTCCACCAGGTGAGTCGCAAACGAGCCTGGCAGTGGACGGCGTTCTCCGCCCGGAGCCTGGGTGTTGCGACCGGTGTGAAGGTGAAGCTCCACGGCCTCGAGAATCTGCCCCAGGGGCCGTGCGTGATCACACCGAACCACGCGAGCCACTATGACATCGCCGCCCTGCTAGGCTACCTGCCGGGCAACAACCGCTTCGCGGCAAAGAAGGAGCTCTTCGCTGAGCCCGTTCTCGGTCTTGCGATGAAGACGCTCGGCATGGTCCCGATCGATCGCGAAGACCCGGCCAGCTCGATCGAGCGACTCAATCGGCTCCGGGAGAAAGGCCAGGCGGCCTTCTCGCTGATCATGTTTCCCGAAGGAACGCGGTCGGCCGCGGAGGGTCTACAGCCCTTCAAGAAGGGGGCGTTCGCGCTCGCCATTCAGATGCAGCGACCCATCGTGCCGATAGCGATTCACGGCACGTCGGGCGTCATGCCGCGGGGCAAGTATCTCTCGATTCGCCCGGGTACCGTCGTGCTCGAGGTCCTTCCGTCGATCGACACGGCGGGTCTGGAGTACGACGATCGTGAGCGTCTCTGCGAGCAGACGCGCACCGAGATCTTTGCACGGCTCGCGCGTGCGCGAGACACCGCCGGGTGACCGAGCCACGAATTGCGGCACTGATTCCGTGTCTCGATGTTGCGAATACGCTGGAAGGAGTCATTCGGGGAGCACTCGAGCACGTGGAGCACGTGCTCGTCGTGGATGATGGATCGAGTGATTCCACCGCGCAGGTAGCGCAGAGCGCGGGGGCGGACCTCGTGCGGCACGAGCGCAACCGAGGCAAGGGTGCGGCGCTGCGAGTCGGCATGGAGCGGCTGCAGGGTCAGGGGTTCACGCACGCCTTCAGCGTCGACGGTGATGGCCAGCATCTGACCGGCGAGATGACGATTCTCCTCGAAGAGTGGCGCGCGATCCCGTCGGCGATCATCCTGGGTGCGCGTGTCCGCGACGAAGGCCAGGAGGTCGCCGGGATCCGCAGGTTCGGGAACGACTTCGCGAACTGGTGGGTCGCGCTTGCGGCAGGTCGTGAGTTCGCGGACACGCAGTCGGGGTTCCGCATCTATCCGATCGACCAGACGCTGGCGCTCTCGGTCCGCGCGAATCATTACGAGTTCGAGAGTGAGGTTCTGATCCTCGCGGCGCGCCGCGGACTCGAGGTGCGGACTCGCGAGATCCGCGTCCACTACCCGCCTCCTGATGAGCTGGTCAGCCACTACGATCCGTGGATCGATACGATCCGGATCATTCGAACCGTCGTCCCGTTCGCCGCAGGCTTGCGACGCTGATCGGCGGGCGCGCGCAGACAGACCGCCGCCGGCTGGCCACAGCGGTTGCGGCGTGCGAAATAGGCTCGCATGAAGGCAGGCCATGGTGAGGCGGTCGAACCGCCGGCGTCTCGTGATGAGCTCCTGCGCTCGGCGATCGAACGAGCGCGTCGAAGTCCGTTCTACGCGAGTCATCTCGAGGGTCACTCGCTCGTGGGTCGAGCTGATCTCGCGTCGCTGCCATTCACGCGAAAGGAAGACCTGATCGAAGCGAGCCCGTTCGGGATGCTCGCCGTCCCACCGTCGAAGGCGTGGCATTACCACGAGTCGAGCGGCACGACTGGCAAGCCCATTTCGACTTGGTCGGGGTTGCCCGAGCTGAAGCAGATGGCGGCGCGGCTGCACGGCATGGTTCCCGAACTCGACGAAGAGACGATTCTTCTGAACCGGTTCCCGCTGTTCGCTCCGGTATCGTTCGTATTCGAAGAGGCGCTACGCCACGCGGGCGCGTGTCACATCGCCGCCGGCAACATGAGTTGGGACGTGCCGTTTACGCGTGCCCTCGAGTTCATACAGCGGTTGAAAGTCACTGCGATCTCGAGCCTGCCGCTCGAGCCGATTCTCTTGAGCGAGCTCGCCCGAGACCAGGGACTCGATCTGCGCAAAGACCTTGGTTCGGTGAACCTGATCTTCTGCGGGGGGGCCGTTTTGCCGCCTGCTCTGCGGCGCGGGATCGAGCACGACTGGGAAGCGCGTATCGTCGAGATCTACGGCTCGAACGAGACGATGCTGATGGGGGTCGGGTGTACCGAGGGCCGGCTCCACCTCTGCCGCGAACTCCTCGAGTTCGAGATTCTTCATCCGGATACGTACGAGCCGGTCGGTCCGGGTGAGGCGGGAATCGTCACCATCACGAGTCTGGTGCAGGAGGTCATGCCGTTGGTGCGCTACGTGACGGGTGATCTCGTCCGCCGCGAGACGGAGCGGTGTCCCTGCGGGCGAGCGGACGAGACGATCGAGGTGCTGGGGCGGTTGGAGGAGACGGTCGAGCTCGGCGGCGGTCGCGCAATGCACTACGAGATTCTGGACGCCGCCTACGAGTTTGCCGACACCCTTGGGACCCGGATCTTCTTCATCCTGATTCGGCCGCACGAGCTCCGCCTATTGGTCGAACTCGATGATCCGACCCGTGCGCATCCCATCGAAGCGGAGAAACGCCTGGCCGAGCGCATCGGGCTGCCGGTCACCGTTGAGAAGCTCGGGCCAAACGAAGTGCTCGACCGAAGCGCGATGTTCAGAACTCCATCGATCTACAAGCCATCGGTAATCAGTGATTGGCGCCGCCCGGGGCGGAAGCCCATCACCATCATGGAAGCGTTGCTCGAGTGGCCGAAGTTCGACGGGGAGACGCTGTTCCACCTCGGGAAGCGTCAGATCCGAAACGCGCTGAGGCGGCGTCGGCTGACGCGCGAAGATCGGCGGCTGGCGGGCTCTTCGTCGAGCGACGCTAAGACTCGGGGGCGTCGCGGAGCGCACTGAGCTTGCTCATCAGTTCGTCACGGTCCCTCTCCCACGAGAGCGTCCCGAGTACGATCTGAATCATCACCTGCTTGCACCGGTGGATCTCCCTCTCTCCGACGCGCGCTTGGCGGTCGAGGTCGGAACTGACGCGTTCCAATGCGGCGACGACACCAACGTACAAGAGGGCGTCCGCGTCTTCGCCGAGGACCTCACGGGCCTCCGCGGCGAACCACGAGGTCACGGCGTCCAGGATGGCCTGGCGTTGCTGACTTGCGTGGGAGCCAGGACGCATCGCCTCCGCGATCAGCACCGTTCCGATGGGCCCGATGGCGCCGCGCCAACGGAGGTAGGCATCGAGTGCCTTGTCGAGTCTCTCGAGCGGATCTCCAGCCATCGCGATCGCGCCCTTCATCGCCTGGATCACCGAGAACGCTTGCGATTCGGCGATGGCGTCGAACACTTCGTCGCGATTCGCGAAAAACTTGTAGAATGTCGGACGCGATATCCCCGCAGCCTGAAGAACGTCCTCCACCCGCGTGTCGGCGTAGCCGCGCTCACCGAAGGCGCGCATGGCCCCTTCGAGGATGCGAATCCGGCTTCCGCCGGCAGGCGCCTCGCGTTCGGTACGCGTGCGGCGGGTTCGCCTCGGTAGACGGGCCATGGAGTCTCCTAGAGATTATGCCCGTGTTAGTAAATAGGAAGCGCTTGTCAGAAATCTTCGCCTGTTTTTCGAAGGAAATATCCGGATCTTCGAATAAACATTGACATGGATGTTAACTTCACATAGTTCAAAGCCATGGCAACCCCAGCCCACTTGGACATCGAGCAGCGCGACCTCCGTTTCCAATTTTCGCCGGACGAGTTGCGGACGTGGCACCCCGATGGGGCGCATGTGGCCCACTTCTTCAACGCTCTCTCGATCTTCTTCCCCGAAGGGGAAAAGCTCTTCATCGAGGCGGTGCGTCACTACCGGGACCAAATCGACGAGCCCCGGCTCGGCGCGGAGGTGCAAGCCTTCGTCGGTCAGGAGGCGATGCACAGCCGGGAGCACCGCCGCTACAACGAGGCACTGGCCGAGGCCGGGC
>JAJCZO010000440.1 GCA_029262355.1 Deltaproteobacteria bacterium
GTCCGGCAACCTCGTCTGCTCATTCTGCGGAAAGAGCCAGGATGAGGTCCGCAAGCTGATCGCAGGACCGACCGTCTACATCTGTGACGAGTGTATCGACCTTTGCAACGACATCATCGCCGAGGAGTGCGATCAGGAAGAGGGCGTTGCTTCCGGGTCGGCGGTTCCCAAGCCGGTGGAGATCAAGAAGGTACTCGACCAGTACGTGATCGGCCAGGAGCACGCGAAGCGGATTCTCTCGGTCGCGGTCCATAATCACTACAAGCGCATCGACTCTCAGCTCGTCACGGGCGACGTCGAGCTGCAGAAGTCGAACATTTTGCTGATTGGCCCGACGGGGTCCGGCAAGACGCTGCTCGCGCAGACGCTTGCGAGGTTCCTGCAGGTTCCGTTTGCCATCGCGGACGCGACGTCGCTGACCGAGGCCGGCTACGTCGGTGAGGATGTCGAGAACATCATCCTCTCCCTTCTTCAGAACGCCGACTATGACGTCGAGAAGTGCCAGCGCGGCATCGTGTACATCGATGAGATCGACAAGGTTGCTCGCAAGGGGGACAACCCGTCGATCACACGCGACGTGTCGGGCGAAGGCGTCCAGCAGGCATTGCTCAAGATCATCGAGGGCACCACGGCCTCGGTGCCGCCGAAGGGTGGTCGTAAGCACCCGCAGCAGGAGTTTCTGCAGGTCGATACGACCAACATTCTCTTCATCTGCGGCGGAGCGTTCGTGGGTCTCGACGATCTGATCCGCCGGCGCGTTGGTCTGAAGCAGGTCGGTTTTGGTGCCGAGCTTCGCGGCCGCGACGATCGCACCGCGAGCGAGATCCTGCACGACACCCAGACCGAAGACCTTTTGAAGTTTGGCCTCATCCCCGAGTTCGTCGGCCGGTTGCCGATGATCGCGACTCTGGCCGAACTCGACGAAGGGGCTCTCGTTCAGATTCTGCAGGAGCCGAAGAACGCTCTCACGAAGCAGTATTCAAAACTCTTCGAGATGGAGAACGTTCATCTGAAGTTTACCGACGGTGCCCTGTCGGCGATTGCTCGAGAAGCGTTGAAGCGTAAATCGGGCGCTCGGGGGCTACGGGCGATCATGGAGAACGTGATGCTGGACATCATGTACGACATCCCGTCCGAGCCGAACATCAAAGAAGTGCTCATCTCTGAAGAAGTCATCACGAATCGGGAGAACCCGATCGTGCTCTATCAGAAGACTGCCGAGACGGCCTGAGGGCCTGAAAGACTGCTGATGCTCTTCCGAAACGACAAAGACAAGAAGGACCCGAGCGGAGACGATCCCCAGGGCGGTTTGCGGGTTCCCCTGCTGCCGTTGCGGGACATCATCGTCTTCCCGCACATGGTGGTGCCCCTCTTCGTGGGGCGCCAGAAGTCGATCCGGGCCCTCGAGGAGGCCATGAGCAAGCAGAAGTTCATTCTTCTGGCAGCTCAGAAGGACGCGAAGACCAACGATCCCGGTGAATCCGACATCTACGAGGTCGGAACGCTCGGGAGCGTGGTGCAGCTGCTGCGCCTGCCCGATGGCACGGTCAAGGTCCTGGTCGAAGGCAAGAAGCGGGCGAAGATCGCGCGCTACGTTGCCAACCCCGACTACTTCCTCGTCGACGTCGAGGAGATCGAAGAGGTCTGCGAAGGCACGACCGAAGTCGAAGCGCTCATTCGGAGCGTGAACTCGACCTTCGAGCACTACGTCAAATTGAACAAGAAGATCCCGCCCGAGACGATCATGTCGGTGGCGTCGATCACCGAGCCGGCTCGCCTGGCCGACACGATCGTCGCGCACCTTGGCGTGAAGCTCGAGGACAAGGAGGCCCTGCTCGAGACCACCGATCCGGCCGAGCGGTTGGAGAAGGTTCTCGGCTACATGCGCTCGGAGATTGAGATTCTCGAGGTCGAGAAGCGCATCCGTACTCGCGTCAAGAAGCAGATGGAGAAGACGCAGAAGGAGTACTACCTCAACGAGCAGATGCGGGCGATCCAGAAGGAGCTCGGCGAGAAGGACGAGTTCAAGAACGAGATCCAAGAGCTCGACGAGAAGATCAAGGCCAAGAAGATGTCGGTCGAGGCGCAGGAGAAGTCCATCAAGGAGCTGAAGAAGCTCAAGATGATGTCTCCGATGTCCGCCGAGGCGACGGTGGTCCGCAACTACATCGACTGGATGATTTCGCTCCCTTGGGGCGAATACACCGACGATAAGCTCGACATCGAAGAGGCCGAGAAGGTTCTCGACGAAGACCACTACGGTCTGGAGAAGGTCAAGAGTCGCATCATCGAGTACCTGGCAGTTCAGCAACTCGTCGGGCAGCTGAAGGGCCCGATCATCTGTCTCGTTGGACCGCCGGGTGTCGGGAAGACCTCGCTGGGCAAGTCGATCGCCCGTTCGACGGGCCGGAAGTTCGTTCGCATTTCGCTCGGTGGGGTGCGCGACGAGGCCGAGGTTCGTGGCCACCGGCGGACGTACATCGGTGCGCTCCCGGGCAAGGTCGTGCAGTCCATGAAGAAGGCGGGGTCCGGCAATCCGGTCTTCCTTCTCGACGAAGTCGACAAGATGTCGACCGACTTCCGGGGAGATCCGTCATCAGCGCTGCTCGAGGTGCTCGATCCCGAGCAGAACACGGCCTTCAACGATCACTATCTCGACGTGGATTACGACCTCTCGAAGGTCATGTTCATCACCACGGCGAACAACCTCGACGGCATCCCGCGCCCGCTTCAGGACCGAATGGAGATCATCCGGATCGCCGGGTACACGGAGATCGAGAAGCTCAACATCGCGAAGAAGTACCTCGTTCCGAAGGTTCGCGAGAACAACGGGCTGAAGGACGAGAACATCGAGTTCTCCGACAATGCGATTCTCGGCCTGGCGCGCCACTACACCAAGGAGGCTGGCGTCCGTGGGCTCGAGCGTGAGATATCGGCGGTCTGCCGGAAGGTTGCCGTCGAGATCATCAAGGGCGGCGAAGAGCCGACGCATGTCGTCGTCAACTCGAAGAGCCTTGCGAAGTACCTAGGCCCGGAGAAGTTCCGCTACGGACTGGCCGGCGAGGAGGCTCGGGTCGGTGTCACGACCGGGCTGGCGTGGACCGACATGGGCGGCGAACTTCTCAAGACCGAGGTGTCCGTGGTTCCGGGCAAGGGCAAGCTCACGATCACGGGTCGTCTCGGCGAAGTGATGCAGGAGTCGGCCCAGGCGGCCATGAGCTACGTCCGCTCGCGGGCGGACGATCTCGGTCTCACCAAGGACTTCTACCAGGCGATCGACGTGCACATTCACGTTCCCGACGGAGCGACGCCCAAGGACGGCCCGTCGGCCGGTGTTACCCTTGCGACGTCATTGGTATCCGCCCTCACGCGCCTCCCGGTTCGCTCGGATCTCGCGATGACCGGTGAGGTCACGCTGCGCGGCAATGTCTTGCCGATCGGCGGGTTGAAAGAGAAGGTCCTGGCCGCGCACCGTGGTGGGATCAAGCACATCTTGATTCCCGCAGAGAACGAGAAAGATATCGGCGAGATTCCGGAGTCGATCCGGAAGGAAGTCACGATCGAGCTCGTCGAGCACGCCGACGAGGTGCTTCGAAAGGCCCTCGTTCTCGAAGATCCGGACAACTTCTTGAAGAAGCCACCGCAGATTGCGGCTCCGCTCGCCGAGGCCGATACGCCGACCGACGTCGTCACCCACTAGGGCGTGGGGCGCCGGGCCGAGCCTCTCGCTCGGCCCGGCCGCTGCCCGGTTCATCAGGCCCTCTTCCATTCGTTTGCAGCCTGCCGAATAGTGCTGTATTTTAGGCGCGTATTCTGGCTGAGGGGGTGATGCGATGACGAAAGCGGATTTGATTGAGGCGGTGGCGGCGAAGATGGACCTTCCCAAGGCCACGGC
>JAJCZO010000441.1 GCA_029262355.1 Deltaproteobacteria bacterium
GGGTTCGAGGGCAAAGGACAGCTCTTCAACCCGGCGTTCGTGGATCGGATTCGCCCTTTCCCAGTGATTCGTTTCATGGAGTGGCAGCGCACCAACGCCAGTCCGATCGTAGAGTGGGCGGATCGCCCTCGCGTCGAGGACGCTCGGTACAGCACGGACAAGGGCGTTGCGCTCGAGGTGATGATCGACCTGGCCAACGTACTGGGGGCGGATCCCTGGTTCACGCTGCCCCACGGCGGCTCGGATGCGTACATGCGCGAGTTCGCGAAGATGGTGCGCGCGCGCCTCGATCCCGCTCGCAAGGCCTACGTAGAGTACACCAACGAGCCCTGGAACGGGATGTTCAAACAGGCGGGCTATCTCAAGGAGCGGGGACTGGCCGCTGGTGTCAGTGAGGATGCGTTCCTGGCGCAGCTCCGGTTCTACTCGGCGCGTAGCGTCGAGGTGATGAAGATCTTCGAGGAGGTCTTCGGTGGTACCGAGCGGTTGATCCGGGTTGCGGGATCCCAGTCGGCGACCCCGTGGGTCAGCGAGAAGATCCTCGAGTGGAACGACGCATACCAGCACTTCGACGCCTTGGGCATCGCCCCATACTTCGGGGGCGTCTACGGGAAGCCGGACACGGCACCCGAGATCTCCGAGTGGTCGACGCGCAAGCTCTTGGATGCGCTCGAGCAAGAGATCGACGGCAAGAACAAGGATGAGATTGGTCGGCAGGCCGCGGTCGCGAGAAAGTTCGGCGTCGATCTCGTGGCGTACGAAGGCGGTCAGCACCTCGTCGGATTCGCGGGAGCCGAGAACGAGCTTCTCCTCACGGACCTGTTCATCAACGCCAACCGGAACCCCCGGATGTACGATCTCTACAAGAAGCATCTCCAGCACTGGTCGAGTCAGGGCGGTGGTCTGTTCGTTGCGTTCAACGACATCGGGGCACCGAGCAAATGGGGAAGTTGGGGGGCGCGCGAATACCTCGAACAGCCGATCGAGGATTCTCCGAAGGAACGTGCCTTGGTCGAGAGGGCGCGACGCACGGTCGGATCGTCCGCCGGTCGCGTCGGAACGCGTTGATGCGCCAGAATTGGGATGAGCTCGACGTGCTGCGCGGCTTCGCGGCGTTGCTGATGATCTTCAACCACGCCGGGGTGGACTGGTACGGAGATGAATCCTCGCGGACCACGGCCGAAGGGTTTCTCACCTACGTGGGAAGCTTCGCGCCAGTTGCGTTTTTTCTCCTTACGGGGCTGGGCTACGGCGTTGCGCCGCTAGGAGACCGCGAGAAGACCCACCAGTATGGGCTCGCGAACAAAGTCGGCATTCTGGTCTTCGCCGATGTCTTGCTGGCCTGGCAGCACGGGTACTGGGTCGGGCTGAACTTTCTTGGCTTCATTGGGATCTCGACCCTCGTGCTCGAGAAGCTACGCGCGACGAAGCACCCGGTGGCGCTTGCGGCGCTCGCGGCCGCTGCGGTGCTCGGCATTCGCTTCGGAGTCGGGCCTCAGCTGATGGCTCGACTGGGAGCGGAGTCGGGCGCGGTGGCTGGCTCGCTCACGGGAGCCAATGGCGTCGATGGGCTCGCCTATAGTCCCTTTCCATGGCTCTTCTACCCGCTCGTGGGCTACTTGCTGGGTCGAACGGCGCAGCGATGGAGTGAACGCGTTCGGCCCGCCGCTTTGGAGACATGTCTCCTGCTCGCGTTCGGTGTGATCGTTGCGACCGGTGCGGCGTTCGTTCTGGGGGCGGCGGGGCGGCCCGCGTTCCGCTGGGGCGTGATGACGATCGCGTTCTTCGCCCAAAGTCTGATCGTCGTGTTCGCCAGCCTCTTGGTGGTCTTGGTCGCACATCGCAGCCCGAGGCTGGCCGAGGGGCTGAAGCCTCTGCACCTTCGAGGTGTTTCTTCGCTGGCCGTCGTGCCCGTTCACTACGTGGTGCTCTTCGCGGTCGGATGGATCGTGGCGCGCCCGCCGTCGGTGGTCATGTTCATCCTCTTCGCGGTCGTGGCGAGCGTGATCTCGTTGGCGGCGGCGCGCCAGTTCGCGGGTGGGATCGCTCAGGTCGGGAAGCTCCAGAACCGCGCTACGGTCTGGAATGGGCTCGCCCTTCTCGTGGCAGCCAGCGGCGTCGTCCTGCTCACGAGAAACGGGGGACCGGGGGCCGTCGGCGTGACGGCCCTCGCGCTTGGGCAACTCGGGCTCTGTGCACTGCTGGTCGTTCGAAAGCCGGCTCCGGCACACGCGCTGCGCCCGGTCCCTCGGACCTGATTCGAAGCGTGCGGCCCCGAACCACGGCCGCGCTCCGTCGCGGCTCGCGACCCGTACGGACCATCCGCTACAATGAAGGCCATGGAGCTCTCCTCTCTTACGGCGATCTCGCCGATCGACGGTCGCTACGCCAAGAAAGCCGCCCCTTTGCGGGCCGTGGCCAGTGAGTACGGCCTCATTCGCCAGCGCGTCCTGGTAGAGGTGCGCTGGCTGCAGTGTCTCTCCAACATCGAGGAGGTCCGCGAGGTTGCCCCCTTCTCGGCCGAGGCGCACGAGCTTCTCGACGGAATTTTGACCCAGTTCGGGGAGGCCGACGCGCGGCGGGTGAAGGAGATCGAGTCGGAGACCAATCACGACGTCAAGGCCGTTGAGTACTTCCTGAAGGAGCGCATTCAGGGGTGCGCAGAGCTAAAGAGCGTCTCCGAGTTTCTCCACTTCGCCTGCACGTCCGAGGACGTGAACAACCTCGCGTACGGCTTGATTCTGCTCGAGGCCCGGCGGGACTGCCTTCTCCCCGCTGCCGATGACCTCATCAATGCGATTCGAGGGCTTGCGGTCGAGCATGCAGATCGGCCGATGCTGGCACGTACTCACGGCCAGCCAGCCTCTCCGACGACTCTGGGAAAGGAGATGGCGAACGTCGCGGCGCGGCTTCTGCGCCAGCGCCGTTGTCTCGCGTCGGTCGAGATCCTCGGCAAGATGAACGGCGCGGTAGGGAACTACAACGCCCACCGCTCGGCGTACCCCGAGGTCGATTGGGAAGCGGTCGCAAAGGAGTTCGTCGAATCGTTGGGGCTTTCTTGGAATCCGTACACGACGCAGATCGAGCCGCACGACTGGATGGCCGAATTGTTCGATGCACTTCGCCGCTTCAATACGGTGTTGCTCGACTTCGATCGCGACATGTGGGGCTACATCTCGCTCGGCTACTTCCGCCAGAAAGTCGTTGCCGGAGAAGTGGGGTCATCGACGATGCCCCACAAGGTGAACCCGATCGATTTCGAGAACTCGGAGGGAAACCTGGGCCTCGCGAACGCCTTGCTCGGCCATCTGGCGGAAAAGCTCCCGGTGTCTCGCTGGCAGCGAGACCTGACGGATTCGACGGTTTTGCGGAACGTCGGCGTTGCGGCCGCTCACAGCTTGATCGCGTTCGAGGCAACCAAGAAGGGTATCGGTCGTCTCGACCTCGACGCGGATCGGATCAGCGCCGACGTGGAGACCGCCTGGGAGGTTCTCGCCGAGCCGGTTCAGACAGTGATGAGGCGCTATGGCGTCGATCGGCCGTATGAGCGGCTCAAGGAACTGACGCGCGGGAAGCGTATCGATGCGGCCGCCCTGCGTAGCTTCGTCGGTGGGCTCCCTCTGCCGGACGACGCGAAGGCGGCCTTGCTGGCGCTGCGACCGGACTCGTACCTCGGCAACGCGGCGGAGCAGGCGCGCCGGATCGGTGATCGGAAGCCGGGCGACGACTGAAGCGGCCCGGTCTTGGCGTATCTTCTTCCCTTGAACGAGGACCAGCGTAGGGCCTTTTTGGTCGTGTCGTTGCGCGAGCGGGCTCTTCGCCGGTTGGTCGGGGCTCTTGGCACAGCGCCGAAAGGCACCCGGGTGGAGAAGCTCTTGGCCTGGGAGCTGGCGTGGACGCTCATCGATTTCTACGAGTCGGATGCCGAAGTTGCGGCTGAAGTCGATCGAGCTCTTTTGCGTGAGCTCGGCCCATCACCGCTGGCGACGGTGGTGGCGAGCGATGAAGGCGGCGCGGCAGTAGCCGATCTCGTTCTTCGTGCCGCCGACCCTCTGCGCGATCTCGCCTGGGCCGTTCTTCTGTCTGGGCCCGAGAGCGCCGCGCCTCTCGCCGGCGAGCTCGTTGGGACGATCGTCGCGGAATTCGACGACGCCGAAGAGCGCGCCAAGCAGCAGGAAGTGGAGCGCTCGGCGGGCGACGAGGAGCCTTCCGTACCAGATCCGCAAGAGGTCGAGCGCCAGATCGAGAAGCAGACCAAGAGTGCGAAGCGAGGGCGGGAGCGCGCGCTGAAGCGCGCCGAGGACATGAAGTCGCGCGTCGCTGAGCTCGAAAGTTCGCTCGCCGAGGCGGGGCGCCTCCTCAAGCAGGAACGCGTTGCGCGTGCCGAGGCCGACACCGCGAGGGCGCGCGCCAGCGAGGACCGCGACGCAATGCGCTCGCGATTGCAGGAAGGCACTGCTGGCGAGGTCGAAAGGTTGACCCGGCGGCTGGAGGGCGAAGACCGGCGCGTACAGGCAGTGGAGCACAGGCTTGCCGACGCGAAGGCCCAGAACGAGAAGCTCACGGCTCGGCTTCGCGAGGCCGAAGCCCGCCGGCCGGTTGGGGGTGGCGAGCCCGCGGTGGAGGCTCGTCCGGATCCCGCGAACTGGAGCTTGCCTGTCTTCACCCCGGAGTTTTACGACTCGATCAAGGCATGGGATCGCAAGGTGCTGCGAATTGCCTTTGAAAAGATCGTGCGATTGGCCGAGGATTGGCGGCATCCGAGCCTGCGGGCGATCCCCCTCGAAGGCCTTTCGGGGCACTATCGCATCCGTATCGCGTCCGACGTGCGTCTGATCTATCGCCTGCCCGCCGGCGGACGGCTCGAGATTCTGTCCCTCATCGATCGCGAGGACCTCACCCGGTACATCCGAACGGCGAAGAGGTAGAGGACGTCATGGCCGACCAGATCGTCGTGCGCGGCGCGCGCGAGCATAACCTGGACAACATCGACGTATCGATTCCCCGCAACGAGCTGGTCGTGATCACGGGGTTGTCGGGGTCGGGGAAGTCCTCGCTCGCGTTCGATACGATCTACGCAGAGGGCCAGCGCCGCTACGTCGAGTCTCTGTCGGCTTACGCGCGGCAGTTCCTCGAGCAGATGCAGAAGCCCGACGTCGACTCGATCGACGGGCTCTCCCCGTCCATTTCGATCGAGCAGAAGACGACTTCACGGAATCCTCGCTCGACGGTTGGAACCGTCACCGAGATCTACGACTACCTGCGACTCCTGTACGCGCGCGTCGGCACGCCGCACTGCCACCAATGCGGCAAGGTGATCGCCTCGCAGACCGTGCAGCAGATCGTCGATCGGGTCCGGTCGTGGCCCGAGGGCATGCGGATACACGTCTTGGCGCCACTCGTGCGCGATCGGAAGGGCGAGTACAAAAGGGAGCTCCTCGACCTCCGGAAGGCCGGCTTCGCTCGGGTTCGAGTCGACGGTGAAATGCGCGACCTGGGTGAGGACATCACTCTGAAGAAGACGCTGAAGCACACGATTGATGTCGTGGTGGACCGTCTGGCGGTGAAGCCCTCGATCGAGAAGCGTCTCGCCGATTCCCTCGAGACGGCGTTTCGGTACGGCGGTGATCTGGTCCGCATCGAGCGCCAGGAGAACAAGGACGCGCCGTTCGAAGAGCAGTTGTTCTCGCAGAAGCTCGCGTGCCCCGACTGCGGCGTCTCGTACCCCGAGATCGAGCCACGTCTGTTTTCGTTCAACAGTCCTCACGGTGCTTGCGAGCGGTGCAGTGGACTGGGGGTTCGAAGGATCTTTGATCCCCAGAAGGTGATTGCGGACGAAACGCGGTCGCTCGAAGACGGAGCCATCGGTCCGTGGGGCCGCCGCCTCGACGCGTACCGGCCCCTGCTTCGGGCACTGTCGAGCCACTTCGAGATCGATCTCGG
>JAJCZO010000442.1 GCA_029262355.1 Deltaproteobacteria bacterium
AACCCAGCTTTCTGACCGGAACAACCAAGCACGAAGAATTTCGAGTGTGAGCCCACTCTCGCCTGCGACGCGCTCCACGCTCGCCGCTGACGAATCGGGTGCCGCATCGAGCTCCGCCAGCGCGCGTCGCAGCCGGAACAAGAGTATCCTATAGGACAGAACGATCCGATGCGGTGAGGCCGCGGCCCGCCGCTTCCCCCGTGCGTCGGGCACGAGCAGTTCGCCCAACGATTTCAGGTTTCTCGTCGCAGCCTGCCGCTCCTCCAAGTCCGCGCTGAAATCTACCTGCTCCCGCCACCGCTCCACGCTCTGCCACACACGGCTTCGAAGTGCCTCGCAGGCGCGCACGATCGCCGGAGGAGCGAGCGGCACGTCCGACTCGAAGCGCTCTGGTCGAAGCGCCAGCAAGCCCAGGGACGAGACCGCTGAGAACGCCGCCTGGTCGAACGTCGCTCGCGCATCAAATCTCGAGAGCGCGGCATCGACTTTCTCCCCCAGCTCCGGCCACGAAACCGAAGCATCCACGGTCTCGGAGAATCCCTCAAAAACAAACTCCTGCTCAGCCATCGCCAGCTCGGTAGTCGGTAGCGGCGGAAGGTCACGTAGACCGATCGCGGGAAAGGCCGGCCCGTTGTACTCGTCGTCCTTTCCGATGGGACCAGTCATCGATCGGGTGTCGTCGTCCACCATCAATCGAACCTACCCTTCCCTCTTCGACAAGTTGCTGCGCTGCGGATCAATCGTACATGGAGGCGGGCGCGATGGCCACCGCTGCCACGCGACCTCGCCAATACGAACGAGCCCCACCCTCGCAGGATCGGTGCTGTCCAACGTCGGGTGCTTCCCAGTGCCCCCTGGCGATGCCAGCCGATCACGGTCTTGGGCTGAACCAGCACAAGAGCTTGTCGCCATCCCGGCCAGAAGCGGGTGAGCCACACCCACAGGAGGCGGTCTCCCCTGTGCAGGGCGATTCTGTGGCCACCGACCTGGCGCTCCAGCACGAGACGCTGGTGGCGAAGCGCGAGGATCTCGACGCGGAGCGCGAAAGAACTGCGGAAGAGGTCCGGAAGCGCCGAGAGGAGAGCGCGAAGAGCCGTATCCATGGAGCCCCGCGGTGTAGCGGGCCCTCAGGACTCCTCAACAATCTCGGTACGATCGAGTTCTCGGAGGCCACAGGTATCGGCCCGTCAGGGTTCCTCAACAACCGCATTACGATCCGGTTTTCGGGAGCCACAGGGGGTGAGTTGCCGAGCCTCGCGGCCCTCAGCGCTCTGCGCGTTCTCAGAACCCAGCCGCGGGCCGTAACTCCCGGTAGAGCTGATGCGCGGTCGCCTCCCTCTTCGAGCGCGGTGCGGGCACAGCCTATCACCAGGAATCTCAACTCTAGATTGGGATGCGAGTCGTGGCGGCCGGCCTGGCGCCGCGCGTGCCGACTGATCGCAATCTAGCTAGCCCCGGCTCGGCGCGAGTGAGGCATCCCCCACCGACTTCTGGGGCACGCTCCAAGGCACATGGGCCGGCCCTACGCGCCCGCGCGCAGGGCGACCAGGAGCGCGCCGATGTCCGAAACACCCCAGTGCTCTGTGATCCGTCCGTCGCGGATGGCCATGATGTCGATGACTTTCCACGCCACCTGACGACCGGTGACTGGAATTCCCAGAAACTCCCCGGTGTGAGTGCCCGAACACGTCTTGTACGTCCAGATCTTCGATCCGTCGGCCGCCATGTGGTGGACGACCGTCTTCATGTCTGGCACCCCGCGGAACAGCCTCCGATGCAGCTCCTTGCTTCCCTCCAAATCGCTCGGAAGCCCCGGGAGGATGTCGTAGTTGACGAAGTCCGGAGAAAAAAGGCGGTCCATCGCCTCCACGTCGTGCGCGCCGTTCTGCACCACCTGAATGAACTCTCGCATGAGGGCCATGTTCGCTTCGGACATCCTGTCAGATCCTCGTAGGGCTTCGTCGAATAGGAGCTGCCAGCATACAAGCACGAACAGGGGCAGCCACCCCGGCCACGGGACCAATCTAGTCACAATGGAACGACCGGCCCCAAGTTCGCAGGCCGTGGGTTACGCTTCGGACTTGGGAAAGACTCGACGTTTCTCGCAGCGCGACCCGTCCCGTTTGGCCTGCCTTCGGTGATGGGGATCGCCGGCGGCGGCGGCGGCGCCGGCTCCAACGGCGACTTCGAGAATCCTGGCGGTGACGGTGGGGCCGGAGGCTCCCTGACGTGTGCCGGACCGCCGGCGACGGCAGGCGGCGGGCACGGCGGGGGCACGGGTATGGGGGATGCCGGCCAGGGCGGAAGCCGAATCACCGCCGGGACCGGAGGCACCGGTGGTCGGGGAACGGACTCGAGCGGAAAGCCCGGTGGGAACGGCATTGGAGGCATGGGGGCGGCAGCTCCGACAGAGAACAGCAATGCGTGCAACAGCACCGTCGACCCTGCCGGCTTCCAGAACCTGTCCGCGGCCGATGGTGTACGCGTGGGGTCCGGCACGGGAGGCAAAGGAGCGGCGTTGGGGTGCGCGGGGAGTGGTGGCGGAGGCGGAGGCGGCTGGAGTCCCGGCGGCTCGATTCTCGCGAACGCCGGTGTAGCGGGCGGCGGCGGCGGTGGGAGCTACGTTGCCAGCTGCTCCGCGCCCGACCGGCTGCAGCCGATCGTCGCCGCCGCCGCGAGCGCCAATGGCTTGATCGCCATTCGCCCAAGCTCGCAGGAGCTGTCCATCGTACCGCAGTCGAAGGGCGGCGGAGGCGGCTCCGTCGCCGTCGAACCGCTTGGGAAGGCTTGCTTCCCGAGCTGCTTCTTCACCCTGCCGTTCGGCAACGACGTCACCCTGACGGCGCACCCGAATTCGGGCTCGAAGTTCGTCAGCTGGTTCGGCGGCGGCTGCAGCGGCTCCGCAGGCTGGTCGGTCCCGATGACCGGGCCCACCGAGGTCACCGCTGTGTTCGCAACGTCCGTCGCAGTCGTCACGATTGGGATGCAGGGAGCTGCGCCAGGGGATGAGGTCTTCGTCAGTCCGTCTGGTCAGCAATGCGCGGGCCCCTGCGAGGTCCGCGTTGCGGTGGGCGGCGCAATCACGCTCACCGCCAAACCGGGCACCGGACGGGTGTTCGTGGGTTGGCAGGGCGGCGGTTGTGCCGGTGTCGGACCCTGCACATTGAGGCCAAACGCCAACACTACGATCTTCGCCGCCTAGAGTGCTGCGGCTCCTCTGACCGTATCCAAGCAAGGCAGCGGGACCGGGAGGGTGGTTTCGAATCCCGCCGGAATCGACTGCGGTTCCGTATGCAGCCATGTTGCTTGGCCGACGGCACAGACCAGATAGGCCTCGTCGCGGTTACCGATACCGACTCGACTTTTTCCGGCTGGAGCGGCGCGGGGTGCTCCGGGACCAGTCCGTGTTTCCCTCCCGTCAACAGCCCAGCCACCGTGACGGCCACCTTCGAACGGAAACCGGTTTCCGTCACGGTGTCGAAAACCGGTGCAGGAAGCGGCCTGGTCACGTCGTCCCCGGCTGGCATCAATTGCGGCGCGACCAGCGCCGACGCCTTCGCGGTTGGCGAGACCGCCGCCCTGACCGCTACGCCTGCCTCCGGTTCTGCGTTCACCGGCTGGAGCGGCAGCTGTGGTGGAACGACCTCGTGCGTTCTCCACCTCACGGGCGCCGCATCCGTGAGCGCGGCCTTTGTGCCCGTTTCACCCTTCCACGTCGACCAGTCGGTATCCTTCTGGAACGATGCGAATGGCGTGCGGGACCAACTTCGGGCGGCCGGGCCGATCTTCTTCTCCACGAGAACCGGTTCGAATGGTGTCCAGTCCTTCACCCAGCATGGGACACTGGGCCTGACTCTGGTCGCCGCCGGCCAGCCTGGCCCGGAAACGGTTCAGATCAGCCTCGCCACGCTCCAGCGGGGGCTCGATCCTCAAAAGCCCGATGAGTTCTCGGGCACTGCCTCGGCCGCCCGGGCCGGAGGGACCACGGTCCTGAACATCTCCGGCGGGCTCGACACGACAGACGGATCGATCGGGCTAGTCTTCCAACAGGGTGCCGGACCGGCCGGTTTCCTGCGACTCGTTCCGTGAGGAACGCCCCCCTACTCGTCAGGGAGGCCGGGCTCAGCCGGCGATGCCTCGATCCGCGGCATACCGGATCAACTCGGGCGTCGTCGACAAGCCGAGCTTCAACAGTACCCGCGCCCGGTACGTGCCAACGGTCTTGGGGCTCAGCCCTAGGTACGACGCGACCTCACTCGGCCGCATACCCGCCCCTATCGCACACAGCACCTGGAACTCTCGGTCGGAGAGCGTCGGCGTGGCACGCTGCGTCGTCGGAGCACCATACTCAATCGCGAGCTCCGCGACTTCCGTTGTGATGTACCGGCCGCCCTGCGCGATCTCCCTCACTGCCTGCACCAGCTCCGCAGCTGCGGTCGCCTTGCACAGGAACCCGACGGCACCCGCATGCATGGCCCGCAAACCATACTCTCGAGCGCTGTACATCGATAGGATGACGACCCGAGACTCGGGGCGCTGATCCAGGATTCCTTTCAGAACCTCGAGTCCGTTCCGGTCCGGGAGGGCGATGTCGAGTAGGATCACGTCCCATGGCTCGGACAACGCGAGATGGAGTCCATCCCCCGCATTGTCCGCATGGCCACAGTACGCACACACCCCCGAGAGGATGAGGATGCGCTCAAGGCCATCTCGGAGCATCTGATGATCGTCGATCAGCAGGATGCGCCGACCGTGCTCAGGATGGTTCGGCATCTTCAGTCACAGAGGCTCCCACGGCACGGGCCTCGTCGTCAAGATTGGATGCTGACGCGATTGGATGCTGACGCGCCCGCGGGCTCAGATCTCGGTGCTGCAGCTGTGCCGACCAGGGTGGCTCGACGCTCTCTTGCTCTATGGCATGCCGGATGATCTGGGACGTCGTCGTCAAGCGAAGCTTCGCCAGCAGACGCCTGCGATACGTACTGATGGTCTTCGGGCTCAGCCCAAGCCTCCGCGAGATCTCCGCTACCGTCTCGCCGGCGCCGATCCCACTGAAGACTTCTCGCTCTCGGCGGGACAGCGTCTCCACGCCGACAGTTCCCTGCGGCTGAGAGTGGTTCGCCATGGCCAGCTGAATGACGTCTTTCGGGATGGATCTCTCGCCGCACAAGACCTGCTCCGTCGCCTGGAACAGCTCTCGACTGCTACAGCTCTTGTGCAGGAAACCAGTCGCGCCCGCGCGGAGCGAGGGCAGCGCGCACTCCGCCGCAGGCACGCTCGTCAGCACCAGAATCCGGGTTCGTTGGCCTTCGCCTGTCAGCGAGCGTATCAGATCGATCGCCCCGCCCCCGGGAAGCCCAACTTCGAGCAGCATGAGATCCGGCTGGTCCCGCACGACGCGCTCCCGAGCCCCTGCCGACTCGGCGGCTTCCCCCGCGACGTGGTAGCCGCCCTGGCGCGATAGGGCCCCGCAAAGGGCCTCCCGGACAATGCGCTCGTGGTCAACGACGAGAACCCTCGCCGGCGATCCCTGGCTCTCTGCTTCCCCCATGGATTTCGCACAGTAGATGCGTCTCGCACGCTGGTCTGTAGGACGCGCGACCACTCGCTTGTACGAAGCAGCCCTACGCCGAACGTGCGTCACCACTGTCGTCCGGGCGGCGGCGCTCGTCAGGCATACCTCGAGATTCTGCGCCGATTCATCTTCCGACACCAGACGAAGAACGGCCTGTCAGCCTTCCCCCTACGCGCGAAGTCTGCCCCGACTTACAGACTAGGCGCTCGCCCTGCGGTAGCCGACATCGTCAGGACAATCCCGCCTCGCGATGTTCTCGGCGCGGGTCAGAGGTTCACCTTGGATCATGAGGGACGAGATGATGAAAGCTGTCACGTTGTTCACCCTAACGTTCGTCGTTGCCGGCCTCGCGACCCCACCCGCCCATGCGGCCGAGGCTGATTGTCGGGCGTCACTGGCCAGCGGCGCGAGAAGATTGGTCACGCAGGCGACGAACCACAAACGGCGCTGCTTCTCCGCGGTGATGCGCGGAACGCTACTTGGCGTAGATTGCAGCAACCCGGAAGATCCGCTCTTCCCGGGCCGGGTCGCCCTCGAGAAGTCGCGCGTCTCGCTCGCAAAGAAGGCTCTGAAGCGATGCAGCGGCCTCGAGCCGCCTCAGGCGCGCGGATATCTCTTCTGTCCGGGTAGCTGTCGGCACGTTCCACTACTCGGTGAAAAGGGGCTGGCTGCATGCATCTCATGTGTCGCCGAAGACGCGGCAACGACGATGGCCTCGGCCGCCTACGGCACTCCGCCGATCGAGCCCGTGGTGGGCCGCGGCGCCACGCGCTGCCAAGACGCGCTCGGCAAGGCGCTCGGACACTACGCGGGAGCCCGCATGGACGTCCAACGGAATTGCCAGCTCCAAGAGGATCGCACCCCGAGCGGCCGCGACTGCCGGGGGATCGACAACACGACGGACCCACGCAACAGAGTCGCCAAGAGCCTCCTCCGCGTCGAGCGCCGGGCCGTCCTATGTGGCGACGCGACGATCGCATCGCTCGACACGTGTTCCGGCGACGCGAGCGGCGCGGCGAGCTGCCTGCGGGCGGCGGCCGACCAGTTGGCGGACGACATCTTCGAGGCAATTTATGAGGTCGTCCCAGGAGACGGAGTCTTCGTTTCGGCGGCCCTAGGAACCGCGACGGGGACGGGCCTGCCAAGCGATCCGCTCAACAGCATTACGGCCGGGATCGACAAAGCTGTCGCCGAGGGAAAGACCGTCGTGCTCGTGGACTCCACGGGAGAATACAATGAGAGCCTCCTCCTGAAGAGCGACGTCGACGTAGCCGGCGGCTTCGACGCCGCCCAGGGCTGGGGCTTCAGCGGAGTCCCCGCGATCATTCAAGGAGGCAGCACGGCGGTACTCGGGGAGGCCGTGTCCGACGTGACCCTCCACACGCTGAACATCTCAGCAGCCGCCGCAACCGGACCGGGCGACAGCGCCTACGGCGTCCGGTTGGCGGGCTCGGCCGGAGTCGTGATCGAGAAATCCCGCATCGCTGCCGGCGACGGCGGCCCGGGGGCAGACGGAAGCACGCCAGACTTCCCCTTAGAGCCATTCCAGTTCGCGACGGCGGGCGGGAACGGCTGCGAAGACGATGGCGGTCTTTGCGCGACGTGCGCCAAGCCAGTGCAGGGCACCCCAAGCTCGTTCGGCCTTCTCGGCGGGGGGGCCGGCGGTGCCACCGCGAAGGGCATCACCGCGGGCGCCGATGGCGGGGGAGGCACCGTCGGCACTCTCGCGCGATGCGCTCCCGATGGGAGCATCTCACGGATCGCATCCGGCGGCAGCGGCGGCGCAGGTGGCGCGAAACCAGCCGGCCATCTCGATCAGCCCAACGCCGCGTCTCCCGGTAACTCCGGCGGGGACGGCTGCGACGGCGCCCTGGGCGATCACGGCACGCCGTTCGGTGGCGGCACGACTGCGTACGTCGCGGCCAACGGCCACGCCGGAGCCGCGGGTGGCAGCGGCGGGAGCGGAGGAGGAGGAGGAGGAGGTAGCGGACACAGCCGCGGCCTAGGGGAAGCCAGCTGCGACGCCTACGGCGGCGCCGGCGGCGGAGGCGGCGTTGGCGGCCGAGGCGGCCCCGGGGGCACCGCCGGCAGCGGCGGGGGCGGGTCGTTCGGTATCTGGGCGTTCGACAGCGCCGTCCGCCTCGTCGACACGCTCATTGAGACTGGAGACGGGGGTCCAGCCGGGAGCGGCGGTGCCGGCAAACTCGGCGAAGCGGGTCGGCTGGGCGGGGCCGGAGGCATAGGCAGCGTCCTACTGTTCGAAGACAATCTCGGCGGGCCCGGTGGCGACGGCGGCGACGGCGGACGCGGCGGCGACGGCGGACGCGGCGGCGACGGCGGCGGCGGCCCCTCAGTGGGGATCGTTCGTTTGGGAACGACTACTCTGCTCACCGAGGGGGTCGTCACAGTGCTCGGGCTGCCCGGCGCAGCCGGAACCCAGGGTGGTCCCTCCGGCCTTCGCGTCGACGTCACGGCCCAGTAGGTTTCCCCCCATGATGAGTCGCGGCCGGACGGCACTCCTGACGAGTCTCTTTCTCCTGTGCGCCCTCGCGCCACCGGTGCACAGCAAAGCGCCCCCCTCTCGGTGCCTTGGCGAGCAGCTTCGGGCGCAGGGACGGCTCCACCAGTGTTGGTTCAAGGCCGAAGCGAGAGCCCTCGCCCACGAGACCGCGCCCAACACTGCCCGGTGCGAGCGTACCGCGACGAATGACTGGGAGCGGATCCTACGACGCGGCGGCGAGAGGTGTCCGAGTGGTGAGTCGATCGGATCGCTCGTATCTCGACTGACGGACCACGCCGCCGCCCTGCGCGCAGGGCTCTCGGCTGGTGGGCTCGGGAGGCATTGTGCGGCAAACAAACTCCGCGTGATCGCCCGCTACCAGCGCTGCCTCTTCGACGCCGAAGCAGAGGCCGGTGATGCTCCCCCGGCTTTCTATGCCTGCCATGCGAAGTTCGAGCGCCGCTGGCGCCACGTCCAAGAGCGCCGTGGTTCACCGTGCCAACCGACGGACGATCTCTCCCCGATCCGAGGCCACGTGCTTTCCCACCAGACGGCGCAATCCGGTGCCTTGCGCGGCGCAAGCGCACCGCGATGCGTGAGCTGCTCCGAGACCCCGTCCGTCGGATCATTGCCACAACGCGTTTGCACGTTCCTCGATGCGTGCAGCGAAGTCGATCTTATCGACCTTCCGACCGGTCTCGGTCTGTCCGCACAGGCCGAGTTCGTCCCGTTCGTGTTCGTGATCACGGGGGGAGCGGGCCAGGCCGGTGGTTCGCATTCGCCGATCGAGAAAAATCCGGGCGGGGCCGCCGGAACAGGGGGGCGTGCGGTCTTCGTTGAGACCCTCCATGAACTCGAGACGCGCTACGGCACGCGACAAGCGACGTACGGCATCGCCGAACACTCTCCAGCCCCGTCTTCCGGAGATCCGGGCGGCGGCGGTGCATCCTCGTTCTTGGCCATGAGCCCCATCCCGTTCACCGTGGACCGCCTCCTCGGACTTGCGGGCGGCGGGGGCGGGGGCTCTGGGGCCGACGACTTCTCGCAGAGCGGGCTCGCCGGTGGCGCGGGGGGGTCCGTCGCGTGTGTCATGACCGGTGCGGCCGCGGGCCGGGGCGTCGATGGGATTCGCTGGGCCGGCCACCACAATGGCGGAGCCGGCGGCCTCGACATGGGTGGCGCGCCAGGTCAGAACATCGACAGCAGCACCGGCGGTGGATCAGCCGGGGGAAATGGCGTCGGCGGCACAGGAGGAATCGCGACCGACAACCCGACGCCAATCGCCTTCCGGAATCTCTCGGCTGCGGATGCCAAGGCCCTCGGATCCGGCGTGGGAGGGAGCGGCGCCGTCTTTACGAGTTCGACGACACCAGGCGCGGGCGGGGGCGGAGGATTCGGAGGCGGAGGTGGCGGCGGCAACGGCCAGTTCGACGCCGTTCACGGAAGCCTCAATGGCGGCGGCGGCGGCGGTGGCGGGACCCTCGTGGCCGAGTGTCCAGACCCGTTCCAAGCGCTAGCGCAGGAGTTCCTCGCGATGCCGAACGATGGAGCATCGATCAAGGCCTACCTCCCGGCCGGACGCCTCGTTGCGACCGCGAAATCAGACAATGGGCCCGAGGCCCTAGGCACGATCAAGGTTGGGACTACGTCGGTGTGCGACCCAACGTGCACCATTCCCGCGTACGCCGGCGCGGTCGAGACCCTCTCCCCCGTCGCAAAAACCGGCGGTGCGTTCTCCCACTGGGAAGGCTGTCACGAAGTCGGTCCCGGGACCGGCCCGCAATCGAACGGCGATTGTATCCAGCAGATCGACGCTCCCGTGACGGGTGTGACCGCCATCTTCAGCACACTCGCGGCGCTCACAATCGCAAAGCCAGGCACAGGAATGGGAGCGGTGACCTCTACACCGGCCGGTATCGATTGCGGTGGGACCTGCGAGCAGAGCTTCAAGGTGGGGCAGCGGATCTCCCTCCGCGCCGTTCCTATGTCAGGCTCCATCTGGTCGGGCTGGACCGGTGACTGCGCCGGTCAGCCGATGGATGGCTGCGAATTCTTGATCCAGAGCGCCATGACGGTGGGGGCAGTCTTCGACGGCCCCGAGTTGTCGGTAGACCTGAGCGGCGCAGCCTACGGGGCGGTCGTCTCGACTAGTCCCGACGGCGGAATCACCTGCGACCCGTTCTGCGCGGCGCACTTCCCCCACGGCGCACGGGTCACTCTCGAAGCGCGCCCGTCCGTACGCGGACGATTCCTTGGCTGGAGCGGGCCATGCGCCGGAACCTCCACCTGCGTCGTCGATCTCGCAACGGACACTACGGTGCGGGCTGCCTTCGAAGAGATTCTGTTGCCCCTCACCGTCACCAAATCGGGGAACGGAAGCGGGACCGTCCGTGGGGTGTTCTCCGGAATCGACTGCGGCACCGTATGCCAAGCGAACGTCGGACTCGGCGGGCGGATCGAACTCGTTGCGACTCCCGCCCCGCACTCCACGTTCGCAGGCTGGGCGGGCGGGGGATGTACGGGAACCGGGGTATGCACCGAAGCGATGCAGGCGCCGACGACGATCGACGCCAAGTTCGTGTCTATCGTTAATCTGTCGGTCAATACGGTGGACGGACAGGTACAAGCCCACCCCTCAGGCACGGAGGCGATCCCGTGCGGCTCTCCATTCTGTGTTTCCGGCTACGTCCCCGGCACGCGAGTCACGTTGACCCCGCTCCCCAGTGCCCCGTCCGTCTTTGCCGGATGGAGAGGAGGGGGATGCCACGGTACGCAGCCTTGTGTCGTCGATCTCCTCGCGGACACGACGGTCACCGGCACGTTCGCGACCGCCGACACTCCGGTTGCGGTCCAGAAGGCGGGTACCGGCGATGCCACCGTCACTTCCGTTCCCGTCGGGATCGACTGCGGGACGGCCTGTGATGCCAATTTCGCCCATGGAGCCGAGCTCACGCTGACGGCCGCGCTCCCCGCAGGTACGGGCCTGATCGGGTGGTCGGCGTGCGATGGCACCGGCTCGTGCGTCCTTACGCCCGCCGCGGCCACGACGGTCGTCGCCACCTTCGGTCCCACCGCCCTCTTCCACCTGGACCGTAGCGTGTCCTTCTGGGTCGACTCGACGGGCGCGAACGATCAGATCATCGCTGACGCGGCCATGCTGGTGGCCCGGCTCACCGACGCAGCCGGCGTCGAAACCCTAGCTCAGCAGGGCGCACTCAGCCTCACCTTCGTGGCGGGCGGAAGCCCGACCCCGGAAACGACCCGCTTGACCAACACCGTCGCACGCCGCGGCGTCGATCCTCAAAAACCCAACGAAATCAGTGGCGCGGCGAGCACCTCGACGAGCGCCACGCCTCTCCGTGTGACCGGGGGACGCGATCCGGCCGACGGCTCCATTGGCCTCGTCTTTCACCAGGGCACGGTGCTCCAGGGCTTCCTACGCTTCGTCCCGTAGGACAGCGTATCGCGAGTCAGCGAGAACCGCCGACAGGCGCATTCCGTTATAGCAACGCTAGGGGCCGGTCCGAGAGAGCTGAGAGCTGCCCTACGGACGACACCTCCTGACGGGCAGTGTCCGTCCCGCCGGACCGCCGCGACGACGGGAGACCCTGATGCTGCGATCGACTCTGACATTCCGTTCTTGGGTAGGCCTCTCCGTGTTGGCCGCGGGCGTCGCGATGGCGCGGCGGCCGATGGCCAGAGGTCCGAACTCGGAAAGGAGCATGCGGCCGGGGGCTACAAGAAACGCTCTGCAGGCGCCCGGGAGGGTCGCGAAGACTCCAGATCTCCTCCAGCGCGCTCTGCCGCTCGACAACTGCAGCAGCCAAATTGCCGAAACGCCTCAGCAAGCAAGAGCAGAAATATGGCGGAGCCTGCCCCACCCAGGGCTTCGGGAGCGTGCGAGATGCGGCACGTCCCTTCTTCTTTCGCTGGCAGACCCCACGGCCCTGACCGGCGCCGAAACCGGCGGCCCGCACCTCGTCGATTCAGCGAGTCGGGCCACCGAGGTGTCGACACTCGACACCGCGGCTCTCAGCCTGCTCCTCGGACAAGCGCCGGGTGATCATTCGAACCTCCTCAGGCCGGCGTGCCCTCGGTGTTCCTAACCAGCGCGTCCCAGCGGTCTCGGCGGCGCGGCCAACGCGATGTTCGTCGGCGGCGCTGCCCACTTCGTCGCGGCGCTGCGTGACCCGGGATGCGATCCGTTCATCCCGTAGCCAAGCAGGCCGCCAAGCTCATCGCGATGACGGCGACGTGGTCAACAGGTTTCATTCGTCGCAGCCGCGGGCACGCTCCGCGGGCTTCGATCTGCGGGCTGTGGTGTGCATCTACAATGACGACGAGCCGGGCGGACGGAATCCCCCACCGGCTCGATCACGTCGGCGATGTCGTCGCGGGAGCCGGTGAACCCGTGCACCAACGCGAAGGGCCGTCTGCCCTCTCCTACTTCGTCGTACTCAATGTCGAGAACTCCACCGCTCGTCTCCGCGTCCTTGGGGGGGGACTCCCCACCATTCGTCAAGGCTCAGGCAGCGGCCTTTCGGAGGCCTGGATCGTAGTCGGTCTGGGCTCGGAGCATCTCGCGAGCGCAGCGAGCGAACTGCGGCCAACGCGTGAGGCGCACGGTAGAAGTTGCATTCCAACTGGAGAGCACCGCGCCGTTGCGGAGTCGTACTCCGGGCGCAGTGGCCGTCGTGCGCTCACAAGCAGGCACACATGCGAGTGGGGATGTCGGCGAGGAAGCGATCCATCAGGCCTATGGACTCCACGGCGGCTTCGGGGGTGGTCTCGGGTGAGACGCATCGGTATGCGCCGCCCCTGAGAACCGTCATGAAGCACCCGAGGCCGGCCCCAGCGGGGCACGAGAACGGGACTGCTGTGGGGCCGCCGGTAAAAATTGCGCTGATGACCGCGTGGGTCGGTGTCGTTCCAGGCGCGCGCGAACCAAGCGCCGAGGCGCGCCACCGCCTCGGCGCTGAGCGCCCGGAACCAGCGGATCGTGCCGGAAGGGTCCTTCTCGAGGGCCATCACGTGCGGGCCCGGTCCGATCACCTCGACCTGGGCGAGCGGGTCGTACGCGGTGCCCCGCAGCGCCTGCAGCGCGTCGTGGACCGCGACGACGAGGGTGCCAAGGTCTGCGGGGAGACGAATCCGGCGCCGCCGGCGGCGACCGAGACGTCAGGCTCGTTGACGAGCTCCAGTTAGCGGGGCTGCGCGATCCACAGCGCCGCGAAGTCGCGCACGTTCTCGAGACCGCTCGCGCCCCGGTAGGCTTCGGGGATTCCGAAGAAGCCCAGCACGATCGAGGCGCCGTGCGCGTGGTTCTCCTCGATCGTTCGCCTGGCGTTGCGCAGCTGGAAGGATCCGTCGCCGCCGCCGGGCGTCTTGGTGAAGTTCGTGGCGACGTACTCGTAGAAGGCCGCCGGGTCGGGCGAGCTCCCCGCCCTCCTGGTCGGTGGCGTCGGCATCTTGTCCCACGGGGGCCCGACGACCGTCCGGACGAAGGGTGACGCCAGCTCGGCGGCGACCAGGCTGCCCCCTCGAAGTTCGGTTGTTGCGGGTTCTCGGCGAGGATGTCGACTCCGACCTCCGAGAACTCCCATGGCGGGCCGCTCCTCGGGTGCCGCGCCCGGCCCCGCCGGCGAGCCCCGATCTCCACAGGCGCCCAGGAGCAGGCCCACGATCGCGATCGGCAGCGCGCGCCTCCAGTGCGTGCGCGCACCGCCGCGGCGGGCTGCGATCTGCACGCCGTAGTAGGCGCTCGGACGGGGATGGAAGTGTGCTCGCAAGTCGGCCATGGTGCCGGCGACGCTACTTCGGTCGAGCCGCCTCGTCTATCGGCGCCGGCCCGATTCGGGCCTAGACGAGCGGCCGAAAAGTATCCAGGCCCTACCCCGTCTTCATAAAGAGGAAGAAGGGGGTGAGGTATGCTGGGGAAACGATCGCCACAGAGGGACCCGTCCCGACCAGATCACACGTTGCGTGATCACCTCGGTGGGAAAAGCTTCTACGCAATGCTGGCCAAGGACGGCCAGAAGTGGTTCCGCGACGAGGACTTCGTGGGCCTGTACCGCGAGGACTTCGGTCGCCCGAGCGTGCCGCCCTCGCAGCTATGTGTCGCGCTGCTTCGTCAGAGCCACGACGGGGTCTCGGACGACGAGTCGATCGAGCGCGCGGCCTACGATCTGCGATGGAAGGTCGCCTTGGGGCTCGGGCTGGACGAGAAGCTGTGCGCCAAGAGCACGCTGCAGCTGTTCCGGGCCAAGCTGGTACTGCACGAGGCGCACGAGAAGCTCTTCGAGAAGAGCGTTCAGGCGCGCCGGGAGGCAGGGCTGCTGGGCCGCGGGCGCAACGTGTCGGTGGCGATCGACACGACGCCGGTGTTGGGGCGTGGAGCGGTCAAGGACACGTACAATCTGGTCTCCGACGCGATCCAATGCCTGGTCGAAGCGTGCTGCGAGCTCAAGGGGTGGGATCGCGACCAGCTGGTCGACGAGCAGGGGCTGAGCCGACACTTCGCTTCGAGCTTTGCGGGAGCGGTCGATCTGGATTGGTCGGATGCCGGGGCGCGTCGGGCGTTGGTGGGGCAGCGGGTTTCGGATTCGCGAGCGGTCGAAGCTCCGCAGGGAACGTGAAGACGACGTGGAAGTAAGTGGCTCGGGACGAGGCGGCCCATGCGCTGCTCGATCCAGCGAGCTTCGCGTAGCGCCTCGCACTTGGGGCAGTGACAGTTTCGGCAGGAATTGTAGGCGGGGCGCTCGTGTCCGCACTCATTGCAGACGTCGAGGTGCCCGCCGAGCACGGGAGTTCGGCAGCCCTCGATGGCGCGCATGGCGTCGCGCTGCTGGCGAGAGAGAGCGTGGCTCTGGCGGTACGTGTCCCCGTGCTCACGGAAGATGTGAGCGACTTCCAGGCCGCGACGAGGACGAGGGGCGTGTGCCGAGCCGCGACGACACGGCGGCACCGGCGGCTACTCTTCGGGCGGATCCCAGAGTCCGTCGAGACTCTCCAGCGGATTCTTCACCCGATCCATGACCTTTCGCGAGACGAAGGTGTAGCGCACGGTAGACCGGATCGAGCGATGCCCAAGGAGGTGCTGGATGGTCCATCGATGTCCGAGATGCGCAGCCGGCGGACCTCGCCTACGCGCAGACCGGTGCCGTAGGCGGTCATGAGAATCGTCCAGTGCTCGACATGGCCCGCGACCGCACCCATGCCTCGCCGGAAGGGCTTCTCGAAGTCAGCCTCGACGCTCACCAGCGGGCGGCGGTCGAGGCAGTGTGCACCGACATGCACCGCCCCTACGTGAACGCCGTGGCCGAGAAGCTTCCGAACGCCGAGATCGTCTACGACAAGTTTCACGTCCTCCAGCACGCCTCCCGAGCCATGGACGAGATGCGGCGCAGTGAGTTCTTCTCCGTGCCCGGGACGTGATGCGTCAGTACGGGCGCGGCAAGCGGTGGCTCCTGCTGCGTCGCTGGAAGAACCTCGCCCGCGACAAGCGCCGTGAGCTGCACCTGCTCTTCGCCGCCAACCGGTGTCGTCGAGGGATTGAACACCACCATCAAAGCCATCCTACGCCGCGCCCGTGGCATGCGTGACGAACGACGCCTCGTCCTCAAGCTCAGATGAGCGACGGCCAACCCCATCCGTACTGCAAGTGATCTTCGTCGATTCCTTTACGAAGACGCGCACACGAAACGGCGAAGAGCCTCAATTCTGTTCGTCTTTCCGATTCGTACGTCCCGCCCTCCCGCACGGTCGAATGCGCGCGCTTTCTCACGATCGACAACAGGCTAATTGGTACAATCCGCAGCCGAGTCGCCGGCGAATCCGCTTGCGATCGATGCACGAAGCAGATCATAAACTCAAGTGGTCCTATGAGACGCGCGCCCACGGGGGTCCCATCCAGCTTACTGAAGCTGGGTCTGATCCCGGTTCCCCTGACGAGTTCTCAGGCGGCTGGGTTCCGCGACTACCTGCGTGCGCATTCTCTCCGGGTCTTTCGGGCCATGGCGGTCTTCGTCATAGGCTCGACGCTCGTGCTCTGGCCGTTCGAGTCAGTCTTGCTACCCGGCGCACCCGAGGGCCTCCTCGTGCGCCTCGGTCAGTGGCGGAAGTCGTACCTTCTCGTTAGCAGCGTGCTCTACGCGTCGACTTTCCTCGTGCCGTGGTGTCGAGATCACGCCCAGGCATTGGCCGTCATCGCAACGGCGGTCCTGACCTACAACCTGGTGATTCAGACCGCCGGGATCACTCCCGCGCTGGAACAGCCATGGTTCTACCTGCTGTTCGTTGGGCCGTTGCTCACGTCCGTCCTCCTCATGACCTTCGGCCAGCGCTTCCTCTTCCATGGGTTTCTCGGGATTCTGTGGTTCGGAGTCTTCATCTGGGCGGAGCCCACGATTGTCCATCATCCACTCTTCAACAACACCGCGATGCTGATGGTCCTCTTCGGCATCGTCGGTGGATTGTACATCGGCCAGTTCAACTACTGCGCCGCCCGGAGCGAGTTCGCCGCGAAGCTGGCGCTCGAGGAAGAGGTCTCACGGAGGGAGGCCGCCCAGGCTGAGCTGCTCGTCCGGCAGGAGGAGCTCGAGGACCGCGTCGTCGACCGAACCAAAGCCCTCCTAATGTTGGCCAAGCGCATCTCCGGCACGCAAGAAATCGAGCGGGCGCGCATTGCGAGGGACCTACATGACCATCTAGGGCAGGCACTCTTCGCATTGCGACTCCAGATGCACTCAGTCACCCTGCTTGCCCCTGGAGAGGACATCGATTTCTCGGAGATGCAGGCCATAATCGATCGCATGGAGGGGGCCACGGCCGATCTCATCCAGACTCTCCGCTTGCCGGATCTTCCCCGCGAGGAATTCGTACCGAAGCTGGTCGAGATGGTCCAGAATTCACTCAAGCGTTCCCAGATTTCTGCCACGTTTCGCCTCGATGTCGAAGCACCGATCGAGCCAGCGCTTCATGCGACTCTCTACCGAATTTCTCAGGAGGCAGTGAGAAACATCCACCGCCACGCCCACGCGCGTGACGTCAGTTTTCGGCTGGCATGCGATGGTAAGGTCGTCACCCTCCGAGTCTGGAACAACGGAGTGAGCCCGGAAGGGCCAGACCAAAGCCGATCTCACTTCGGGATTTTGGGAATGCGCGAACGAGCTGAATTGGCGGGCGGTGTGTGCTCCGTGGAAGTCAGCCAGGAGGAGGGGGCGGTGGTGAAGGTCGTGTTCCCGAATGCGCCCCACAACACCTAGGAGGCTGACTCAAGGCTCGCAATCTGCGACGGGTCAAGCCGGGAGTGAAGGACCTTTCCGCGGAAACGTCAGTTGATCGGCAGTGCGAGCGTATGGCGGGCGTCGCCGGAGCGTTCACGGGCCAGAAAATCGCTCTGGACGGCTGTCTCCCTATGCCATCGCTTGGCCCAGGACGTAGAGCCGCCGCAGGTTGTACGCCGCCGCCACCAGATCCCACTGGCCGGCCGTCTTCTCCCGGCCTCCTAGTGCGTGTCGCCGGAAGCCCATCGCCTGCTTGGTCTCGGCAAACTGTCGCTCTCCCTGCGTCTTGCGTCGTCCGTGGAGTTTCTGCGCCCACGGTAATCGCTGGATCAGATGCATCCGTCGCGTCTCCGCCCCCTTCGGCCACCGATTCGGCCGTCGAAACTCGCGGGCCACTGCCACCAGGCACTTCTGGCCACCCGCGCGCATGGTCTGCAGATTCTTCTCGGTGAGGTAGCCATTGTCGGCCAGCACCGTCCCGGCAGACTCGCCCGTGTTCCGTTCGACTTCATCGACCATCGGGATGAGCTGTCCCATGTCGTTCACGTCCGTCGTGTGCCTAGTCGCCACGATCAATCCGTCATCGCTCACCGCCGCCTGCACGTCGTACGCATACGTCAATGCTCCGTCGCTCGTCTTCATCATCTGCGCGTCCGGATCGGCAAAGCTCTTCTGGCTCTTCTCCGTCACGCGATCGCCGCGCTCCGTCCCCCGCGGAGCTGGTCGCAGCCGCGACACCGAGGCTCAAGGGCGCTTCCGGCGAGCCGGTGCGGGCCTACTTCGCCTTGAAACGGAGCGTTTCCTGCTTCTGTATCTCGCCGAGGGTCGCCGAGAAGCACGGCCCGACCGTGCTCGAGAGCTGCACCTCGACGCTCGTCGTGCCGGCCAAGGCCGCAGCGATGCCAGTCGGGAGTGCCGTCTGACCCTTGGCCGCATTGTTGGCCGCCGTGACCACGACCTTCGACTTCCCCGCGTCCCCGGCCGTCAGTTTGACGCCGCGCGCGCCACTCGAAGCGGCGGCCGTATCCTTGTATGCGTAGCCCCGGCCGGCGGGGGGCATGCGCCCGAGGCTCTTCCAGCAGGGCTTGGTCCCGCACAGGTCCCCGGCGCGAGCGATCGCGAGCTCGCCCACCAGCGCCCCGACGTCGTCGTACAAACAGAGGCTGTAGGTGGTGCCGCCTGCGACGGTCGGGTCGCCGAAGTCGGATTGCACGAGCGCGGGCCCTTTCTTGAGCTGGAGCTTCAGCTTCTCCTTCCCGGCCGTGCGCTCCTGCACGAGAAGGACCCCCTCTGGGAAGCTCCCGCTACATGGTTCGACTGGTTTCACCGGCGCGCACGCGGCACCGGGCAGCGGCGACACATCGACGTTCTCGAACAAGAGGAACGCGCCAGTGCCAGGACCGGCCGGGGCGGGCTCCCTGTTGCCGATCAGGGCGTCGAGATCACCGTCGCCGTCTAGGTCCGCCAGCGCCGGCGCGGCCTCGCTGCCGACGTCGGCGAGGCCGAAGGGGTTCGTGATGGCGGGCGCGAACGCCGGCGCGGTCGGCGTTCCGGTGTTCTCGAAGAAGAGCGTGTCGCCGGCGCCGTTGCCAATGAAGGCGTCGAGGTCACCGTCGCCCTCCAGGTCGACGAAGGTAGGTACGGCGCTGGCGCCGACGTTCGTCAGGGCGAACGGATTCGGCGCGGCGGGCGCGAAGGCGGGCGCGGTCGGCGTCCCGGTGTTCTCGAAGAACAGGGTGCCCCCGGCATCGTTGCCGACGATGACGTCGACATCGCCGTCGCCGTCAAGGTCTACGAGGGCCGGCGCGGCCCGGTCGCCGACGTCGGCCAGCAGGAACCAGGGAGTCGGGTCGAATAGCACGGTGTTTGCGGTCCCGATGTTCTCGAAGAAGGACGTGGAGCCGTCCTGGTAGCCGACCCCCGCGTCGAGGTCACCGTCGCCGTCCAGGTCTGCCAGCGCGGGCACGGCCTCGGTGCTGCCAGCGGGCCCGAAGACATCGAGGGTGAGGAAGCCGAACTCGGGCGCGCTCGCCGTCCCGGTGTTCGAGAAGAGGTGTGCTCGGCCGTCGGCGTCGCCGATCAAGCAGTCGAAGTCTCCGTCCCCGTCCGTGTCCGCCAGCGCGGGCTTGACCGCCAGGCTGATGCCCACGAGGCCGAAGGGATTCACAAACGCGGACGAGAACGTGGGCGCGAGTACCGTTCCCGTGTTCTCCAAGAAGACCGTCTGGCCATCGCGTTCGCCGATCAGGGCGTCGAGATCGCCGTCCCCGTCGAGGTCCGCCAGCGCGGGCTGAGAGAACTCCCCGACGTCGACGAGACCGAGGGCGTTCTGCGCGAAGGGCGCGAAGGCGGGGGCGGTCGGCGTCCCCGTGTTCTCGAAGAAGTGCGTCGAGCCGTCCGGGTGACCGAAGAGCGCGTCGGTGTCACCGTCGCCATCGATGTCCGCCAGCGCCGACGGGGCTCTCGAGCCGGTGCCCGGATTCGTGAGGCCGAAGGGGTCTGTGATGGGCGGGGCGAAGGCGGGCGCGGTCGGCGTACCCGTGTTTTCGAAGAACTGCGCATCACCAGTGTTGTCGCCGATGAGCGCGTCGAGGTCGCCGTCGCCATCGACGTCCGCCAGCGCTGGCACGCTGAGGAAGCGGAAGACTCCGACAGGGGCGAGTCCGAAGGCATTCGTGGCGGGCGGGGCAAACGCTGGCACGCTCGGCGTCCCCGTGTTCTCGAAAAAGAGCGAGTCGCCGTCAAGGTTGCCAGCCAGGACGTCGGCGTCACCGTCGCCGTCGAGGTCTGCCAGCTCCGGCGTCGCGTTCGCCCCCACGCCAGTCAGACCGAAGGGGTTCTCGATGGCGGGCGCGAATGCCGGCGCGCTCGCCGTTCCCGTGTTCTCGAAGAAGATGAGGTTGCCGGATTCTTCGCCGATGAGGACGTCGAGATCACCGTCGCCATCCACGTCCGCCACGGCCGGTACGGCGTTGGAGCCGACCTCCGAGAGGCCAAAGCGGTTGGTGCTGGAGACGAACTGAGGCGTTCCCGCACCTGCCGAGCCGACGAGCGGTATGGCCAGCAGCCCCCCCGCCAGCACCACCACGGGCAGCACCGGCCGAAGGCACTGCACCGTCAAGTACCAGAGTGCCCCCGTGACGTCTGCCGGGCGCGGCCGGCCTCTCGTGTAGGGTTTGCCGTACAGCGGGCGCGCGGATGGGTCTGGGTTCCGGCGCGGTGGCCGTCGTGGGCTCACAAGCAGGCACACGCGCGCGTAACGAAGTCGTCGGCGAAGCCATCCATGATGTCAATGAAGTCCTCGGCGGCCTCGGCGGTGGTCTCGGGTGAGACGCATCGGTATGGGACGCCCCTGACAAGCGTCTGGAAGCACCCGAGGCCGGCCCCAGCGGGGCACGACAACGGTATTGCTGCTGGGGGGAGGAGGGGAGAAAACAATGCCCTAACGACCGCGCCGCAATTCGCGTCCGTACCGCCGCTTCCAGCACTGTCTCGCGTCGCGTCATCATACGCGAGCCCCTGGTTGGCGCACGCCTCGCTACAACTTTTCCCCTGGGCCGCAGCGAACCAGCAGCCACCCGCGACCGGGGCCCCTCCACTAGGGCAATCGCATAGCGTCGCGTCGAATCTGCACGAGCTGTCACAGCCCAAGGAGCCGGGGGGATGGCTGATGGAGGCGCACGAGGCCCCGCCGAGATCGGCACCGTCGCAGTGCTCTCCGGCGAGATTGACGACCCCGTCACCGCATGTCGGCGCGGGAATCCCTTCCAACTTGGCCAGGAGGTCGGCTGCGATGGCGTCGACCTCTGCCTCCATGGCCGCGGCATCTCCCGTCGTCGTGCAAACGGAGTCGGGCTTCGCGGGGTTTGCTTTCGCCTCTAGCTTGGCGAAGCAGCCCTTCGCAGGTTCAGCGCCGCCATCGAACTTGGCCATCACCCTCGTCTCGCAGTCGGTCTGCGCCTGCCCACACCTGAGGGGACTTTTCTGGCACTTCTCCCGGCACTTGAGCAGCCCTGCCAGCTTCTTGCTCACGCACTTGCTCTTGCCCGCGAGGCACTTGTTCTTTTCGACGCCGGGGACGCCCTGGGCGTGCGCAGCTTCGGTGGAGGGGAGAAGGCAGACAACGGTCGCCAGCCCGATGGCGGCCACGGCCACGCGAAGACGAGTTCCCATCGTTCGCCCTTCTTGCTCTGCTACTGTGACGATGCATTTCATCGGAGCACTCCTTCTTCCGCTGGGGCCTCGATCCTCGCTCGCGCCGGGACGAGAGCCTGTTTCGTCGAAGATAGCCGGGCCAAGGCAGCCTGTCTGTCAGCCCTTCGTCCTTCTGCCGTACGGATGGCCCTACATCCCGGCAGGCCGTAGGAGGGCCTATTTGCCCAGGTCGCCGGGTTCACCACATCTGGCAGGCTGGCCACTCTCACCTAGATTCACGAGGCCGATTCGGGTTCACTTGCGTTACGGCTCGCGAGTTCGCTTCCCGAGGGTTCGCCCGCCGGATCGCTCCGACGCACGCTCGGGTCGCTACCTGCTGAACGGGCAATTCGCAGAGTCACCACCTTTCAGATGACGAGATCGGCCAGGCTTGTCCTGGCGCACCAAATCATCAAGCTCACGAGCCGCCGCGCACAGCACGGACGAAGCCGAGGAAGCCCTTGTTGCCGAAGCCGAGGAGGCCATCGTCGAAGAACACGTCCCACGCGCCGAGCGGGCCGCCCGCGCCGGCAGAGGACGACCAGTAGAACGACGAGGCGGTCTCGACCGGAATCGTCGTGCACGGCGACCCGCCCCTGCAGCCGGGCGCGGCCAAATCTACGATGTCTCCCAACTCCTCGATGGTCGCCAACCGCCAGTCACACTTGTCGGCGAAGCACCCCGTCGTGGTCACGCCGCCCAACGCCTCGCCCCCGTTGAGCGTTCCAAGGAAGCCCACGAACGCTCCTCCGTCCGGGTCGCTGCCCGTGACGCTCCACCTGTACAGGTCGTCCTTGTCGTGGATCGAGGCGTCGTCGGTCTTCAACTCCCACTGAAGCCCCGAGTTCAGGTCCGTCGCCGTCCCGTCGCCGTTCTCCAGCCACCGGCACGTCACTACCTTTTCCGCAGCCGCGATCATCTTGTCGAACATCTCGGCGCACTTGGCCACGTCCGGCGTCTTGCCGAGAACCTCCTTCCCGCGCTCTTTCTGTAGGCACAGGTCGCGCTTGCCCAGCGCGATCAGCTTCTTCTTCTGGCACTTCTCCTCGTCGGTCGCGGCGAAGGCCGCGCTCGTGAGCGCGAGGCTCAGGATCAGGGTCCAGATGGTCGCCTTGGTCATGTGAGCTCCTTGGCTACGCGGTAAACGGACTGCGGGCGGTGGCGGTGCCGCGCGAAGACGAGTTCCCATCGTTCGTCCTTCTTGCTCTGCTACTTTGACGATGCATCTCATCGGAGCACTCCTTCTTCTGCTAGGGCATCGATCCTCGCTCGCGCCGGGGGGAGAGCCTGTTCCTCGGAGATAGTCGGGCCAAGGCGACCGGTCTGTCAGGTCATCTCTAATTCTGTTGTAAGGATGGCCCTACATACCGGCAGCCGTGCGAGTGCATGAGCAGCTCCGGCGCGCCAGTCACCTCACGCGACCGCAGGGGCCGGCGCCGTCGAATACGAGTTCGACGACGCCAGGCGCGCGCGGAGGCGTAGGATTCGGAGCCTGAATGGCGGTGGTGGTGGTGGTGGTGGGACCCTCGTGGCCGAGTGCCAACCCCTTCCAGGCGCTAGCGCACGAGTTCGTCGCGATGCCGAAGGGTGGGGCATCGATCAAGGTCTACGTCCCGGCGGGACGCCTCCTTGCGACCGCGAACTCAGACAACGCGCCGACTCCCGTGAACGGCGTTGAACTGGTCGTTGCCGCCACCACCTCCGCCAAAAACCCTCGGCAAGATGACGGTTGGGACCACGTACGTTTGCGACCGCGGGGAATCGAAGGCGCTCAACCCACGGCCGGTCACGGCGCGATCGCGCACGAGCAATCGGCGCACGTGATCAAGCCCCCGCAGCTCTGTGCCGTAGCGGCTCCCTCCGTGCAGGCGGTAGTGTGCCCCGAGCACAGCATCAGATCCGCGGACACAAGGAGCTCCTGGGCTCTGAGGAGCGCGAGGAAGGCCTCGGTGTCGACAATCCGAGTCTCGAAGCCCAGGATCTCTGATTCGAGGCGGCTCACGACCACTGGATCGGGGTCAGGAAGGACTAGCTCCTCCGCGAGCTGTTGTCGGGTTGTTAGGAGGTTGTCAGTAAGGTCGATCAGCAGGCTGTCGCCCTGCGCGAGAGTCGACCGGATCTCTGTGGAATGCTCCGCGAACACCGCCTCGCAATCACCCGCCGCGCACGACGGCGCACATCGGAAGGATCCAGCCCAGCCGCCGTTCCCCTCGCACACCGGATCGCTGCCCGTCTTCTGAAGGGGTGCTTGACATGTCCAAGTCGTGCACGGCTCGCCGTTCGGCGTTCCGATGCAGCTCGATCCGTCCCCGTCCGTGACTTCCGGCGGAGTCGTACACCCGGGACACTGCTCGGCCACGGGGTTCGTCACCCTGAGCGATTGGTCCGTGCCCCGAATCTTCGCCCCTTCTCCACCGAAGTACACGCAGTACCGATCCCCACCTCCCAGCAGATCCAACACTACGTAGCCCTCCCCGCCCAACCCCGGCGGAGTGAACTCGATCGGCCCCTTCCTCCCCTGGAGCTTGGCACGCATCGAGAACAACCCGGACGCGTTCTGGCGCATGCTGAACCTCGACACGGCTCCGTTCTCGCCGTCACGGTCGCGGTACTTGAACCCACCCGTCGTCGGGTACCAGTACGGCCGCCCGCGCGCGTCGAGCCCTGCGGGAAGATCGAAGGTCTGCGACGACGGCGCTGCGCCATCGAGGACGACCTGCAGCGTCGCACCGTGGGTCAATGGATCACCCACTAGGGAGTTCGCACTCGCCGCCTCCTTGGCTCTCGCGAAAAGAGAACGCGTCGACGGTTGGCCCGCGACCCCTTCGACCACCTTGAGGGACTTTCCGCGAATCGTCTGATCCGCGCCAAGTACGGTCGTCGAGAGTGACAGCATCATGCATGCGATGACCAGGATGCGCGCGAATCTCATCAGGGACTCTCCTCGCTTCGGTCCTTCATTGGACATCTCGGACCCTATGTGAGTCGGCGCCATCGCTCTGTCGGATGCTCGCTACTTGTCGTGTCGGAATTCCCCCTACAGTCCGCCCCGAAATCTCGGCAGTTGGCCAAGGGGGAGCACGAGCCGCGGAGGCCCTACCGAAAGGGGGGGCAGGGGCCCTACAACGGAATGCGACTCTGCCCGACATACGGGTCGAACGTTCCCCAACTAGGGTCCACCTCAGAGAGTCTGGCCCCGAATCTCTACTACCGGTCGATGACGGGCTTTCTGGAGGCCGGGAAGAAGCGGCTGCTGCGCGACACGAACCGCGAGGGCACTACTCCGCGGCGCGCCGATCTGCCGCTGCACCGCCAGGAGAACCGAGAGTGCCACGAGCCCCGAGTGGCACAGCCTAGTACACATCCCAACCGACACGCCGGCCTACTACCTAGCTAGTACAGTCCGCACGCCCGAGGTAGAATCGACGACTTAGCCGTGTCCCACGATCCGAAGAAACAGAGCACCGGACTTCACCGACGAGAAGCCACCCGCATCGACCAACCCACGGTCGCGACGACGAGATCCGACGCAGAGGGGCCGGCGAAGCTGCTCGCGCGCGTGCGGCTCGGCCTCCTGGCCTGCGTTCTGCTCGCCTTCCTGTTCAGTGCCGTCAACCTCTGGGGTGACTCCACGCTCGCGCGCGAGCGCCTGCCCGGCCAAGCCGTACATGTAGTGATTCTGCTCCTGGCATGGGGTTCCACACGACGCTGGCCGACTACGCGGTGCGCCGTCGGAGCCGCATGCGTCGGCATCCTCTCTGTCCTGTTCACGACCTTGAGGGAGCCTTCGACGACGCCAATGGCCGCGGCAATCCTGGCTTTGGGCACCGGCGCGTTCCTACCTTGGAGCCTCCGAGCCCAAGGAGGGGCCGCTCTGCTGTGCTCGGGCGCGGTCATGAGTCATGCGGCGGTCTGGAAATCGGGCGCAGACGAGTTGGTGTCCCTGGCCGCCATGCTCGGCATAGGCGCTTCCCTCCTGGTCACCGCCGAGCAGACGCGACGCATGCGCGTCGTCCACGCCGCGCGCTGGAGTCAACGGGTCGGCCAGCGACTCCTCGAGTTGGCAACCCGAGCACCGTTCCAGTTCTGGTGGCTCGACCGCTCGGCCGACGGACACCGCGCGATCCTCCCGGGTCGACGCGGCCCATCCCGAACCCAAGGATACTATGCCTACGACGGTCATCTGGATCTCCTTGGCGAGATACACCCGGGAGATCGCGACAGACTCGAACGAGAGACGAGGAAGATCTTCGATTCGGGTCTCAATTCCCAGTACCGCACACTCGACCGGGATGGGGCGGTCCGGTGGATCCACATTCGAGCCTACCCGGTGGCGGACCGCGACGCGCCCGGCCACGTGACCGCCGTCGGATTCTCGGAGGACGTCACCGCCGAGCGCGCCGCGGCGCAGGCAGCGAAAGAGAGAGAGGAGATCTACGCGAAGCTCCTCGAGGAATCGCCCCACGCAGTCCTGGTCTTCGACGGCGACGCGAAGCTAAACAGAATGGACGCAGTCGCCGAGCGCCTGCTCGGACCAAGCGCCACACTGGGCAGTCGACGATGGATGCACGCACTGACCCCTCCATCTCGGCGGACGGTCATCGATGGCCTGCGGCGCGGACGGTTCGCTGGACTTCCCGGCACAATCCAGCTCGAATTGGACGAAGAGTCGTTTCAGCATGCCGAAGTGACGTATCGGCTGCTGCCGCGCGAGGACGGCCTCCAGTGCAGCGAGATCGTCTTGCGCGACGTAACCTTCCAGCGAAGGGCCGAGGATACCGCGCGCCTTCGTCGACTCACCGGACATCTGGAGGCGGCGCGGGAAGGCGAGCGAAGGCGAGTCGCCACGCGCCTGCACGACGAAGTAGCCCAGCCTCTCACGGCGATCGGCTTGGCCACCGCGCTGGCCGAGGAACTCGCGGAGAGCGCTCCGGAACGCGCAGTCACCCACCTCAGCGAGGTCCACGAAGTTTCGTCCGAGATCATGCGAACCATCCGCGAGCTCATCGGAGAACTGCGCCCGGACGAACTCGACCACCTCGGGCTCGCGGCTGCACTGCGGCGCCTGGCAGAGAGCGTCACCCGAGGACGCTTTGCATTGGAGCACCACATCGATGACGCCGTCGACGAATGCAGTCAGACGGTTAGCGAAGTCGTCTTCCGAACCGTCCAAGAGCTAGTCAAAGATGCCGCAGAGGGGCGATCCGCCACCCGAGCTAAGCTCCGAATCGGCGCCGTAGCGAACGAAATTCGCCTCGACTTCACGGACGACGGGCACGCGAGGCATCAGCAGAGTAGCGCAGACACCATAGAGCTCGTTCGCGAACGCATCGCGCCGCTGACAGGTCGTCTCGTGACCCAAAAGGGAACAACGAGTGACAACTCTCTCCGCATTCGGATTCCGCTGGAAAGTTTCCCATGAGTGCAGCCCACCTAATGCCCGCGTTCGATCGAACATTCGTCCGACGAATGTTCTTCTCATGACGCCGATTTCCGCTACTTTGGCTCCGACAGGTGTACGACCCCGGAGCCCCCCTCATGCGCGTCGTCGACCGCCGATCTCTAAGCCGCGACGATACCTCGCGGAACAGCGCGGCGCGCCCTCGCCCGCACGTCTTGATCGTCGACGACGAACCTCTCGTGTGCCAACTGATGGGAAAAATGCTCGACGTCCACGGATGGCACAGCGACAGTCTCGCCTCGCCGCTCGAAGGCCTACGAAGATTCGCCGCATGCTCGAAGCCGCCAGAGTTGGCCATCCTAGACGTTCGAATGAAGGAGATGACCGGGCTCGACCTCGCCCAGAAGTTCTGGGAGCCAGAGCCACAGCTCCCCATCCTGTTCGTGTCCGGCGGCAGCAGAAGCTCCTTGGAGATCCCAACGGATCGGCCGGCCAGATTCCTTGCGAAGCCATTCTCGGGACAGGAGTTGGTAGAAGCCGTTCGATGCCTAACCCGAAACTCCCTCGGTTCGTAGGGTGATGGGGACGAGCTGGAAGCCGAGGTCAAGGGCGGAGGCAGTGATGGATCTGAGACGACGTTGTTCGAAGCGTTGGTCGTATGCCTTGGCGCCTTCGTCGATGTAGTCCTGTCCGTAGCGGAGCATGCGATAGAGGAGGGTGGCAATTTTTCGCGCGGTGGCGAAGATGGCCACTTTGGCGCCTTTTCGTCGCGCGACGCGGCGGTAGTAGGCACCGATTGCGGTCTGCGTTCTGCCCACAGAGACGGCAGCCAGTCGTAGTACGTGCGCGATGCGGTTGGCCCCGGCGCCATTGCGGCGCTTGTTGAGCGGCTTTCCGGCCGAGAAGTTCATGCGTGGGCTGAGCCGAAGCCAGGAAATGAAGTGGTGCTCGTTGGGGAAGGAGCTCAAGTCGGGGCCCACCTCGGCGAAGACTTCGAGCGCGGCGGTGGGGCTGATGGCCGTCAATATGGGTCGCATCGACACCGGCCAGTCGCCAAAGCTCGGTGCGAAGCGACTGCTCGCCGCGTGCGCGGATCTTCTTTTCCTTACTCAATACCGGATGAGGCGATGGCGTCTGCGCACGACGGTCGGACGGCTGTAGCCCTTTGATCCAGGACAAGATCTGCGCGTCGTAGTCGCCGAGCATCTCGACCACTTGATCGTAGAGGCGCAAGGACATCTTCAAATTGAAGAGGTGCTCATCGCGCCAGCTGCCCTTGAGGTGCGTGGCGATCTGCTCGGCCGACTTCTTACAGCGCCCGTCTCGAAGCTTCGCAAGTCGGTGCGGATCGCGCTCGCCTTCGACGATCGCTCGTACGATCGCCATCCCGGTCACTCCGGTCAGCTCGGTCACCGCGTGGTGGACCTGCACGTTCATCTGATCCAGAGCCTTCTGCATCCACTGCACGGCGCGGGTCCGCTCGCCGCCCAGATTGGCGCGCTGGCGGCGAAGAGCACGCAGCTTGCAGATCGCTTCATCGGGACGAAACGACCCACGCAGCAGGCCGCAGGCGTGAAGCTTCTGGATCCACTGGCAGTCGATCATGTCGGTCTTGCGACCAGGAACGCCATGAAGCTGCCGTGCGTTGACCAGCACGGCTTCGACCCCCTTGGACTCCAGCATCTCGTAAAGCGGAATCCAGTAGACGCTGGTGCTTTCCATCGCCACCGATCTCACTCCCTGCTCGATCAGCCATGCGCACAACGCCTCGAGATCCGCCGTCGTCGTGCAAAAGCGCCTCACCTGCGGCTCACCCGACTCCGTTGCGGGCCCACACGCGCAGTGCTCGCGCGCACCAAGGTCGACCCCAGCGACGTCGCTGCGAATCACACCCAGTCCCCGATCTCGGCTCGCCCTCTTCTTCTTTCCCATGATACCGTGCCTCCAGTTGGTTGGATTTGGGAGGCTGCGGCCCGAGATGGCAGTCGTTGTGGATTCTAAGCTTGGGGAGATCTCGCTGTGAACGAGACTCGCCAGTGAATGATGGCCGACTCGGGACCATGCTAGTCTTGGAGCATCAAAGCGTCAGTGGTAGCGGGGTCATGACTGCCGCAGCCTCCCACCTCTTTCTCACCACGACCTCGCGCTCGCCTGCAAGACCGGAGTTTCTCACCCGAATGATCCGGCGCCGCCGCCGGTGGCCATGCTAGTACGCAGCTCGGTCGGCGGGCCCGTGGCCCGCGAGAACTCGTGACACACAGCCTGGATCGGTTCCTGTCGAGGCTCTGCGACGAAGTACACGAATAAGCGACTACACGCCGTACTGCTCTTCAGTCGCCTCAGCGCGTACCGTGCGACATCGTCGTGTTTCAGCGAGCGGCAGAGCGGCGACTGGTCGTTTAGTTCAGCATGGCGTCCGCGCACAGGTAGCGTGATGTCCGAGACGCAGGCTGTCCCAACAGCGGCCAGAGGAAGCCATCCCGCCCCGCCCGCCCGTTCAGGATGCGCAGACCTAGAATCCCTGCTGGCATGAGAACACCCCGTAGTCCGCCTGACAGTCGGGGCCCCCGCGGCCAGCTCCCTGTCAGGCTACGTCGGAGCTCGCGTTCGACCGCTGTGCGTTCTCAGAACCCGTCCGAGACACGATCACGCCGCATCCGCCCACACGTACCGATGCTGGAGGCCGCCGACGCGTGAGAACGAGATCACCTGCGCAGTCGAGGAAGGCCGTGGCTCCGCTGGTCGCCCCAAAGGAGCGTCGGGTGCGCGTATGAACGCGGTCGGCGTTGCAGTAGCCCACGTAGGCGGTGAGAAGTCGCTTCAGGTGTCCCGGAAGACCTGGAACTGACGGAGACAGCGGTCCGGGAATGGGTTCGGCTTGCAGAGATCGATGACGGGAAAGGCCCTCCGGGAGCGTTGACGACGGAGGAGCGCGAGGAGTTGCGGCATCTCCGGCGAGAGAACAAGCGGCTGGAGATGGAACGCTCAATCTTAAAAAAAGCGCCTTCTCGCGAAAGAGAGCACATGAGATTCGTGTTCATCCATGCGGAGAGGGCCAGCTATCCGGTGCGGATGCTCTGTCGGGTTCTCGAAGTATCGCGCAGCGGCTACTACGCCTGGCTGGGACGTTCACCGTCGGCGCGGAAGAAAGCAGACGCGCAGTTGGCGACGAAGATCGCGGCCGTGCACAAGAAGAGTCGTGGGACGTACGGGAGCCCGCGAAGTGAGGGACGCAAGCGATGACGTCGCCGTCTTGCGCCCAGCGCCCTACTTGTCCGCGAACGAGCTTGCCGACGTGACGCCGTGGACGCCAAAGGCCATCCGGCGCAAGGTCGAGCGCGGGCACTTCCTGCTCGGCGTTCACTACTTCCAGCCCGGCGGGCCTGGCACCGAGATGTTCTTCGACTTCAAGGCGGTCTGCGCCTTCATTCGGGGCGACGCCGTCTCGGGACAGCGGGGGTACGATGTCGACCAAGCCAGGCGACAGGCGAACACGCTGCTCGGTTGATCGCACCGGCAGGCACCTTCGCCTGATCTACTCGCTGCGAGGCACCCGCGTCCGATGCACGACCAAGCACCGCGTCGGCGACCCGGAAGCCGAGGCAAAGGCGGTAGCCCTGGCCGACGTCTTCGCCGAGATGCTCGCCAACCGCCACGACCCTCGAGAGATCTTTCATGGCGACCCGCGGCTGCGGTTCTCGCCGGGCATCGAGGTCGCCCCGGCACCCGTCGGAGCGCCGCCCGCCCCTGCCTTCCGCGAGTTCGAGACGATCGAGAGCTATTTTCGCCGTTGGTTCGCCAGCAAGACCGAAGGCCGAAAGTCCGGACGCCGCGACTACCGACGCCACGTCGAGGGCTACGTCTTGCCCCGTATCGGCTCCCTGCCGATCTCCGACTTCGATGCTCGCCCCTCCTATGCCGCCTGCGCGACGAGCTCATCCTGAGCGGCGGCAAGGGCGGCGCGGGGCTAGCTCACAAGACCGTCCGCAACATCGTCGGGGCTTCGCCGCGGGCGATGATCCGCGCCGCTGTCTACGAGGGCGCAATTGACCGCGATCCCTACCGGTCGAAAGACTGGCAGACCTGGCCGCCATGCATGGACGAGCGGCCCACCGCGAACCCGTTCACGCCCGACGAGCGAGACTTGGTCCTTCGCTGGTTCGCCGACCGGACCTACCTCGTGAGCGGCAAGGCCAGGAAGATCGCCGGCTTCTACGGCTGGGTCGCCGTGCAATTCCTCGCCGCCCTGAGCCCGTCCGAGGCGTCGGGCCTTCGCGTGCGAGATCTCCTTCTCGAGCGCCGGACTCTACTCGTCCGCCGCTCGCGCGACCTGGGCGAGTACGGGCCGACGAAGACAGTCACCCGACGCCGCTCGGTCGAAATGTCGCCTCGGCTTGCCGAGATCCTGCAACCGTTCGCCACTGCCGACCTCGACGCGCCGCTGTTCCCGAACTCCTCGGGGACGCCGGTCATGCGAGATAACGCGCACTGGCCTCGAGCACTTCGCGAACTCGGCATCGCGGCGCGCGGCATCTATTGCGCGAAGGACACCTGGGTATCAGTCGCGATCATGGCCCGGCGCCCGCCCGAGTGGATCGAGAAGCAGACCGGCGTCGACCGCAAGACACTGCGCGATCATTACGCCGCCTGGTACCCCGCCGAGAGCGATCGACAGCACGAGGAAATCCGCCGCTTCGAGCGTCGTCTACCCAAATCAGAGCCCGCACTTACCCAAATCGGGCACGACGCGGACGAAAAAAAGCCGCGAACCTAAAGAGATCCACGGCTTTTCGGTAGTGCGAGAGGGGGGACTCGAACCCCCACGGTTGCCCGCTAGATCCTAAGTCTAGTGCGTCTGCCAATTCCGCCACTCTCGCTGAAGGCAATGAACCTAACACCGGGAAAGTTGCTCCACGAGCCATCCTGACACCACATCCTTCAAATGTCCGCACGCGGCGCGGTGGGGCCGCTGCCCTGCCTCGCCTTCCTGGCCGCCAGCCGGATTCGGACCTTTACCTGACGCAGCAAGCGCCTGGCCCAGGCGAACTCGGTCGCCAGAATCGCGATGCCGGCCGGAATGACCACGAAAGCAGGCCCTGGAAGGACGAGCATCACGATACCGATCGCCACGACGGTCCCTCCGACGATGAGAACGACCAGTTTTCGGGCCCGCCTCAGCAGCGCCGGCCCTTCGGGCTCGCGCTCCCCACCCGGGGGCGAATCCCCAGACCGCACGGAAGGATGGGGCGACGGCGAGCGCCGCTGCGGCGATGCGCCACTGGCCTCGTCCTGGTCGGTCCGCTCTCCGGGAAGTCCTGCCACCGCGGCCATTCTACCCAGCCTGCAGTCCAAGGCGACCGGGCTCGGGGCGAATCGAGCGTCCGCTTCGCAAGAAGGCTCGGCAAAAGGCATGATGGGTTCGATGAACCGCCGTCTTGCCTGGACCGTGCTCGCGGTCATCGCGGTCGTGACCCTCGCCCTGTGGCTCGTCACCCGCCCCGACCCGATTCCCGTCGTTTTGACACCCGTAGAATCCGGGCGGGTAAACGCCACGGTCGCAAATACCCGAGCCGGCACGATCGAAGCCTGCCGCCGAGCCCGGATGTCCACCTCGATGGGAGGCCAGATCGCCCGCCTGCCCGTCGCCGAAGGCGATCGCGTCGAGCAGGGCCAGGTTCTGCTCGAGCTCTGGAACGACGACACGAAGGCGCAGGTCGCTCTGGCGGAGCGCGAGATCCTGGCCGCCAAGTCGCGGGCCGTCGAGGCCTGCACGATGGCAGAGATCGCCGCCAACGACTCCCAGCGCGTCGTCCGACTCCGAGACCAGGGGGTCGCCGCCGTCGAGACCACCGACACGGCGGTCGGCGAAGCCAAGGCCCGGGCAGCAGCGTGCCAGGCGGCGCAGACCTCGACACTGGTCAGCGAAGCACGCCTCGATGCTGCCCGCGCCGCAATGGATCGCACCATCCTGCGCGCACCGTTCGCTGGGATCGTGGCCGAGATCAACGGCGAGGTCGGCGAAGTCGTCACCCCATCGCCCGTCGGCGTGGCCACCTTGCCGACCGTCGACCTCATCGACACCCAGTGCCTGTACGTTCGCGCGCCGATCGACGAGATCGATGCGGGCGCCGTGAGAGAGGGACTCCCGGCGCTGATCACGCTCGACGCCTTTCCGGGCGCGGAGTACCCGGCAACCGTGCGACGCGTCGCCCCGTACGTGCTCGATCTCGAAAAGCAGGCGCGCACGGTCGCCGTCGAGATTTCGTTCGACGACATCGAGAACGCAGGCGCACTGCTCGTCGGCTACAGTGCGGACGTCGAGATCATCCTCGACGTCCGCGAGAACGTCTTGCGCGTTCCGACCGAGGCCCTGCTCGAGGGCCACCAGGTGCTCGTCCACAGAGACGGTGTTCTCGAGGAACGCAAAATCGAAGCGGGTCTCGAGAACTGGGAGTTCACCGAAGTCGTTTCCGGGCTCGAGGAGGGCGACCAGGTCGTTCTGACCGTCGACCGCGACGGCCTCGCCGACGGCGTGGAGGTCACCCGAGAAGACCCGTCGGCAGCGACAGAATGATCAAGCTGCGTGAGATCGAACGCGACTTCGCCGTCGGCGACCAGGTGGTGCATGCGCTGCGCAAGGTCGACCTCGACATCCAAGAGGGCGAGTATCTCTCCCTGATGGGCCCGTCGGGGTCGGGCAAGTCGACGTTGATGCACATCCTCGGCCTCCTCGATCACCCCACGGCCGGAGCGTACGAACTCGACGGCCGAAACGTCACCGGCCTCGATGACGCGGCCCAGGCCGCGGTGCGGCGCAACAAGATCGGCTTCGTCTTTCAATTCTTCCACCTCGTGCCGTACTTGACGGCAGCCGAGAACGCCGAGCTACCGCTCGTTCTTTCCGGCATCGACCCAGCCGAGCGACGGGATCGGGTCGCCGCGAGCCTCGCGTCGCTCGGCCTGTCGGACCGCAGCGGACATCGCCCCGATCAGCTCTCGGGAGGACAGCGTCAGCGCGTCGCGATCGCGCGCGCGATGATCTCGAAGCCATCCGTCCTGCTGGCGGACGAGCCGACGGGCAACCTCGACCGAAGCTCCGGCAACGAAGTCATTCATCTCATCGAAGACCTCCACACGAGCCACGGGCTGACCTTGGTCGTCGTGACCCACGACCCCGAAATGGGCGAACGCGCTCAACGCCGAATCCACATGATCGACGGTCAGATCCGCGAAGACAACCGGGGCAGCGCCGCGTGAACCTGCGCGACCTCCCGGCGATGGCCGCGCGCGTACTCGTGCGCCACCCGGCGCGCAGCGGCCTCATGCTGCTCGCGATGTCGATCGGTGTCGCGTCCGTCGTGGTCCTCACGTCGCTGGGAGAATCCGCGCGCAGGTTCGTCTCCGACGAGTTTGCGAGCCTAGGCACGCACCTCATCATGGTCTCCCCGGGACGAACCGAGACGAGTGGTGTCGGCCCGTCGATGTTCGCGGGCGATACACCGCGCGACCTGACGATCGCCGATGCGACTGCGGTGGCGCGCTCGCGCTACCTGAGCGACGTCGCACCCATGGTGATGGGGCAGGCGAACGTCTCGTGGGGCGGGCGAGAACGCGAGGCCCCGCTGCTCGGTGCCACCGCCTCGCTGCGCCGCATCCGGCGCTGGACTCTCGCGCAGGGACGCTTCCTGCCCGACGGGGACCCCGAACGAGATTCCGGCATGTGCGTCATCGGTGCGAAGCTCCGCAAGGAGCTCTTCGGCCCTCGGCGCGCCCTTGGGGAGTGGCTCAAGGTCGGGGACCGACGGTGTCGGATCACCGGCATCCTGGCCGAGGAGGGCCGATCCATCGGCATGGACGTCGAAGAGGTCGTCGTCATGCCCGTCGCCGGCGCGCTGGCGCTGCTCAACCGCCCTTCGATCAATCGGATCATGGCGAACGCGCGCAGCCACGAACTCATGGACCGAGCGAGCGAGGACATCCGACAGATCCTCAAGAAACGCCACCAAGGCGAGGAAGACGTGACGGTCGTCACGCAGGACGCGCTCCTTGCGACCTTCGACCGGATCCTGGCGGCGCTCACCTATACGGTCGGAGGGATCGCTGGCATCAGCCTGATCGTCGCGGGCATTCTGATCATGAATGTGATGCTCGTTTCCGTGAGTCAACGAACGGCGGAGATCGGGCTCCTCAAGGCGCTGGGCGCCCCGCGCGAGGAGATCCTGCGGCTGTTTCTCGTCGAAGCGACGGGGCTCTCCATGGCCGGGGCCTTTCTCGGCCTGGCGATCGGCGTCCTCGCCCGGCTCGCGATCCTATACTTCTACCCGGTGCTCCCGTTGACCTGGCCGATCTGGGCGATCGGCGCCGCCCTCGCCACGGCACTCGTCGTCGGACTCGCGTTCGGCGTGATTCCGGCCCGACGCGCCGCCGGACTCGACCCGGTCGCCGCACTCTCGCATCATTGAGCAACAAGGAGCGACCTACAGGATGCGACCTCGCGACTTTCTCCGAATGATCACCGGCTCGATCTGGTCCCACCCCCTTCGGTCGAGCCTCACGGCACTCGGGATCGCAGTCGGGATCGCGGCGGTAGTATTGCTCACGTCGATCGGGGTCGGGATCAACGTGTTCCTCATTTCCCAGTTCAATCAGTTCGGCACCAACATCCTCGGAATCAACCCGGGCCGTACGACGACGAACGGCGGACCACCGATGTTCGCGTCGGCGTCGACCAAGCCACTCACGCTCGACGACGTCCGGGCGCTCGCGAGTCTCCCTCGCGTGACGGGCGCTGTTCCGTTCCACATGGGGAACGCCGAGGTCGAAGCGGGCCGACGGCGACGGCGCACCATCATCCTCGGCGTCGGGCCGGAACTGCCAAGCGTGTTCGGGATCACGGCTTCGATCGGTCGGTTCCTGCCACCCGACAATCAAGAAGCCCCGCGCGCGATGGCGGTGCTGGGACGCAAGGCCCACGACGACCTCTTCCCGAATGGCGGCGCGCTGGGCGAACGCGTCCGAATCTCGGGCGAGAAGTACCGTATCATCGGAGTCCTCGAGTCGAAGGGCGACACGATCGGCTTCGACCTGGACGACGCCATCTACATCCCGGCCGCCCGCTCCCTCGAGATGTTCAACGAGGAAGGCCTGTTCGAGATCGACCTGACGTACGACGACGGAACCGACGTCGACGCGCTCGTCGCGGCGGTCACGCGCCGGCTCACCGGGCGCCACGGGCAAGAGGACTACACCATCACGACGCAGGAGCAGATGATCGAAGTGATGGGTCGCATCCTCGGCGCGATGACCTTCGCCGTCGCAGCGCTCGGCGGAATCTCTCTGGTGGTGGGCGCCGTCGGCATCTTCACCATCATGACGATCGCCGTCCGCGAGCGAACGTCTGAGATCGGTCTCTTGCGCGCCCTGGGCGCGGAGCACCGCCAGGTCCTCACCCTCTTCCTCGGAGAGGCCGCGACCCTTGCGGCCGTCGGGGGCGCAGCCGGGCTGGGGATCGGGATCGGTGGGGGACAGCTCCTGCACCTCATGGTCCCGATGCTGCCGGTACACACGCCACTGTTCGTCGTCGTCATCGCGATGCTCGTATCGACGACGATCGGACTCCTCGCCGGGGTTCTGCCCGCCCGCCGTGCCGCCCGACTCGATCCGGTCGAAGCGCTTCGAACCGAGTAACTGCCCGCATGCCCCACCCGGAGTGGGAGGTTCGCGTCAGAGGCGAGCCGCGATGTGCTGCGACGTGCGGTGCGCAATCGCCATCAGAGTCAGCATCGGGTTGACGGAGGGGCTACGCGGCAGAACGCCGGTGTCGGCGATGTAGAGATTGTCCGTCTCATGACAGCGACCATCCTCGTCGACGACACCGAAGCGGCCGTCGCCGTGCATGCGCGTGGTGCTGAAGACGTGATTGCCAGCGAGCGTGAAGTCCGTCTCCCTGAACTCGCGCGTCTGGATCCGGCGCGCGTCATCGAGAGAGCACAGTTCTTCGGGAAGTCCGTGCACCCCTGGCAGAACCCGAGTCGCCCGTGCCGCAAAAAACATCTCGGCGAGACGCCAGAGTCCCTCGACGAGGACCGTGAGATCCTTCGGATCCAGGCGCCAGGTCAGGGCGGGATCGAGCCCGCGGCGACGAGCACGAACGCGCCCCTTCGACCGATTGCACGTGGCGATCGCGTCCCAGATCGCAGCGTTCGGAATCATCGCTAGGTTCTTCTTCAGTTCGAGGCCAAGTCCGGGTAGTCGCACCGCAAAGACGCCCGGGGGCGCCCAGAGGGTTTCGAGCTTGTAGCCGTCACGCACGAACTCGAGCGACTGGTAGCCCTGCGTCGCCCCGAACTGCGGATGCGTCTCTTCCGCGAACACTCCCATCGCGGCCACGCCGGGGTGGAACTGCAGATTCTCTCCTACCTGCCCCGAACCGTTGGCAAAGTCGTCACTGCGCTGAAGGAGTACGGGGGTGGCCATGCAGCCTGCCGCGAGAACGACGATCCGCGCTTGGATGCGGAAGCGGTGCAGCAGCTCGCCGGTGAACGGCCGTACCACCTGCCCCGCGACGCCCCAGACCCGACTTCCGCGAGTCAGGAGCCGCTGCACCTGAACCGACGTGTAGACCCGCGCGCCGTCGGCCACTGCCGCCGGTACGTACGAAATGTCCATCGACTTCTTGGCGCGCGTACGACAGCCGGTGAAGCACTCTCCGCTGCCGCGACACCCGACGACGTTTCGCGGCATGGGCTCGCTCGAGTAGCCGAGCGCGTCGCACGCATCGCGAAACAGAAGATTGCGGGGGCCTTGCACGGCGTCGGGCGTGGGTCCGATGCCCAGGAAGTCCTCGACCGCCTGATAGTGCGGATCCAAGTCGGCGCGGGTCGAGTGCGTCAGCTCGAACTCGTCGCACCAACCGTCCAGCGTGAATTCCGGCGCGCGGACGCAGATCGCAGAATTCACGAGCGAACCACCACCAAGCGCATTCGCCTGCATCGTCGTCATCGACGTTCCGCGTGTCGTCCTGAGCCCGCCTTCGCGCATCGTTCGCGCCATCGAAAGCGAGCCATCGAGCTCAAAGTCGTCCGGCGTGAACGGTGGCCCCTCTTCGAGGAGGACGACATCCTTCCCGGCCGCTGCCAATTCCCGCGCGACAACCGCGCCGCCCGGCCCGGAACCCACGACCACCACGTCGCAAACCTCATCGAAGTCGCGGTCGTATTGCGCGAACACCCGAACGGACCCACTCATCGGTAGTCCCGATGCACGGAGCCACTTGGACCGAGAGGCGTCGACGTGCCGGGCCCCGTCACGTCGGCGCGCGTGAAGCGAATCGTCTCCGGATGCTGCCCGACGGCGGGCCAGAGCAGATCCACCTCGAGGACCGGCGAGAGAATCTCCCGAGGTCGGAGTCCAAGCGCACCCAGGACTTCGGCATCGGCGAAATATCCCATCGTCAGGATCGCGCGCAGACTCATGAAGACGAGCCGACGCGGAGCGAGCTCGCTCTGTTGCCACCCCTGGAGGTAGGCCAGCTGTTGATCCGGGGACAGGGAGGAGAAACGGCGCCACCCCCGCGGCCCGCGGGCCGGGAAAACCAGGGTCGCGTGCTCCACCGCAATGAACAGAAGCGCCATCAGAATGCGGTTGGACCGGGTCTGGGCCCCGACGAAGCGATCGGAGTGCATCGCGACGTGGGCCGTATCACCCGAAGCGTCGATCGGGCCCCCCTTGGGGTAGATGACCTCGGCCGCGGCACGGGCGGTCTCATACTCCCGGGCCGCCAGGGCCGTCACGCCCACCGGGGGCGCCGGATATCCCACGAGAAACCTGCGAAATCCGATCGCAATGAGCGCGAGCAGCGCGAGCCAGAGGAGCATCGGGCGTACCATAGCGACTACGTGGCCCGCCGTCAGGAGCGAGAAAATCAGGCCTCCGACACGATACCGGCTTGCATTGAGGTAAAAATGGGAATATTTCCCATTTAGACCGATCAGGAATTCGGCTGAGCACCTCGATCATGACTCTGACGCGCAGCACGAAGCAAGTTCTGGAAACTCGTCGCAGGGGATTTTCCCCCCGGTTGCCCCCGCGACGGCTCCGGCGGAGCACGGCCCTGGACACAGGGTTCGAGGCCGTGTTCCGCCACCCACCCGGTACCCGTCCGGCGGGACGATGTGTCCATCCCCCCGGTGGCACGTCGACGCCGGGCGGGCCCGGGCAAAAGGAGCCGAAACCCGGTAGACTGGTCCACCGCGAGATCTCATGCTGCCTCAAGGATTGAAGGACCAGTTCGCGGCGGCGATTCGTCGCATGCTGCGTCCGGTCGTGCGACAGCTGGTGGCTTACGGCGTCACCTACCCCGCGCTCGACCAGATGATCCGCGAGCTCTACGTGGAAACCGCCGAGCATGATTTCGCGCTGCCCCATAAGCGCCTGACCGATAGCCGCGTCGCACTGATGACGGGGCTGAATCGCAAAGAGATCGCACGCCTGCGCCACGGGCCCCGCACTCCAGACGCTCCAACCGAGGTCGAAGACACCGCCGTGACGCGGGTAATCGGACGCTGGATGGGCGGGCCACCATTTTCCGATGCACGCGGCCGCCCTCGCGCGCTCCCGTACGAGGACACGCGCAAGCGTACGGCAACGTTCTCGCGCCTCGTTCGCGAGCGAGGCATCGACGTACCCGTGCGCTCCGTTCTCGATGAGCTGATCCGTACCGGTGTGGCCAGCGTCGACGACGCGGGCGTCGTTCATCTGCAGCAGGAGGCCAACGTCCCTGCGGGCGATCTCGAGGGAAAGCTGACGCTGCTCGCATCAGACCCGGGAGAGTTGTTCTCGACCATCGTGCACAACGTAGAGAACCCCGAGAAGCCGTGGCTGCAGCGTAAGGTCGTGTACGACAACATCGGCTCCGATGCGCTCGAGGCCCTACGCGAGTCCTCGCGCTCGACCGGCGAAGAGTTCATTCGGCGGTCCAACGTTCTACTCTCTGAAAATGACCGGGATCGGACTCCGGACGCGCCCGGCGGCAAGCAATCTCGGGTCGTGCTCGGCGTGTACTACTACGAGGAGACCGAGGCGGACGCCAAGAAGGTCTTCGAAGGTGATCCGCCCCTACCCGGTCGCATTACGAGGTCCCGATGAGGCTCTCTGTTCATCTACGATACTCACTGCTTCTCGCGTCGACGTTGTTCTTCGCGGGCTGCGGCGGCGGGCTCGGCCTCGGCATCGACGGCGGACCCGTGGGTACGGGAATCAGTGCATCCGTCGTGGGCAACATCGTCGCGGTCGAAGAGCCCGACGCGTTTGCGTCGACCGAGGACCTCGCGTCGACGTCGTCGATCGACGACGCCACCTCGCTCGAGGATCTCGCGAGCATCGACGGCATCGACGTGTCGCTCGTCGAGTTCCCCGATGTCGCCACCACCACGAATGCAGAGGGGAACTTCGGTCTCGACGGAGACTTCGACGGCGCGGTCACGCTGCGATTCCGCACTCCCGAGTTCGAAATCGAGCAATCGATCGAAGTGCCGAGCGGTGGCGTCGTCGTGCTCTCCGACATCGAGCTCGACCGCGACGGCGTCAACGCAGAAGCGGGACGTCAGCTCGGACTCGTCGGCCGAGTGCGCGAGATCGACTGCACCGCCGGACAGATCCGACTGGAGGATCGACGCGACACCCGATTCACGATCGAACTGCTCGACGACACCGAGTTCAGCCGACGCGGCGAGGCGTTCTCCTGCCTCGACATCCGTCGCGACGACACGATTTCGGTCGAGGGACTCAGCGACGACATTGGCGGCCGCAGCGTCACGGCGCTCGTGATCGAGGTCGACCCCGACGACTCACAACCACGGCCGGTCGAGCGCCAGGTCGCGTTCCTGGGCAACATCGCCGCCGTGGAGTGCGCCGCGCGCCTGGTGGCCATCCACGACGGGGACCACCTCATCCGAGTCCGACTCGCGCCAGACATCCAGATTCGCACCGCACAGGATCGGCGTCTGGACTGCGAGGACCTGGCGCTGGGAGATCGCGTCACGGGCGGTGGCCTGCTCGACCTCACCCGGCCGGGACTCGTCCACGGTAACGTCCTGATCGTCGGCGGACGCCTTGGCCCGCGTGCCGAGCTCCGTATCCGAGGCATCGTCGCAGCGGCGGACTGCGAGGAATCCGTCCTCCAAGTCGCGTTCCAGCAGGGGGCGATAGCCGCCGTCCGGATCCTGCCGGAGACGATCATCCGGGCACCCGATAATTTCTCCTGTGAGCGCCTCCCAGGCCAGTTCTCGGTAGAGGGCACCGGGGTGGTGAGCGCGGACCTTCCAGGCGGCCTCGATGCGGTCGAGCTGAAGTTCCGCCGGGTGAAGCGTAACTAGCCTCGCGGGTTGTTGACGAGCTCGGGGCCGAGCCAGGTGCGTCCTTTCGCACCTGAGACCAAGGCACGAAAACGACGCGCGGTTCGGGCACTCTCGCCCGTTTTCGCAACGCGGGTATCGGTTCGAAGCGACGTGCCGGGCGACCCGAAGATCGTCTCCGCAGCCTGCTCGCTGTAGCTGCCGGGGCAGGTGCGCGCGGCAGGACCTCCTGAGAGCACACCGTCAGCGAGGCGCGGCGGTCCCGCCGTCGCGTTCTTGCGTGGACTCCGACGGGATGGGAGAAGACCGGCCCATGCCTGCGATCGACGTAATCCGACGACACCTTGGGGAGGCTGGTGTTCCTGAGCCGGTCGTTCCCAAGCAAACCAAACCCGACGTGGTGGCATTCGTCGATGTCCACGCGTGCATCGCGTGTGGCCTCTGCGCGCAACACTGCCCGGCCGACTGCATCGAGGTCCTGCCCGCCGCGACCGTCGAGGGGCGGGATCCGCAGCCCGTGCAGGTGCGCTACCCAGAATGTGTGGGATGCCACATCTGTGTCGAGGTCTGTGCCCTCCTCACCGATGCGCGGGCCATTCGCACCTACGACTCGAACTTGATCGAACAGGTTCTCGGCACCGAGGTGACCGAGCGACGGGATCCCGTCGGCCAGACCCCCGAGGCCGGGGACGATTACTGGGCCGAGGGAGGTGGGTTCCATCACATGGGCGAGGGATCCTGCATCGAGGACCAGTTGACGGACGAAGACCGTGCGGTGTTGGAGAGCGACAGACATTCGGGCGGCCCGACGAAATGAGCGAGCCGGCGAAATCCTCGGGCCCCGCGGCCGAGGCACCCGGCAAGCTAGAGATCACCCCGGGCCGACTCGTCTTGGTCTTCCTCGCGGCCGGACTGCTCGGAGTCCTGGAGGTCGGCGCACTCGACTTCGCGTACGAGAAGCTCGGCGTGCCCCACCGCTACTTCTTCATGCTGCTGTTCTTCTCGTGGATCGGCAGCATGGTGAATCTTCCTCTCTTCACGCTTTCGGCATTGGAGGACGCGAAGCCTACCGTCGTTGCGGTGAACCTCGGCGGGGCAATCGTGCCGACGCTGCTCTCGTTGTGGGTGATCGCACAGCAGTCGAACCCGACACCCGTGCTCCTTTCGATGCTCATCGTCGCCGGCGTAACCTATCTGATCGCCACGCCGGTCAAGGGCGTGGGCATCGCGATGCCAATGTTGATCCCTCCACTCGCTGCAGCCGGCGCCGCGCTGGTCCTCGCACCCGAAACCCCGGCCGCCGCAGCGTACGCGGGAGGGACGCTCGGCGCGCTACTCGGAGCCGATCTCTTGAACCTGCCGAGGATTCGAACGCTCGGGGCGCCCCTTGTTTCGATCGGTGGAGCGGGAACGTTCGACGGCGTGTTCCTGACCGGCCTCATCGCAGTGCTCCTCGCTGTCGCCTAAGGGAGCGGACCTGAGATGACGTTGCTTCGTCGGTACGGGCCTCCTCTACTCGGCGTGGTTCTCGTCATCGCCGTCGGGGTGATTTTGCATCGCGAACTCCGCGACATCCCCGGCCATCAGATCCTCGCGTACGCGCAAAGCCTCCCCGTCACCGTGATCGCGCTTTCGCTCGTTCTCTCGGCGCTGAGCTACATCGTCCTGACCGCCTACGACGCACTTGCGCTCGTCTACCTCGACCACTGGCTTCCGTACCGGCGAATCGCGATGGCCTCGTTCGTCGGATACGTGGTGAACCACAACCTGGGGCCGATCTTTCTCGGCGGCAGCGCCGTTCGCTACCGGCTCTACTCGAGTTGGGGGTTGTCCTCGGTCGAGATCGCGCAGGTGATCGCCTTCACCGGGCTTACCTTCTGGCTCGGTTTTCTTACGCTCGCTGGTGCCATTCTCGTCATCGAACCGGGCGACCTGCACGCGCTGGTGCCGCTCGATCCCAACCTAACCCGCCTGCTCGGGCTCGTCGGGCCCCTCCTCGTCGGAGGCTACCTCTTCCGGTGCTCACTGCGATCGCGCCCCCTGCGACTGAAGAGCTGGGAAGTCTCGATGCCGTCGCCGCAACTCGGCGTGGGGCAGATCCTCGTTTCGAGCGTCGATTGGCTCGTCGCCGCGGCCGTTCTATGGACTCTCCTCCCTGCAACACCCGACCTCACGTTCGCGATCTTCTTCGGGTCGTTCCTACTCGCCCAAGTGATCGGCGTTGCCAGCACGGTGCCGGCCGGGCTCGGTGTGTTCGAGGCGACCCTGCTGATCGCGCTCGCGCCATTCGCGCCAAAGTCCGAGTTGCTCGGAGCCATCTTGGTGTTTCGCGGCGTGTACTACGTCGTGCCCCTCGCGGTCGCGAGCTTGCTCCTGGGCGGTCACGAACTCCTGGAGCGTCGGTCGCACGCGGCCGAGATGGGCCGTATCGTATCCCGGTGGGTTCCCGAAATCGTGCCGCAGGCATTCGCCCTGCTCACCTTCGTGTGTGGCCTGCTGCTGCTCGTCGGCGGAACCGTGCCGACGGAAACCTCGAAGCTCCAATGGCTGGCTCACTTTCTCCCGATCTCGGTGCTGAACCTTTCCAACTTCCTTGCGAGCCTCGTCGGCATGGCGCTCGTGTTGCTCGGGCGCGGACTGCAGCAGCGGCTGAACGCCGCGTGGGCCTTGACGGTAGGCCTGCTGGCCGCCGGCGTGGCCTTCACTCTGCTTCACTCCTTCGACCTTCAGACCGCCGCCGTGCTCACCACCGCGCTCGTGGCGCTGCTGCCCTGCCGACGGCACTTTGATCGAAGCTCTTCGTTGTTCGACGAACCGCTCACCCCAGGCTGGACGTTTGCCGCGTTGTTCGTGCTGGTCGGCGCGGGTTGGCTGCTGCTGTTCTCGCATCGTCACGTAGAGTATCGCGCCGACCTCTGGTGGCAGTTCGAGGTCTCGAGCCAAGCGTCGCGCGGGCTCCGCGCGCTCGCCGGTGCCGCGGCCGTGCTCTTCGCCTATGGTGTTGCGCGGCTGCTGCGCCCCATCCCGCCCGATCCGTCGGCGCCGTCAGACGAGACCTGGGCCCACATCGAAACCGCCGTGCGCGACTCTCCCGTCGCGGCCTCGCACCTGGCGCTCCTCGGCGACAAGTCGTTCCTGTTGAGCGCCGACGAGCGATCCTTCCTCATGTACGGGACCTCAGGCTCGACCTTCGTCGCCCTCGGCGATCCCGTGGGCGCGCCCGAGAGCACCCGCGACCTCGTCTGGCGATTCCATGAGTTGGCGCAGCGCCACGGTGCGCGGACCGTGTTCTACGAGGTGGGCTCGACGAACCTGGCGCTCTACGTCGACCTCGGCCTGACTCTGCTGAAGGTAGGCGACGAGGCGCACGTTCCCCTCGAGGACTTCGACCTCGACGGGCCGGGGCGCGCGCGCTTGCGCCGCGCGCATCGACAAGCCGCCGCCGACGGCTGCGAGTTCGAGATCCTCCCGGCCCCGTCCGTGAGTGCGCTGGTGCCCGAACTCCGAGCAGTCTCGGACGCTTGGCTCGCCGAGAAGAACACGCGCGAAAAGGGCTTTTCGCTCGGCCGGTTCGAGCCCGACTATCTCGCGCGACTCCCGGTCGCCGTCGTGCGGCGCGAAGGCCGGATCATCGCGTTTGCGAATCTCTGGGAAAGCGGACAGCACCAAGAGATGTCCCTTGATCTCATGCGCCAGGCTCGGAATGGGCCGAGGGGCCTCATGGACTTTCTGTTCCTCGAAGTCATGAAGTGGGCGAAGCAACACCACTACCGGCAGTTCAACCTCGGGCTCGCGCCGTTCTCGGGGATGGAGGAGCACTCGCTCGCTCCGCTTTGGAGCCGGGCGGGCGCGTTCCTCTACCGACACGGCGAGCACTTCTACAACTTCCAGGGGCTTCGCCACTACAAGGACAAGTTCGACCCCCAGTGGTCCCCGCGGTACTTGGCCTCCCCCGGAGGCTTTGCGCTGCCTGGGCTGATTACCGACGTGGCAGCGCTCATCTCCGGAGGAGTCCGGGGAGTCGTCGGGCGATGACACCCCTTCTGTCCAGTTTGAGGGGGCGGTACGCCGCGATCTTGGCCGGGGCCCTGATCCTCTTCGTCTTCGAGCCGATCCTCACCGACCAGCGGGAGATTCCCTGGGGGCTGACCGGCGTCACACTCCTCCTGCTCCTCGGGAGCCTACGGGCGGTGTGGAGGAGCCGCCGCCTCTTTGCTGTGGTGGCGATTCTCGGGACGATCTTCATCGGCTGTGAAGCGGCGGAACCAATGTTCGGAGACGGCCTACCGATTGTGACCGACGGCTTCGGGCTGGCCTTCCTCGGGGTCACGCTGGCCGGTATCCTCGCCGACATCTTCACCCGCGAGGAGATCACGCCCGATACGATCTTCGGCGCCTCTGCGGTCTACCTCCTCATCGGACTCGTCTTCGGTCGCGCCTTCATGCTGATCGCCCACCTCGACCCCACCGCCTTCGCGGTATCGGACGCGTTGGCGGCGCAACTCGAACTCGAAGGCTACCGGGGCAGCGGGATTCTGCACTACTTCAGCCTCATTACGCTCACCACCGTAGGCTACGGCGACATCTCCCCCGTTTCCTCGCTGGCGCGAAACCTGGCGGCGGTCGAGGCCGTCATCGCGCAGCTCTACGTCGCGGCCGTCATCGCGCGCATCGTAGCCCTCTACACTACGCGCCGCGTCGCCGACTAGCAGGTTGTCGAAAAGCGCGGGCTAGCAACGGACGCTGGCCCCCGGTACGGTTGCAGGATGCTCGCGTCGCCGTTGAGAATCATATTTCCGATCGTGATCGCCATCGTCCTCGCAGCCGGACCCGCCTCCGCGATCGACGTCATCGTCGTCGAAGAACTGAAGGACACGGCACTCGAATACGGCCGCTACAGCGGTCGATTCATCACCTGCGACATCCGGCCCCCCGTGCGAATCCGCGCGGCCTATCTCCGGTACGCGCGAAGCCGAGACGCGTCCGACCAGCATCTCGAGATCCTCTCCAAGGTCTTCGACGAGGGCGAGGCCCGGACGATCGGACTCCGCATCGGCTATTCGAAGGCCGAATGCGAGGACAAGCTCGCGCAACCCGACGCACAGAGACTGCTCACGCAGCTCAAGGAGTGGTACGCGCTGCCGCCGCAGCTGAAGGAGTAGGCGGCCCCGCGCCCACTTCGGCCCAAACAGGTGCGCGGCGCGCTCTGGCAATTCGAAGATCTTCTTCGAGACCGCTCGCGCAGCCGGGCCTTCCCTTCCGACTAGTGCACCGCCGTCGACATAGGGTTAACGGATTGCCGTCTATCGGCGTTCGTCGCAAGGAACGGCGACGCAGGAATATAGGCAATCTTCCGAGGA
>JAJCZO010000443.1 GCA_029262355.1 Deltaproteobacteria bacterium
GATCCCCGATGATGCGCGAGACGCGCAATGGAGACGGGATCAGTTCGACAGGAGGTCACGCGGAAGCGTGACGGTGCCCGGGTTGGCGATGGCCCGCCGCGTGGCCTCTGCGAGATACTCGCGAGGGTCGACGCCAGCGAGTTTCGCCGTTTCGACGAGACTGTAGAGCTGTCTCGCAATCCAGCCGCGCACCAGCAGTACGAATGCCCCGTACGCAACCAAGACGGCGATCGCGTAGCGGATGCTCAAGGCGTCAACGCCCAGATGCAGGAGCAGCGCGGAGGTGAGGAATCCCGCGAGTCCGGTGAACGACAGCATCAGAGCCATCTCGGCTCGGGGGAACGTGCGTCGCACAAGCCAGCGACGCAGATGCATGGACACGCGCTCTCGTTGAGGTGAGCAGGTGGAGGCGATCTGAGCCAACGTCATGTGTGCGGGCATAATCGGACGCTCGTTCCTGGGGAACACGATCAGCAATCTTCGAGCCGAGCGTGGTACGCCGCGATCTGGGTCTCTCTACGTAGGCCGCAGGATCAACCGCGTATTCTACGTTGCGCTGGCCGCAGGTCACCTCCTGCGGCGGTCTCGTCCTTCTTGTTCCATCGGTAGTCCCCGCCAGCTTCCCGTCATGGCCTCCTCGGAGCGAGACATCTACATGGCCAACCCGCTGTGGCCGCCGATGTGGAGTCGGTGACAGTGAGGGCCGATAGGAAGAGTGGGGAGGGGGCCATGCCCGACATCAATTCGGCTGAAGCGCTTCAGCAGCTATCCGCGATCAAGGTCACCGTATACGCAGTACTCGTTGTCGTGATCATCCCGGCGGTCGCCAACACCCTGCGGGTCGCCTTCATCTTCCGGCAAGAGTGGTTCAAGTCAGAGAGTGAACGGGTGCAGATTGCGGCCGAGGATCTCATTCAACGCGATCGCGTCGATGAGGCGGTCGAGCTGCTTGGCGAGAGACTTGCCAAGAGGCCGAACGACGCCATGTCGCGTTGGCAGCTTGCGGGCGCACTCAACTTGAAGGGCCGACCGGACGAAGCGATCGAGGAGCTGCGCAAGGTCGAACGGCTTGCTCCGATCTGGAAGCGGGAATACGTCGAGCCGTTCATCGAGGCGCTGCGGGAACAGGAGGCGTTACCTGTTCCCAACGTCGAGACGCCGCCGAGAGCACGGCCGCCGAGCACGTGAATCCGACAGGTCTGGAGGCGAGGGGGGCGTCGAGCGCCGAAGAGAGTAGGAGCCTCAAGGTCGAGGTCGTCGAGCAGTATCGAGACTGGGCGCCGCAGCTGCCCGCGAAGCACATCGTGGAGCTGTTCCTGGCGGAGACGCCCAACAGATTTCTCTTGGGGCTCTCGCGAGTGGTCCTGACGAACTCGCAGGTGCTCAACCACAAGGAGAGGCGACGGAAAACGCGGAGGAAAGGGAGGAAGGTCCGGCTCGCGACGGCCCTCGGGCTCTACTACCAACGTTGGCATGGGCGCCCCGCGTACATCGAGCTGTTCGTCGATAACATCGAAGCATCCGTGAAGCCGGTGACGTTGATCCTGTATCGTCTACGTCTGCTCTCGGCCTTTCTGTTCGGGTTGACGCTGTTTCATGAGGTGGGTCACCACGTTCATGCAACGCAGAAGCCCGAGCATCGCGAGCGAGAAGACGTCGCCGACGACTGGAGCGGCCGCCTCCTGCGCAACTACCTCCAGCAGCGACACCGCGTGTTCGTGTACTCATACTGGCGGCTGAGTCGGGTTGTTGGATGGTGGCGGGGGCTGTTCGCTCGAATGTCGCGGCAGACGTCGGTCGGGTAGTCCACCGAACTTCCGACGCTCAACGATCGGTATCCGCGAACGGCTCGGCCACGACCTGGAAGTTGTCCTCGTACACGACGTAGCCGGGACGGTTGGTGTGTACAGCTCGAAAGCTGAGCCCGTAGCGTACGAGGAGAGACATCATGGCTTCCGCGTGGACCAGGTGCGTCGTCGCGGTTTCGCGGAACCAGGAGATCGCCTTGTTCTGCCGGTGCGGCTTTCGTGACCGCCGGAGCCGAGCAGGGCTCTTGAGGTTCTTGTCGAACCAGCGGTCGAGGCCACGGAGCTTCTCGTGATCTTCGCCGACGAGACGGCCGGAGTCCTCCAGCGATTGAGCTGCCATGAAGAGCCCTGCCGCTTCTTGGGAGTCCGTGTCGACCCAGTTCGTGACGTATCGGATGAGCACCGTCTTCTCCTGCGGGAGAGCATCGACCGACCGGCGGCGAGACTCCAGCACGCAGTTTCGATGGTCGTCGAGCGGCCGAGTGCCCGGTTTCCTCGATCCGGCGTCGCCCCGTACAATCGGCACAGGGGCCGATCGTGAGAGAGAACGAGTTCAGCATCGTGGGGAAGACGGCCGTGATGATCGGCTTCATCTGGCTCAGCGTGGCGGCGGCCGCCAACGTGATCCAAGGCAACGTGCCCTATCCGCAGGCGTTCGCGATAACGCTCGTCGGCTTCGTGCTCTTCCTCTGCGCGAAGCTGTCGCTGCTGCGCCAGGGACGTCTTGTCAGCTTCGGCCCAGGGCTCATGAGCCCCGCGATGAAGAACATCTATCGGGGTGGATATTGGGTCATGATCGTCGGGGCGATGGCGACGTTCTCCTCCTGAGTCCGCCGGATGGCCTTCGTCGATCCAGCGTCAGCCGTCCTTGTGACGACGGCGACCGGGGGGCTCGGCCTGCTCGCGGCCAACCGAAGCTCCTCGTGGGTCCGAGAGTTCGCCCTGATCATCTTCGGCTTATGCGCCTTCGACATCACCCTCTGGATCTTGACGCCGCTCGTCTACGTGATCGTTGGTGTGTTGCTGAACCTTGCGCTCGCGGCCCATCTAGATGAGCTTGCCCTGCCCATACTCTTCCTGGCCGTGACAGTGTTGGCGCCGTGGATCATACTGCACCTCCCGTCGATCCTCATCCTCGGGTTGGACGAGAACTTGGAGCGCCACGGAGTCATCGCAACATCAGCTGGGCTCGTCGCGGACTACCTCCTGTGGGCCGTTTTGCTTGCTGCCGTTGCCTGGTCCTGGCGGGCTCTGTTCCGCGAGGATGGGAGCCGTGTATGTCGGCGTGCTCGGTGAACGTGGCCCGAGGAACCGTGGACTCGGACTGTGCGGCCCGGTCGCGGTCGACGGGTAGGTTGGGGCTAGGAGATGAAGCGCCGGACTGCATGCGGGGGAGGGGCACGCTGCCCGCGATGGGGAGCAGGTGCTCGATCTCGGGCTCCGTGAGGGTGGTGAACTCCAGCGGCTCCTTCGTCATCGTCTGGACGTCGTCCGCGTGTTCGCCGGCCAACGCGACAGCTTGCGCGCTGCACCGCTCGACCGCCGCTTCGAGATCGGCCTGGGCGCTGCTGGCTTGCACTCCGCGTTGGCGCGGGACCGAGGACGCCTTGTTAGGCTCCGCCGTGCGCGTTGGAGGACTTGGCTGCACAGATAAAGTACGCCCATAGACCGACCCGCCTTGGCTCCGAGCACTCGAACCCTTGCTGTTCGAGGAGGGCACGAGCCTGTCGTGGCGCGTAGAAGTGGTAGTCGCCGTCATGAGGAGGCAGGACACGGAGATAGAGGTTGAACAGTTGCCGCACGGGGGTGACGAAGCAGGGGTCAACCACAAGAAGTAGGCCGCCCGGTCGAAGGACGCGATGGATCTCGGCGAGCACGTCCTGCGGACGGTAGAAGTGGTGGAGCGCGCCCGTGAGGGTGGCGACATCGAAGGAGTCGGCGGCCCACGGAAGGGGCTCCTCAGCATCGGCGGCGCGTAGATCGGCCGTTTGACCTGCTGCGGAGATCTTCTCGCGTGCGACTTCTAGGATCTTCGGCGCGAGATCCACACCGCTGAGCGAAGTCGCGCCCGATCTCGCCAGGTCGGCCAGTAAGGTGCCGGTACCGCAACCGACATCGAGGATGTCGGCGGCCTTGACGTCCGCCCGAATCGCGTCGACGACGACTGAGTGCCAGAGCGGAAGCTGAAACAGCTTGATGAGGTAGGCCGAGTCGTAGCGCGCTGGCATCTTGAAGTTGTAAGCGCGATAGCTGCTCGACTTGTAGCGGTCGGGCTTCCGAAACCTTGGAGATTCTGACATCGGTCGATCTCTAATCCGGTGCCGCACAACCTATCAGGCTTCACGTGCACGTCCCAGACCTTCAACAGGATCGCCCGCAAGAACCCTCATACACAATGGCACCAGCGGCCCGATCACGGTCGACGGGTGGGTTGGGGTCGG
>JAJCZO010000444.1 GCA_029262355.1 Deltaproteobacteria bacterium
GGACGAGCGCATCGCCTGCGGCGTCCCTCACTCGCCCGTCGGTACTCACGAGTGCGACGGCCAAGGCATCGAATGGCTCGGGCCGCATCTCCGCGAGCGCCCGCGCCGCGTGATGACGCAGCCCCGCATCCGGGCTATTCAGCCGCTTCTGCAAGCCCGGCACCGCAACCGCGTCCATGGCCGCGAGCGTGTCGCGCGCAGCCGCACGCTGGTAGACATCGCCCTGATCCAGCCGCGCGAGCCAGACCTCCACATCCGACGCGGCCGGCCTCGAGTCCGGCGCGACCTCGCAGCCACTCGTCATGAAGACCAAGCAAATCGCCACACAGCAACGCACGCAGCAGAGATAGAAGGAGTCCAGCTCATCAGCAACAACCACCCCCCTTGCACTTACGCCCCAGTGTGATGAACTGCACCGACACCGCTCGTTCCAGGCTCCCCGGGGCCGCCGATCGAACGAAGCCATGCACAGAGAGCCCCCGCAGGGGAGCATCGCTCCCACGAGTCCACTCTGCCGAGCGCTCTCTCCTCACTCACAGCGCGCCGCGCGTCCACCGAAAGGCTCCGATCCATGAGCTCGCACCAAGGTCCAGCCAGCCGCCGTTCCGCGGCGCGCGACGTAGCCACGGAAGTGTTCAGGCACGGCGGAGTCGAACTCGAGCAAACCGCAGTCGGATCGTTCCGCCTGGCCGACCCCGATCAGTCCCGCCATGCGTTCGCGCAGTCGATCGCTCTCGGGCTGTCGACTCAGCCGAAACGACTGAGCTGTCGGTACCTCTACGACGACCGAGGGTCGGACCTGTTCGACCAGATCACCGACCAGCCAGAGTACTACCTCACCGGCGCCGAGGCCGAGCTTCTCGAGCGCCACTCCCCAGAGATCCGCACGCTCACGGGTTCCGATACCCTGATCGAGCTCGGGTCGGGAACCTCCACGAAGACCCGTCACCTCCTGGACGCGTGGACGCTCGAGCCCAGAGCCACCTACGTCGCGGTCGACATCTGCCCGGGCATCGTCGCCCAATCGTGTGAGGCGCTGTCCGAAGCGTATGACAAGCTCGAGGTGCGCGGCATCGCGGGCTCGTACGAACAAGCCATGCCGAGGCTCTCCAGCTTCTCTCCGCTGACGGTCGCCTTCCTCGGGAGCACCATCGGCAACCTCGACGAGCCCGAGATTGGCCCATTCCTCGACGAGTTGGCGGCCGGGCTGAGTCCTGGCGACCATTTCCTACTGGGCTTCGACCTCGTGAAGGACATCCGCGCACTAGAAGCGGCATACAACGACGCAGCCGGTGTGACCGCTCAATTCACGAAGAACCTGTTCGTCCGCATGAACCGCGAGCTCGGCACCGAGCTCAACATCGATCAAATCGACCACGTCGCCTACTACAACCAAGACCGCGAGCGGATCGACATCTTCGCGCGCTTCAATCGAGAAGCCACCGTCCATCTCGCCGAGCTGGGCCGCAGCTTCCGGATCGCCGCGGGCGAGATGATCCAAACGGAGATCAGTCGAAAGTTCCGCATCTCCGAGATGGCCGAGCGCCTGTCACGTCACGGATTTTCGTTCGTACGGTCGTTCACGGACGACGACGAGCGCTTCGCTCTGATTCTCGTTCGACGCAAAGGACCACGCCGGGGCCGAGACGAGACCCGCCGCCAGCTCCGGGGCCAACTGGATGCAGAGCGCTCACGCACGCGTGATCTCATCTATCCGCTCACCGAAGAAGAGGTCTCCCGACAACACAGTCCCCTCATGAGTCCGATCGCGTGGGACCTCGCCCATATCGCGAACTTCGAGGAGCAATGGGTGGATCGTGTTGCGCCGGGGACGACCACCGACCCCACGCGCGCGTCGCGCGACCACACCTTCGATGCGACCGCACACCCCCGCGCCGCACGCGGCGACCTGGCGCTGCCCGACCGGGCCGCGGCTCTCGACTATCTCGCCCGGGTGCGCAGACGGACCCGCGCCGCCATTCGCACGACGGACCTCGAGAGCACCGACCCTTTGGCGCGCGACGGGTTCGCCTACTCCATGCTCGCGCAACACGAGGCGCAGCATACCGAGACGATCCTTCAGACGACGCAGCTGATCGGCGACCTGCACTACGAGCCACACCTGCGGCGAGAACCGCCTGCGGCGCTGCGGCGCGGCGTGCCGGGGATGGCGACGATCCCGGCGGGGTCGTTCCTGATCGGAACCGACGACCGCAGCAATGCGTACGACAACGAGCGACCACAACACGAGGTCGAGATCGCTGGCTTCAAGATGGACCTGGCCCCCGTCAGCAACGCAGATTTCCTCGAGTTCATGCGCGACGGGGGCTACACCCGCTCTGAGCTCTGGACGGATGAGGGGTGGCACCACGTGCAAGAGATGGCGCTCGACCACCCCGCGCAGTGGCGCCAGCGTGGTGACGGAAGCTGGGACGAGCTGTCCTTCGGCCGGCTGGAGCCGGTCGATCCGCGCCGCCCGGTCATTCACGTCTGCTACTACGAGGCCGACGCGTACGCGCGTTGGGCCGACAAGCGGCTTCCTACCGAATTCGAGTGGGAAAAGGCCGCCGCCTGCGACCTCGAGCGCGGCGTAGCCCGCCTCTACCCCTGGGGCGATGCCCCTCCCACCGATGCACACGCGAATCTCGACCAACGCAGCTACGGCCCTGCCCAGATCGGCGCCTATCCACTGGGCCGGAGCTACTTCGGCTGCGAGCAGATGCTCGGCTGCGTCTGGGAATGGACCTCGAGCGACTTCGCGCCGTATCCCGGCTTCGAGAACTTCCCATACCCGGAGTACTCGGAGATCCACTTCGCGAAAGGATACAAGGTATTGCGCGGCGGGGCGTGGGCGACGCGGCCGATCGCGATCCGGAACACCTTCCGCAATTGGGACCTACCGCAGCGACGCCAGATCTTCTCGGGCTTCCGCTGTGCCGCCGACGCCTGACACGACCGAGCGCGCGGCGGCTCTCGCCTCGGCCGTGCGCGGGCTCGCCGTCGAGATCTCTCGTGTGGAAGTCGAAATCGAGCCAATCGAAGTACCGTCCTACCCCGGCGGGCCCCGCCCGAGCTCCACCGCGGTCGTGAGCGGCGCGGGCCTGACCGGACGCGGCGAACATGTCGGCTGGACAGAAGCCGCGCACGAAGACTTCCGTCGCGCCGCGCCCTCGGCCGTTGCAAACGGAGCCTCGACGGTCGGCGACATCTCCTCGCGACTACGCGAGACACTCCCCGACCCCTACGACCGCGCAGCCATCGAAGCGTGTGTGCTCGATCTCGCGCTTCGGCAGGCGAACCGTTCGCTCGGAAGTCTCGTCGGCGCGACGGGTTCCGCCACGCGGTACGTGGTGTCGTTCGCGGCATCCGGAGACCCCACACCCGAGCTTCGCCAGACGATCGGCGAGACCGACGGCCCCGAGGCCAAGCTCGACGTCGACCTCCTGTGGACGGATGCCACCTATCGGGCGCTCGCCGAGACCGGCCGAATCGCCGTACTCGACTGGAAGCGCACCGGCACTCCGGCGCAGCACGCCAGGGCGCACCGCTTTCTACCCGATACACTACTCGAAGACCCCGGCCCGGCGCCCTGTGACGGCGCCCCGCCGATCGCGGCCCGCCGCAGCCTCGACGGCCCATTCTCCGATGCGGCCGCTCTCCACGCACTCCCGCCCCCCGCCGCGGCGAACGTGAAGCCCGCCCGGATGGGCGGTGTCTTGGAGGCCCTCGACGGTGTGGATTTCTGCGTACGGAACGGAATCGGAGTGTATTTCGGGGGCATGTTCGAACTCGGCGCCGGACGACGCCAGCTCCTCGCTCTGGCGAGTCTGCTGGCGCCTGACGGCCCAAACGACATCGCCCCGATCCCCCGCACGACCCCGGCGCCCCCCTGGCCCCGCCGCCTCGCGCCACCCCGGGGTCCGGGATTCGGAGACTTCTCGAACGCAACGGGACGATCGGATCAGTCGACGCACCAGACCTGAGCACATCACCGGCCAGGCCGGCCGCGGGAGCACCTTCTGGCGGCCCGTCGGCCTGGACAACGTCGGGGCCCGCCGCCGCGCCACAAGAGGCCCCCCGCCCAGAATCAATCCCCGAGCGCGCGACGGAGAAGGTCGCCTGATCTCTTGGCGGCCGCCGAGCCGCGCGATAGACAGGAGGCTCACGGCGTGCGCTCTCGTCCCGGCCAAGGGCCCGGGATCGGCGTACGTCGACCCGCTGGTGCTCTCGAGACCGCCTACGAATGATGAGATTGAACCGGAATGCGTAGCTCGCGCGCGGCGCTGACCGCCTTGGTCGCCCTCCTGCTCCTGGTGGGAACCGGGATGACGGTCTACCAAGCGATCTTTCTGGGGCTACCACTCGAGCCGTCGACCGACCAAGAGGTGTGGACGGTCGAAGCGAAGGTCGGCTTTCGTGCCCGCGGCGGACGCCCGGTCCTGGCCCAGCTCCAGATCCCCGCGATGCGGGGCGACCTGGTCGAGCTGAGCGAGAGCTTCGTCTCACGCAACTATGGCGTGACGATCGAGCCCGCCGGTCGCAATCGGAAAGCCGTATGGTCGATCCGTCGGACGTCCGGCGAACAGGCACTCTACTACCGCGTGGCGCTCGGGCCGCGAGTCGGTGTCCCTCCCGCTTCGGCGGGCGCACCACGTACGGTGACGCCCCCGGAGATCGAAGGAGCAGAACAGGTCGCGGTCAAGGCGCTGCTCGACGCGATCCGCAGCCAATCGGCAAACATCCGCACCTTCACTGCCGAGACCATCCACCGCTTGAACGACCGCGACGACGAAAACGCGCGCCTCCTCGTCGGGCGCAGTGCTTCGCCGCTGGCGATCGCACGCGCCGCCATCTTGGTTCTGAAATCGGCTCACATTCCCGCACACCTCGTACACGCACTTCCCCTGCGCCAGGGCGCCCGGGTCGACCCGGAAGTCCTGGTGGCCAGCCACAACGGTGAAGAATGGGCCTACTCCGAACCGTCGACGGGCCGACACATCGACCCCGCCGACATGCTGGTCTGGTGGCAGGGGGACGCGCCCCTCCTGACCGTCGAGGGGGGCAGTGGCGCGCACGTCACGTTCAACGTGACCGACCAGTCCGTAGCGACCCTCGCTCTCGCAAACGAACTGGGCCATCGTCGTTCTTCGCGATGGATCCAGTTTTCGCTCCTGAGCCTCCCGTTACAGACGCAGCAACTGTTCCAGGTGTTGTTCGTGCTTCCGGTGGGGGTCGGGATCATCGTGTTCCTCCGCGTCTTCGTTGGCATCGAGACGTTCGGCACGTTCATGCCCGCGCTGATCGCCCTCGCTTTCCGCGAGACGGAGCTCGTGTGGGGCATCCTCCTGTTCGCGGTTCTCCTCCTGATCGGCATGACCATCCGAGCAGCACTGGATCACCTGAAGCTCTTGCTCGTCTCGCGCCTCGCCGTCATGCTGACGATCGTCGTTCTGGCGATGGCCGGCATGAGCGTGCTCAGCCACCGGCTCGGGATCGAGCGAGGACTCTCGGTCGCGCTCTTCCCGATGGTCATCATCGCGATGACCATCGAGCGCATGTCGATCACCTGGGAAGAACGGGGCGGACCACACGCGCTGCTGATCGCTGCCGGAAGCCTCTTTGCGGCAGCGCTCGCATACCTCGCCATGACCAACCCTGTCGTCTCGCACATCGCAGTCACGTTCCCAGGCACGCTGCTGATCCTCGTGGCGCTTCTGCTTCTCGCCGGGTCGTACCGGGGTTATCGCCTGATGGAGCTCACGCGCTTCCGCGCGTTTGCGAGGCGGGTCTGAGATGGCGTTGTGGAACCGACTTCAAGCACTGCGTGACGCTCACGTCCTCGGCATCAATCAGCGAAACCGCGACCTGATCTTCCGCTACAACCCCCGGCGACTCTATCCCCTCGTCGACGACAAGCTGCACACGAAGCGGCTCGCGGCCGAGCACGGGGTCCCCGTTCCGCCCCTGTACGGCGTGCTCGAGATCCAGCACGACGTGCGCAACCTGCGAGGCATCGTGGAGGACCACGCGGATTTTGCGATGAAGCCTGCGCATGGTGCAGGTGGTGACGGCATCCTCGTCATCACCAACCAACGCAACTCGAAGTTCCGCAAGCCGAACGGGCAGTGGATCGGTTACGACGACGTCGCGTACCACGCGTCCAACATCGTGAGTGGCGCCTACAGCCTCGGCGGCGCGCGAGACTCGGCCATGATCGAGTATCGCGTTCAGTTCTCGCCGCTGTTCGAGAAGATCAGCTACGAAGGCGTGCCAGACGTACGCATCCTCGTCGTACTCGGCTACCCGGTCATGGCCATGGTGCGATTGCCGACCCGACAGTCGGAAGGTCGCGGAAATCTTCACCAGGGCGCCATCGGCGTCGGCATCGACCTCGCCAGTGGCCTGACCCTCGCGGGCGTCTGGGGCAACGAGACGATCGACGAACACCCCGACACGGGTCACCCCGTGGCCGGACTGGAGCTCCCTGAATGGGATTCCTTCCTGGGCCTCGCGGCGCGCTGCTACGAGATGACGGGTCTCGGGTACCTCGGAGTCGACATCGTGCTGGATCGAGATCTCGGCCCGCTCCTCCTCGAGCTGAACGCCCGCCCTGGGTTGAACATTCAGATCGCCAGTGGCGCCGGGCTGACGGATCGGTGCGAGCGCATCGAGGCCGAAGCCGATCGAGCCGAACATCAGGCCGAAGATCGCGTGCGCTTCAGCAAGGACGCCTTCGCCGGCACGGGCCCCGAGCTGTCGGCGCACGCAGAATCGGCGTCCTGAGCAGCCGCGCGCGACGCGTTTCCACACTCGTCGCGGCCCGAAGGCGGCCGCGCTCTCGTGCGGTTGCGCTCGTTGGGCTATATCCAGTCGAGCGCAGGCATGGCAGACCTCCGGATCCACCAGAGCAATCGGCTCGAACGCCTCGCCGACTTGCTCGCCGAGTTCTGCCGTCAGCCCGTGGGCGCGCCGTTCGAGCCGGAGCACATCGTCGTACCGAATCCCGGTATGGCCCGTTGGCTGTCGCTGCGGCTCGCCGATCGTCTGGGCGTCTGCGCCAACGTCGAGTTCCCGCTCCCCTCCTCGTTCTCGTGGGAGGTCTGGCGACGCGCCCTCCCGAACGTGCCCGACGAGCCGGCGTTCTCCGCCTCCGTTCTCACCTGGCGAATCTTCGCGATGCTCGACCGCATCGCGGACGAGCCGGTGTTCCGGCCGCTCGCGAGCTACCTCGACGACACCGACGACCTGCGGCGCTTCGAGCTCGCGGAACACATCGCGGAGGTCTTCGACCAGTACCTCGTCTACCGCCCCGAAATGATCGTGGCCTGGGAGGAAGGCCAAGTCTCCTACCCTCCGGAAACCCGCGACGAGAAGTGGCAAGCCGAGCTGTGGCGACGCCTCGCGGACGGGCACCGCCCGCGCCACCGTGCTCGCCTCGCCCTCGAGTTCGAGCGCGTGTCCATGACGAGGCTCGCGGCGACCGAGCTGCCCGCACGAGTCATGGTATTCGGCATCCCCGCCTTGACCCGGATTCACCTCACGACCTTGCGCCGCCTGTCCGAGGTTTCCGACGTCGACTTGTTCGTCGTGAACCCGTGCCGCGTGTTCTGGGAAGACATCCTTCCCCCGTCCGACATCGCTCGCCTCAGCGGCGAGACCGATCCGGCAGACCTATTCCTGGAGTCCGGGAACCCCCTTCTGGCTTCGATGGGGCGTCAGGGGCGCGATTTCGTGTCGATGCTGGCGCTCGGAGAGTCGACCGGCACCGAATCTTTCGACGACCCGCTCTCCCGGGCCACCGCGCCGCGGATTCTCGACGTGCTCCAAGCCGACATCCTCGACCTCCGAACCCGCGACGGCGAGACAGACGAAACGGCACGCCTGATCGTCGACGAGGCCGATCGATCGGTGCAGATCCATGCGTGCCACAGCCCGATGCGGGAGATCGAGGTCTTGCACGACCAGCTCCTCGATCTCTTCCGCACCCGGCCCGATCTCGAGCCGTCGCACGTGCGGGTCATGACGCCCGACATCGAAACGTATGCGCCATTGATCGACTCCGTATTCGGCACCGCAACGGGCCATCGATTCATCCCCTACGCGATCGCGGACCGACAGCCGCGCGCCGAGCGCTCGACCGTGGCCGCCTTTCTCGCCCTGCTCGAGCTCCCGGCGGGGCGCTTCGACGCTGCCGGCCTCCTCTCTCTTCTCGAGACCGACGCGGTGCGCCGACGGTTCGATCTCGAAGAGGGCGATCTTCCACGACTCGCCCAGTGGATCCGCTCGTCCGGCATTCGGTGGGGGATCGACGCCGCCCACCGGGCGGACCTCGACCTACCTGCGATCGGCGAGAACACCTGGCGATTCGGCCTCGACCGCCTGATGCTGGGCCACGCGATGGCCGGCCAGGGCCGCCGCATGTTCGACGGCATTCTACCGTGCGACGACGTCGAGGGAGCCGAAGTCCGGCTACTGGGGCAGCTCGACCGGTTCGCGCAAGAGGTCTTCGACGCCGCCGGCGACCTCGGCACCGACCGGACTGCCGACGAATGGCAGCATTGCCTCGACGGGCTTCTGGTCCGCTTCTTCGCCGCGGGCAAGGCGGAAGAAGACATCGAGACAATTCGCGCCGCCGTCCGTCGACTCGTCGAAGAGAGCCGAGCCGGCGGTTGCTCCGACCCCCTCTCTCTCCGCCTCGTTCACCGCGGGCTCGACCGGTTGCTCCGTCAACCGGGCGGCGCGTGGGCCTTCCTCTCCGGCTCCGTGACGTTCTGCACGATGGTGCCGATGAGAAACGTCCCGGCCGACGTCGTCTGTCTGCTCGGCATGAACGACGAGTCCTACCCCCGGAGCCAACGCCCTCCGGGCTTCGACCTCGTTCCACGACACCCCCAGCAAGGCGACCGGTCACGCCGCGACGACGATCGCTACCTCTTCCTCGAGGCTCTGCTGTCCGCGCGTCACACGCTCTACATGAGCTACGTCGGACGAAGCATTCGCGACAACACCGCAATACCACCCTCCATCCTGGTAAGTGAGCTCCTCGACGTGATCCAGGCGAGCTGCAGCGCCGGCCCGACGGGCATCGACGTCGTCACCACGCACCCGCTCCAACCGTTCAGTCCACGCTACTTCTCGGAGAGCGACGGCCTGTTCAGCTACGCGCAAGAGCTTTGCGAAGCTGCCGAGGCATCCCGCGCCACCACGAAGAATCGACCGACGACCGCGCCCGCCTTCTTGGTGAACGAACTGCCCGCCCCGGACGAAGAGTGGCGCACGGTTCGACTCGATGCCCTGCTGCGCTTCTACCGCGATCCCACGAAGTACTTCTTGAAAAATCGACTCGGGGTCGTGCTCGACGAGGCCGAAGCACTCATCGAGCGCAGCGAGCCCTTCAAGCTCGAAGCGCTGAACCGATACCAAGTGCGAGATCGCTTGATGGAGCTCGCGTTGCACCGCCATGACCCCACAGCACTCCACGAGGTCCTGCGCGCATCCGGCGCCCTCCCGCACGGGCTCGTTGGGGATCGCGCGCTCGAGAGCTTGCGGGTCGAGGTCGAGCGCGTCGCCGTGAAGCTTGCGCCGCTGCTTCCGACCGAGCGGCTTCCTCCGGAGACGATCGACGCGGAGTTCGGCGGATTGCGACTCGTCGGATCGCTCTCTGGCCTGACGCCACAGGGAATCCTCGACTACGGGTTCGGCAAGCCCAATGGTCGCGACCGCCTCGAACTCTGGATACGGCACCTTGCGCTGAACGTGATTGCGCCGCCCGGCGTGGAGCGGCGTAGCCGCAGGGTCTGTGACCGTGACACGCTCGAACTGCGGCCCGTAGCCGACGCCGAGGAGCGGCTTACCGAGCTTCTCGCGCTCTACTGGGACGGCCTCCGACGGCCCATCCACCTCTTCCCAGACCGGTCCTACGAGTGCGCTCAGGGCCGCCGCGAGACCGTGGAGCTCAAAGACATCTCTTCGCCGTGGAACCCGTACCCCAACGTCGCGTTCCGAAGCCAGGACCTCGGCGACGCGGAGTTCGCGGAACTCGCCCAGACGGTCTTTGGCCCGTTGATGGAAGCGGCGGAATCGACGCGATGAGCACGGCCGCACAAGAGCCACTGCACGTCCTGCACGTGCCACTCGCGGGAATACATGCCATCGAGGCGAGCGCGGGCACCGGGAAGACCTACAACATCACCGGGCTCTACCTCAGGCTGCTCCTCGAGACCGAACTGACACCCGAACGGATCCTCGTCGTCACCTACACGGTCGCGGCGACAGCCGAACTCCGCACCCGCATCCGAGCCAGCATCATCGCCGCGCTCGACGCGTTTCGCGCCAAGAGAGAGGGGAAGCCCCGGGCGGGCGACGACAATGCCGCCGACCGCACCGACGACGGAGAGATGTCCTTCCCCGAAAAGCTGGTCGCTCACTTCCCAGACGCCGAGCGGGCCTGCCGACGGCTCGGAAACGCGCTGCGGACGTTCGACGAAGCCGCCATCTTCACGATCCACGGCTTCTGCCAGCGCGTATTGGCTGAAAGTGCCTTCGAGAGTGGCGCACCCCTGAAGTCGGAGATGCTCGGAGATCAGACCGAGCTTCTCGCCGAATGCGTGGAAGACTTCTGGCGCCGCGAGACCTACCAGGGCCCCCCCCTGTGGGTGCGCTACATTCTCGAAGCCGACGTCGACCCGGGTCGGCTCCGCGGCGAGATCATGGGCCTGGTCGGCCGCCCCTTCGAGGACATCCTGGTCCCGGACGTCCCCGATACGAGCGGCCTCGAGGAGGCGTACGCCGCGCTCTTCGACGAGGCGCGAACCACCTGGGCGACCGACCGCGTCGAGATCGTCGAGCTCCTCCACTCGGCCGCACTCAACGCCAACAAGTACCGCGCGAAATCGATCCCCGACTGGTGTGACGCGATGGATCTGATCCTGGTTGGGGCGACACCATCCATTGCACTGTTCGAACGGTTCTTCCGGTTCACGAACGACGGCCTCGAGGACGGAACGAAGAAGAATCACAAGGCTCCCGCCCATCAGTTCTTCGATACGTGCAGCGAGATCGCGAACCTCCGCCAAGAGCTCGTGCCGACGTACGAGGCGCGACTGTGCAAGTTGCGCGCGCGGCTTCTCGACTTCTGCAACGCGGAGATCCGAACCCGCAAGGAGGAACGGCGGGTCCGGTGGTTTGATGATCTCTTGATCGATCTCGAGGAGGCCCTCGCCTCCGGCGATGCCGGCGCGGCGCTCGCCGAAGCTCTCCGCGAACGCTACGGCGCCGCCCTGATCGACGAGTTCCAAGACACCGACCCGCTGCAGTACTCGATTTTCAAGCACATCTACCAAGACAGCGAGGCGCCCGTCTTTCTCGTCGGCGACCCCAAGCAGGCCATCTACGCGTTTCGCGGGGCCGACGTCTTCGCCTACCTACAAGCCCGACACGACGCCCGGGATCGCTACACTCTCGATGAGAACTTCCGAAGCGATCGCGATGTCGTCGAAGGCGTGAATGCGCTCTTCCGAGCGAACCCCAACCCGTTCGTCCTCGAAGAGATCCCGTTCCATTCCGTCCGTCCGGCGATGGCCGATAGGGCGCGAGAGATGCTCGACGCAACCAACCTACCAGCGGTGCGCGCGTGGTTTCTTCCCCGCGGCGAGGCCGGCAAGCTGAGTTCGACCGAGGCGAAGAGCTGGATTGCGAGTGCCACCGCAGACGAGATCGCACGCCTGCTCGAGAGCGGCGCGACTCTCCCCCATTCCGACGGAACATTCGTGCAGATTCATGGCGGCCACATCGCCGTCCTGGTCCGCAGCCATCCTCAGGGCCAGCAGATTCGGCGCGCCCTCTCCGAGCGCGGCATCGCCGCCGTCGAGGAGTCACAAGACAGCGTCTTCGGCTCGAGCGAGGCCGAAGAAATCGAGCGAGTTCTCGCCGCGATCGCCGAGCCCACCGATGAGCGCCTGGTCCGCGGTGCGCTCTCCACGACCCTCCTCGGCGTTTGCGCGGACGCCCTGGTCGAGCTCTCCGAGAGCGAGCAGTCCTGGGACACCGAGACCGCCGCGTTTCACGCGTATCGGTTGGAGTGGCTCGGTGAGGGCTTCGGCCAGATGTTCCGACGCCTGCTGCGTCGCCGCAGGATCCCGGAGCGCCTGCTGGCCGACCCGGATGGAGAACGACGCCTCACGAATCTACTCCAGGTCGGCGAGCTCCTCACCGCGGAAGCGACCACCGAGCACAGTGGGGCCGAGAAGCTGCTTCAATGGCTGGCCACCCGCCGCCGCGCAGCTTCGGGCAAGGGGGCGTCGCCACTCGAGCATCTCCTGCGCCTCGAAAGCGACGACAATCTAGTACAGATCAACACGCTGCACGGGTCGAAGGGGCTCGAGTACCCGATCGTGTTCGTTCCGTTCGCGTGGTCGACCGGTGGCGGCGACCGAAACCCTCCCTACGTCTTGTTCCACCACCCCGACACGAAGAGCGGTAGTCCTTCGATCGACTTCGGCAGCGACGCGCAGGAGAGGTATCGACGATACGCCGAACGCGAGAGCCTCGCAGAGGATCTGCGCCTTCTTTACGTGGCCCTCACCCGCGCCAAGCACCATTGTACCTTCGGATGGGGCGCGGTCCAGGGCGAAAGCCGCTCCGCACCGGCGTGGCTCTTCCACCCCGAGACCGCGAAGGGCGGAACCGGCGACACGCCTCTTTGTCTTCCGTACCAAGATCTGCCCGACTCCGAGCTTCGCGCGGCGATCGAGCGCATCGCGGCGGACTCCGGCGGTGCTCTCGCAATCGAGGCTCTCACGCGCCCGACCGACGCGCCACCGAGACCCATTTCTCTCCCCAGCCGCGCGCCGTCCGCCTCGCTCCACGCTCGTACGATCGAACGCAGCGTGCGCAATCGGTGGCGGATCACCAGCTTCTCCGCCCTGCGCGGCGGCCGGAGCGTGGACAACCCCGATCGCGACGGTCGAGCAGCGCCCCCCGGCGTCGAAGGCGAGCCGCGCCGCGACCTATTCGGATTTCCCAAGGGTGCTCGCCCCGGCGTCTGCCTGCACACGCTCTTCGAGCACTGGGATTTCACCGACTCCGATCCGAACCGCCTGCGCGTGCTGGTGGCGGCCACACTCGACGAGTTCGGCTTCCCCGCCTTTTGGGTCCCGACCATCGAGAAGATGATGCGCGACGTGCTCGCCACACATCTCGACACCGCCAAGACGATCCGCCTTGGCGACCTCACGCCCCGCCAACGCCTCAACGAAATCGAGTTCCACTACCCAGCCGGGCGTCTGACACTGGATGGCCTGAACGAGCTGATGCAGTCCCACGAGTACCCGGGGGTTCCCGATCGTGGGCCGGAAGACGAACTGCCCCGGCCCTTGGTGGACGGCTACGTAAAGGGGTACATCGACCTCGTCTTCGAGTCGGGGGGCCGATACTACCTCGCCGACTACAAATCGAACTGGCTCGGCGGGACGTTCGAGGCCTACCGACCCGAGGCGCTCGAGACCGTGATCCGACACGAACTCTACACCCTGCAGTACGTGACGTACACGCTGGCCCTGCACCGGTTCCTCCGATTGCGCATCGCCGACTATGACTACGATCGCCACGTGGGCGGCTCCTACTACCTCTTCCTTCGAGGCATGCAGCCCGAGCGAGGCGCCTCGTGCGGGGTGTTCTTCGACCGGCCCCCCCGCGCGCTCATCGAAGACCTCGACGAGCGCATCGGCCGGGGGCACGGCCCCGGAGCCGGAGACGCACCATGAACCCTCGCCCGGACTTCGTTCCCTCCTTCATCGAGGAGCTCCCTCGGCGGTTCGCAGACTTTCTCGTCGAGCGGACCGATGCCGATCGAGCCGAACTCTGGCTCGGTGCTGCACTCGCGAGCCAACAAACGCTGCAGGGCGGCGTCTGCCTCCAACTCGACGAATACGCCGGAAAGCCGTGGCCGGACGACACCGCGCCACCTGAGCTGCGAGCGCCATCGCGGTCGGCGTGGATCGACGTCCTGCGCGGTAATCCGGCCGTTGGAAGACCGGGCGACGAGCGGCCCCTGGTGCTCACAGACGATGGGCGGCTCTATCTGCACCGCTACTGGGACTACGAAGACTCACTCGCGCGAGACCTCGAGCGACGCGCCGCAGTCCGGCCCGACGGAATCGATCTCACGGTCCTCGCGGGAGCCTGGGCCGCGCTACCCATCCGCGACACCCTGTCCGAAGGACAGCGGGTCGCCGCCGTGACCGCGGTGCTGAGGGGGCTGGCCGTGATCTCCGGCGGGGCGGGCACCGGTAAGACGACGATCGTCGCCTGCATTCTGAAGCTGCTCGCATCCCTCTCGGATTCCGAGCGTCCGCTTCGGGTCCGACTTGCCGCGCCGACGGGCAAGGCCGCAGGCCGGTTGAAGGAGCAGCTACGCAGCTACCGCGACCAGCTCGACAGCGAGGGTGCGATCGAGCGCATCATGCGCGACGAGCCCGCGACCCTCCACCGACTGCTGGGAGGCGCGCCGAGTTCGCCCCGCTACCGGCACGACGGCAGCAACCCGCTACCGCTCGACGTTCTCGTCATCGACGAGACCTCCATGGTCGACCTTCCGATGATGGCCAAAGTCGTGGCGGCGTTGCCTGCCGCCGCGCGCCTCATCTTGATTGGCGACAAGGACCAGCTTCCGCCGGTGGGCGTGGGTTCGGTATTCGGCGAGCTCTGCCGCGCCCAGCCGCTGCCCTCCCCGAGGCTCCGTAGCGAGATCGAGACGATCACCGGAGCTGCGCCGCCAGAACCTCGGGCGATGGGCAAGTCCCCCGCCCACCTGTCGAGCTCGATCACGTTGTTGCGCCACTCGTTTCGGTTCGACGACGCATCCGGAATCGGAAAACTGGCGGATGCCGTCCGGAACGCCGACGGCGCCGCTCTCGCGAGGGTCACGAAGAACCCACCCGCCGACCTTTGTTGGCTCCCCGCCGAGTCCACCGAAGCCGACGTCCTCGCCCGCGTGACCGATGGGCTTGCACCCTTTGTCGACTCTGTCCGCAGTGGCGCCAACGCCGCCGACGTGCTCGAGAGCTTCAACGGCTTTCGCGTCCTGTGTGTGCTGCGCGATGGACCGAACGGCGTCGCAGGCTGGAATGCGCGGATCGAATCCCATCTCCGCGCCCGCCGCCGGATTCCTGCAGGTCAGACCTGGTACGAGGGCCGGCCCGTTCTCGTCACGCGAAACGACTACGGGCAGCGGCTGTGGAACGGGGACATCGGGGTTGCACTGCGCCGCGAGGATGGGGCCCTCCGCGTCTACTTCGAGGGCGGACCGCACGAGATGCGCGACTTCCCGCCCGGCCGTCTTTCTCACGTAGACACAGCCTACGCCCTCACGGTTCACAAGAGTCAGGGCTCCGAGTTCGCGCACGTCCTCCTCGCGCTCCCCGACACCGACTCCCGCCTCCTCGGCCGCGAACTCCTCTACACCGGCGTGACCCGCGCCCGCGCCCGGTTGGACATCCTGGGCGATCAGAAATGCTTCGCAGAAGCCATGTTCAAACGGCTTCCGAGAACGTCCGGGCTCGCCGAGGCACTCGGCGTGACGACGGAGCCGCCGCTGCCGCAGCCAGCATCCCCCCCGCGAGCCCCAGCGGACCCGAAGACGGCGAAAGGACCGGTCCAGGGCGAGCTCTTCTGATCGCCACGCCACGGGCGCGACGCCCAACCTCGGCCGACGTGCTCTCCGCAGGTCGTTGGAGAGCTCCGGACCAAGCCAGGTGAGCCCATCCGCACCCAAGGCCACGGCGCGAAAACCACGCGATCGGCGGGCACTCTCGCTCGTTTTCGCAACGCGGACATCGGGGCGGATGGGACGTGCCTGGCGACCGCAGGAGCCTTCCGACCGCCTAGAGCAGACTCAGCTGGCGCGGATTCCCTACCGCCTCATCGAAGCTCGCGTCCACCTCCGGCAAGATCGCGTCGGCGATCGGGCGGATGAGTTTCTCCACCGCATGGACGTAGTCGATCCCGGCGGGAAGCGGCCGCCCGGGCAATACCGGCTCGGGGCCGTCGCGGGTCACGACGTAGCGGATGATTCCCCCCCGGAAGTCAGGCACCTTGCGCGCGGCCTGAACGTGGGGCGGAGTCGTGCGGGTGTAGCTCGCGACATCGCCCTTTCGAACCCGCTTTACGTAGACGAGCTCGTCATCCAGCTCCCCCGCGCGGACCCGATCGACGATCTCCTTGACGAACGGCATGACCTCGCGATCCGTGAAGACCCGTTCGAGAAGGCCCTCTTGCAGCCGGCGCGACGCCGTCGGCCAATCCCGACGCACGGACTCGAGTCCAACGACCAGAAGGTTCCCGTCGCGCCAACCCGCATATCGCTTCTTGCTTCCCCCACGTCCGCCGCGAACACGCGGGAGGAAGAAGCGTTCCAATACATACTCGAGTTCCAACAACAGCCGCGGCTCGACGCCATACTCCCTGGCGATCCGCGCCGAGATCCGCTCCTGCACACGACTGCGCACCGCCTCCGCTTCGACACGCGCCGCTTCGCCCGGCTCGCTCGTCGCCAGCTCCACGAAGACGGAATCCGTGTCGCCGTACAGTACACGGAGGCCATCGCTCTCCAGAACGTCACGCGTCCAACCGAGCGTCTGCTGACCGAAGCCCGTGATCGCGTTGGCGACCTCCGGGTCGAAGAACCGACACCCCGGCGACGCGAGCACGCCGAAAAACGCGTTCATCATGATCTTGATCGCCTGGTCGGCGTGTCGGGCGCCTCGCTGCTTCGCGTCTTCGCGGCTCGAGAGAAACCGGTCGAGGAGTCCCGGCAGTATGGCGCCACCGCGCGCGAAGCGGGCGCCGTTGGGCGCAATGATCGACTCGTCGGTACTCTCGGTCGCCGCGCGAGCGTGCGCCAGTGGATCCAGCTGAAAGGTCCGAATGAGGCTCGGGTACAGACTCTTGAAATCGAGTACCGCCACGTTTCGGAACAGACCGGGCACGGAGGAGAGCACCGCCCCGCCGGCAACCGGCCCGCCCTCCTTCACATCCGAAACGCTGCCCGCGACCGCACCCCGTCGACGGAGCTCGGGCAGATAGAGCCGATCGAAGGACGCAACACTGGCGCCGACCCGGTCGAACGGCATGCCAGAGAGCAGGCTCCGTTCGAGAGTGAGGTCCAGGAGGCCTTCCTTCTCGAGGATCTCCAGGACGAGTCGCGCATCCTCGAGATTGTAGGCCACCAACGCCGGGCGGTCCTCGCGGTACAATCGCGCGATTTCCGCGGCCGCGTCCGGCGCCTCGTGGTCGATCCGCTTTCCCCGTCCCAACACTGCCTGCGCGACCGTCTCCAAGCGGTAGTCCGGTAGCCGCAGCGCGTCCCGCACGACCCCGATTGCGTCGAGGACGACCCGCCCCGGAATCTGCGCCCTGCCCTGCCGCGTGAAACCCCGGTCGGTTTCGAAGCGCATTTCGCCCGGGACGCGACCGAACGGTTCCGACACTCCCGTCGCTCGACAGCGGTCGCTCAGAACCCGAAGATCGAAATCGACGACGTTCCAGCCCGTCACGACATCTGGGTCGAGCGCCCGAATACGGGTCACCACCGCGGTGAGCAGCGCCCGCTCGTCGGCATGGCAGACCCCGGCCTCGACCGGGGCCGCCGCGACGAGGTGCACCTCCGCCGCCCCACAACCCACCAGCGCGACGGACCACACTGCGCCTGCGTCGAACGGGGTTTCGATGTCGATCGAGAGGACCCGCAGGTCGGGGCGCACTTCGCTGGGGCGGACCGTCGGATTCGAAAACAGGAGCAGTCCGCTATCCGTACCCTCGAATGGCTTCGGCTCTCCTCCGATCTCGATTCCGGCGCGCACTCCGTGGTCGATCAGGTAGCGGTAGGGAAATCGGATATCCGCCTCGAGAGAGCGCACGCCCGCGCGCTTCAGGCGGTCCCGCATCGCCGGCACGTCACCGGGGCGCTCGACCACGACGCGAGCGACGGGCTCGCCCATGAGATCCTGCAGCCCGGCGATCTCGATCGAGACACCATCCGTACGGGGAACCGAGTCGATGTCGCGCGTGTGGACGAACAGATAGGGCCGAAATCGATCGTCCTCCACTAGAAAGCCCGGCCCCGCCTCCAGCCGGCCGTACAGCTGCACGACGGGCTTCCCCTTGCGCACGCGGTAGGTCGGCTGCAGGATCAGTCCGCGCATCAGTTCACCCGCGAGGGCGCCGTAGCCTCGGGTGCGTCAGGCTGAACAGCAGGGCGCCAACCATGAGCGCGCCGTTCAGCAAATACGGCCCTCGGGGCGACCACTCGTAAAGAGCGGTACCGAGCAGCGGCCCGAATATGTTCCCGATGACCCCGATCGCACCCGTGATCCCGGCGACCGCCCCCTGCTCGTCGGGCTCTACCGCCAGTGACGCGCCTGCGGCATTCCCGGGCCGTACCAGCCCAAGGCCCATACCGAGGAAACCCAGCGCGACTGCGTACCCACGAAAGCCGCCATGCTCGACGTTGAACAGCGCGAAGGCCACAACGGCACACACCAGGCCCGATTGGATCAATGCGGACGGCCGAATCCGCAAACGCTGCACGACACCCAGCTGCGCGCCCAGCCCCGCAATCGCCAGGATCATGAACCCAACGCCGGCCAGTTCCATCGTGCGGGTCGGCGACAGGACCAGGACGTCCTGCAAAAAGAACGCGAGTGTGATCGTCGTCGTCGCGCGCACGGCCTGCATGCAGATCGAGATCACGACGAAGGGCGCGATCCGTCGATCCGTGAAGCCGAGCCTCTTCCCACCCGACGGAGCCGTGACGACGGGCTTCTCGTGTTCGGGAAGAAACAACCAGATGACCACGGCACTCACGATCGCGAGTGCCGCCGAGAGATAGAGCGGCGCGAGTAGCCCGACGGTCGCAAGACCAGCCCCAACGGCCGGGCCAAGGGTCTGCCCGGTGCCAAAGGCGGCATTGATCAGCGCGACTCCCCGCGTCCGTTCTTCGCGACTGGTGCGATCCGCGACGTATGCCTGCGAGGCTGGCGGCGTCCCGGAGCCGAAGAGAGCAAATACGCTTCGCGAGGCGATCATCAGCCCGAACGCCACCAGGGGTGAGAAGTAGCCGTCGAGCGACAACCCGATCGTCGTGGCCAACAGAATCATGGAGGTCGCGAAACCCAGCAGACCGATCAGCAGGACCGGGCGGCGCCCGATGGCATCGCTGCGCCGCCCCCACATCGGACTCATGAACACCCAGATCGATGCGGAGATGGCGAATATCATCGAGACCTGGAAGGGCGACAGCCCGATCTCGCGCGCGGCCGGCGGAAGGATCACGAACAACATCGCCTGGCCGATGCCTACACAGACCAGGCAGAAGAAGAGGATCCACAGTCCTCGTCGGTCGTCGTCCGCCACCGAGCGAGACCCTAGCAGGCGCCGCACTGACGATCGCCTGCGCCCCGGACCTCACCCGAGCTGCGACATGACCTGCTGCATGTCGAAGTAGTCACGCCAGGCGCTGATCTTGCCCTCCGGCGTCACCTCGAAGGTACCCATGACGGGGATCTCGACGCGCTTGCCCCCCATCGTCAGGACGTCGACGCGCTCCGTCAGCACCTTGTTCCCCGACGTTGCGATCGCCTTGAGCTCGAACGACGCTTCGCCTCCGGGCGACATGAACTGCGCGAGCGTCGATTCGATCTCGGCGTGCCCCGTCACGGGGTCGACCGGGATGTTGTGATAAACCGCGTCTTCGGTGAAAAAAGCCAGCAGCGCCTTTAGATCGACTTGCTTCACCGTATCGCAGAACTCTCGCACGACCTTTTCTGGATCCATGGCGCCGTCATACGTCGCACCGGCCCGTCTGCCAAGCCGCCGCAGGAGGGTGGTCCTCTCAATCTCGTACCGCCCCTCGAC
>JAJCZO010000445.1 GCA_029262355.1 Deltaproteobacteria bacterium
GTAGGCAGCGCATCGTCCCTCGATCACGCGCGCACCCTCGGCGCGGCACCGTGCCGCGAACTCGAAGCACAGACGGCTCTTCCCGGTCCCGGCCTCTGCGACAACACCGACCACCTGACCGTTGCCCGCTCGGGCCCGGGCGAGCGCGGCTTCGAGTCCGTCCATTTCGGGGCCGCGTCCGACGAAGCGCGACAGTCCGAGCGTCTGGCCCACCTCCACGCGTGTCCGCCGCTCGAACGCGCCCCGAAGCGAGAACGCACGAACCGGCTCGCTGGCGCCTTTGACCGGTGCTTCGCCGAGATCCTCCAGCGAGAAGTACCCTTCGACGGCTTTCGCGGTGGCTTCACTCAGGCAGATCGCATTCGCGGCCGCGCGCTGCTCCATGCGCTGTGCCAGTCCGACCGTGTGACCCTGCGCGGTGTAATCCATGCGCAGGTCGTCGCCGATCTTTCCGACGATCACCTCACCGGAGTTGAGCCCGATCCGGATGGCGAACTCCCGGCCATGCTCGCGCCGGACCGAGTCCGCGAGTCCACGAAGCTTCTCGACGACATGAAGCGCGGCATGACACGCGCGCTGGGCATGATCCTCATGTGCGATCGGCGCGCCGAACAGCGCCATGATGCCGTCGCCCGTGTACTGGTTCACGGTGCCTTCGAAGCGGTGTACGCCTTCGCTGAGAATCGCGAAGAAGCGGTCGAGGATCGAGTGCCAGTCTTCCGGGTCGATCTGCTCGGCGAGCTCCATGCTGCCTTTCACGTCTGCGAAGAGCACGGTCGCCTGTTTGCGCTCGCCCTCGAGGGCGGATTTCGATTGTAGGATCTTCTCGGCGAGATGCTTCGGTGTGTAGGAACGTGGAGCCCGATCCGCCCCGTCTTCGCTTCCTGACGTCGGCTTCTCGGTCGGCGTCCCGCATTCCATGCAGAACTTCGCGCCGGACGGGAGCGGGTTCCCACAACTCCCACAGTTCACCGCGAACGGAGCACCGCACTCCAGACAGAACTTCGCGAGCTCGGGGTTCGCGTGGTCGCAGGCGAGACAGTTCATTGCATCCGCTCCGGGCGCAGCTCTTCGAAGCGCGCGAGTGCGGCTTCGAGGTCTTCGAGCTCGAAGAATTCGAAGCGAGCGATCTTCCCGTCTCGATACATCTGGAGATTGATCAACCGTATCTCGACGGGGCCGCCTTCCGTGTTTTCCCCCCAGGTGCGCACCAGGCTCACTCGGCCGTTCCTCGTCACCCGCGGGCTGTGGAGGACTTCCGTCCGAGACTGAACGAGAAGCTCCTGCATCACGCGTACGGACTCGATATAGGCGTCCGCACCGTCCACTTGCCCCATGCCCGTCCAGCGGTGATCAACGAGAACGAAGTCGTCACAGAGACCGGTTCGCGCCCGCACGAGATCATGCTCGTTCACTCCCGCAGCGAACTCGATCGCTTCTTGCGGCATCCCGTCGGCGCCCATCGCGATGTACCGGTCGAAGAGCTCCTCGCTCGCGGCCGCGCGATCGTCCACATCGAAGAGGATGAACGCCCGGAGCTTGCCGGCCGCGTCGAGTTCGAGGAGGTGGTAGTGCTCGATCTCGAACCGCGACTCGTCTGCAGTGTCCCGCCACGAAGCGTGTTGAAGCGCAAGGTACTCGCCCGCCGTGGCGACGCGCCGGACATCGGATCGACCGAGCGCCTCCGCGCGGAGGAACGTCAACGAGCGCAACCACTCCTCCACGCCGCCTGAGACGAGCGAGTTCTTCTTGCGGTCCTCGAAACGGAAGTCGTCGGCGGCCATCTCTCGGATCGCGTCCACCGCCGACTCAATCCCGACCGAACGCAATCGGTCGATGAATCGCGTCGCCGCATTCGGCGGGATCTCGAGCGGATCCGGACGCAGCTCCTCGAATCGCGCCAGCGCCTGATCGAGAGCCAACATCTCGAACATCTCTACCCGAGTCACCAGCCCGCCCGAGACCAGGTGAATGGCGTAGGAGACGCTCTCGTAGTCGCCCCCGCCGCCTTCGACGGCTCCGGAACGCCGCACGAGCCCGATCGCGCCGTGACGCTCGATCGCGGGCCACTCCCAGTCGAGTGACCCGACCGATCTCGGCGCGATCTCCCAGAGGGCAGCGAAGCTCGCCAAATAGGCGTCCACACCCTCGAGGCGGCCCATGCCCGCCAGTCGGTGATCTTCGACAACGAGATCGTCTGCGTACGCCGCCCGAAGCCTGGCAGGGTCCTTCGCAGTGAACGCGTCCACGATCTCGACGAGCGCCGTCACGGCGGCCGTGCGATCGGGCTCGATCGCGGCCCAGCGCGCCCAGGCCTGACGCTGCGCGCCGTGGGTGTCTTCGACGTCGAAGAGAATGATGGCGCTGCAACGCCCAACCTCGTCGCACTCGAGCACCGATAGGTACTCGATCTCGAACCGGCCATCGGCCGGCCCTCCGGACACGAGCACCCTCGTCACGCGGATGCGGTCGCACACGGTTGCGACCAGGTCCTCCTCCGCCCTCGCCCCTGTCCGCGCCCGCTCCCGGACAGACGCGAACATGGTCTCGAGATCCCCCTCGACGAGGGTCATTCTCCGTCGATCTGCGAAGAGGAACTCGGGGGCGCAGACTTCGCGCAGGGGCTCCCAATTCCCGGTCTCTGCGCCGGCGCGATACGCGTCTCCCCAACGCCCCGCCGCCCGTTCCGCGGCGGTCGACGTGGGAGCCAGCGACGGTGCTTCGGCGCCTTGGCTCTCCGATCTGTGGCCCTTCGCGCCCTCGCTGGCCGCGAATCGCGCGTCGAGTTCGGCCCACGCGAGGGCCAGGTCGTTCACGTCCCAGCGGACGAGCGCCACGACCGCGCCGCGCTCGTCCGTCTGGAAGACATTCAAATGATCGATCTCGCTCGGTCCCACGTCCTGACCGGAGAGCTCCGTGTGCCAGTGTTGCAAGGCTAGACGTTCGCCACGAACGGCGATGGTCTGAGTCTCGATGCTCGCGTGGGGCAGCTCGCCCAGGTGTCGACTGAACGCGATCGCCTCGTCGCGTCCGAGCTCTAGCTGTACCGTCGCGCGTCGATCCGAGAGGTGGAAGTCCGGCGGGAAGAGGTCCGCGAAGCGTTCCCAATCTTTGTCCACCCACGCTTTGACGTGCTTGTCGATCCTCCGCGTCGTCGTATTCTCGAAGGGTGCCACCAGCTCGGCGAGGCGCGCGCGCGCGGCATCGAACCCCTCGTCGTCGTACATGTCCGCCCGCACCATCCGGCCGCGGTCGTCGAGTTCGAGGACGGCGTTCACGACGAGTTCGTAGTCTCCGCCCCCTGCGCGGGTCCCGAACCAACCACCGTGGACGTAGTAGCCGCGCGCTTCGGTCAGAAGATGGTGGGCGCGATAGACCGTGTCTGGCGCGAGCCTGACGATCTCGCGGAAGTTCTCGACCCAGCTGTCGGCACCGACGGTCGTCCCGAGAACGGCGAACCCCCGCTGGTCGAACTCGATGAACTGTTCGCCGCAAAGAGCGACGACGCCATCCCAGTCGCGGCGGTCGACGCAGCGGACGAAATCCCGGAGCGACACCCAGCCGGCCGATTCCGCGGCGCGATCTCCTTCCTCGTATCGCGCATCGAGCAACGCATACGCGGCGCTGAAGTCGTCGGGGTCGAAGCTCACCGTCTCAACGATCTGGTCGGCGGCGTTGGCCCGCGCCACCAGGAGGGCCTCGATCTCGACTGCGCCGCCGTCCGCGCCTGCCAGGCCCTCGAAGACGTAGCGACTGAGGGCCAGGTGCTCGCCCCGGGTTGCGAGCGGGGTGATCGAGACCCGGCTTTGCGGGACATCGAAGAGGAAACGGAGGGCGTCCATCGCATCCCCGGCCGGGAGATCCATCTTCATCAGCGGTCGACGGTCGTCGACGCGGAGCGAGGGGGCGTGGGCAGCTGCAAGGGCGTCCCAGTCGCGCGTCGCCCAGGCGTGCATGATGCGCTCGCTGGCCCGCGTCGCCGCGTTGGCGAAACGAAACGACGACTCGGCCGGAAGGATGTCGAGCTCCTCCAGGCGCGCCAGCGCCGGCTCGATGCCGGTGTCATCGTAGATGTCGATCCGCACCATCCGGCCGCGTTCGTCGATCTCGACGACGGCATTCAGTGGGATCTCGTACGGCCCCCCTTCGTGAGTCCCGGTCCACTCGCCCTGCACGAAGTAGCCACGCGGCTTGGAGATGAAGTGATGGCCTCGGTAGACGGTGCCGGGCGCCAGGTCGCCCATCATCCGTATGCTGCGCACCCACGCCTCGGCGCCCCGGGTCGTCCCGAGCACGGCGAGGCTACGGTGGTCGTACTCGACGAGGTCGTCGGCGCACAGCGCGACCAGTGTGTCCCACTCACCAAGTCTCACGGCGCGCTCGAAAGCGACGAACGCCGCCCGGCCCGACGATGGGCCCGCCCCCTCCCCAGCGGCGAAGCGCGTGTCTAGCTCCGCAAAGGCCGGGCCGACGTCGTCGGAAGCGAACAGGACGATCGAGGTGAGGCGACCGTCCTGGTCGATCTCGGCGAGGAGCAGGTCCTCGTCCCAGTCGAGCGGTCCACCGCCCTCGGCAACCGATCCTCGGAACGTCACCGGCGACAGGGAGAGCCGCGTGCCTCGCGTTGCAAGCAGGCGCTGCTCAAAGCGGCTGCCGGGGACGTCGAGGAGAAAGCGGAACTGCGTCATGAAGCCGTCGACGTCCACAGCCAAGCGACGCAGGGGACGGCGATCGTCGAACACCAGGGACGGCGAGAGGCACGCTTCGACACCCGCCAGGTCGCGGGCGTTGAAGCATAGGAGAAGCTCTGCGTTGGCGCGATACGCAGTGTTGGCGAAGAGCGAGGCATCGTTGCTAGCCGCCGCGTCGTCGGTCAGCTCCGCGAACCGCGCGCGCGCCTTGTCGAGATCATCGACCTCCCACACGTCGAAGCGGCGCTCCAGGCCGGCCGCGTCCAACTCGCAGGCGAGGACGAACGGCGTCTCGAAGGGCCCCCCGTCGCGCTCGCCGTGCCACGCGCAGCTCCAGACGAAGCCACGGGCAGATGTCCGCAGATGGTCCAGGCGGAACTTTGCGTTCGGCGCGAGCGCGACGAGCGCCTCCAGGGTGGGCACCCACGCGGCGTGTCCACGGAGCGTTCCCCAGCCCACGAGCCGATGGTTGGCTGCAACCGAATCCGGCGCGCTGAGCGCGGACATCGCGTCCCAGTCGCGCGCGGCGAAGCTCTCCCGGAAGCGCGCGATCCAGTCGGACACGCTCGGATACTCGTGCGCCTCGCCGGCGGCCCATCGCGCATCGAGCTCTTCGTGGGCGGCCTCCTTGGCCTCGAGGTCGAAGAGCACGATCGCGATGATGCGTCCTTCGCGATCGACCTCGTGGAGCACGAGGTGATCGTCCATCTCCAGCGGCCCACCGCCGCCCGCAACCTCGCCGGTGAAACGGTGAAGGTTCAGCGACAGGCGCTCGCCGCGCGTCGCTCGGAGCGTGGTCGAGAAGCGACTCGCAGGAACGTCGAACAAGACGCGGAACTGTTCCAGCCAGATCTCGCGGCCGCAGGTATTGTGCAACATGCGACGTCGCTCGTCGAACACGAGCTCCGGCGCGGCGAGGGCTTCGATACCCGCCCAGTTGCGGCTGTTGAAGCACTGGAAGAGCTTGGCGTCCGCGCGCGATGCCGCGTTCTCGAGAGGCTCGGGTGTGGGCTCGGCCTCGGGGCGACCGGTCAGCTCATCGAAGCGTGCGAGGGCGCCCGCCTCGTCCTCGGCCTCGAACGCTTCGAATCGAGACGCGAGTCCGTCTGCGTCGAACATGCAGAGCAAGCACACTCGGTTCTCGAAGCGTCCACCGCTGGCGCGGTCGGTGCCGTGATAGTTCGCCTGCAGAAGATACACGTCACGTTCGAGCGCCACGACGTCTTCGATGCGAACGGCGAAGTCCGGGGCGAGTTCCAGCTGGACCCAGAAGTGCTCGAGGAGCTCCGCTCCGTTGGCGGAAGACCAGGTCGCCAGAACCCTGTGATCCACGAGCAACGCCGAGGGAGCGAGCGCCGGCTCGAGCCGGTCGAGGGCGATCGGACCCATCCAGGCGGCTACGCCGCGAGCCGTCGCCATCGCGTGAGTTCTCTCGCGCCCTTCCGGGAGACTCTCTGCGTAGCGCTCGTAGAAGCATGCGATCGCAGCACCCAGCTTCTCCGCCTCAAAGAGATCGATCCGGCAGCACTTCCCGGACGCGTCGGCTTCGACGACGACGATCTCTTCGAACTCGGCTCGCCCGAAGTCTGAAAGGGAGGATTCGCTCAACCCTTCGATCTCGAGACGATGGCGCTGGAGAGCGAACCGGTCTCCCAGACTCGCGATCACCTCGAGATCGAACCCGACCCGCTCCGCCTTCAAGATGGAGCGCCATGCGGTCATGAACTCGCGCGCCCCGTAGCGAGCGCTCGTCGGGCGGTGCTCGAACTCGAGATTCGTCGACAGCAAGCCCCGGAGTGCGGCCGCGTCGCGCGCGCGGATGGTTCGCAGGAAGCCGTCGGAGAGGCGGGTGGCCGCGTTGGGTCGAACGAAACGACGCGGTAGCGGCTGCGGAGCGCCCGGCTCCACCGGGCCCCCAGTCTCCTCGTCGAATCGGGCGAGTGCTCGCGCCTCGTCGCCAAGGTCGAAGGCCTCGTGGAGGCAGAGGCGGCCCTCGTTCCCGAAGCCGAGGATCACCAGATACGGCCTCTCGTACACCCCCCCGCCGACGCGTTCGATCCCCGCGTGCGTCGTTCGGGTCAGCAGCGCGCCCGGCTCCAGCGCAAGGATCTCCTCGTATCGAAGCTCGGGCGTGTCGGCGACTTCTCGTACGGCGTGCACCTGCTCCAGTACTGCGTCCACGCCGGACGCGATCCACGTGCCCAGCGTTCGGTGGTCCACCAACTCCATGGCGGGATCCAACGCCGGATCCCGAATCTCCAGATCGAAAGGCCTGAGCCATGCCAGGACTGATTTCGCCGCCCGCCTCGCTCGAATGCGTTCCGAGCCGTCAGGAAATTGCTGTGAGTACCACTCGTAGAGACGAACGATGGCGTCGCCGAGGCGCTCGACTGCGAAGACCTCGGCGCGCTTCTGCCGACCCTGCTCGTCTGTCTCGAATACGTGGAGTGCGTTGTTTTCGTAGGCGCCGACGTCATACCGCTCACCGCCGACAGCACTCGCCCCCGAACGACGGAGGACCAGAGCCAGCGACGCACCGAGCGTGGCGAGAGGGGTCATGGAGAAGTACGGTTCGCGGGAACGGAAGAGGCGCTTGACGGATCCCACAGGCGCCTCCGCGTCGAGGGACGAGCCCGTTGGGTGATTGATCTCCGTGTATCCGTCTGCGAAAAGCGCGCGCGCCGCATCGAAGTCACGTGCAATGAGCGTGGCCTCGAACCGTCGTCCCGCCTCGCTTGCGGCATTCGGCCGTACCCTTGGCCACGACGGGCCTCTGCGGCCTTGCCCGGGAAGGCTCGTCGGAGTCGCGACCTCCGGCGGGCGCGGCTGCGTAGCGGGCCGTTCCACCGAGCTGGCGGTGAGTTCCTCGAAGCGGGCGAGCGCCGGCGCCTCGTCACTGACCTCGAAGAACTCGTAGCCGCTCATGAGGCCATCGGCGCCGAAACCCACCAGGAGGAGGAACGCCCGTTCGTAAGCACCGCCGCCAACGCTCTCCGCCCCGGAATGCACCCGCCGGACCAGAAACGCATCCGACTCGAGAGCCAGGATCTCCTCGTCCTGCATCTCGGCGTTGGAAGCAACCTCGTGCAACGCCCGGATATGGTCGAGCATGGCCTCCACGCCGTGGGCGCTCCAGGTGCCGAGGACTCGGTGGTCGATGGCCTCGATGTGGGCATCGAGGACGGGCCGGAACACCGCGAGATCAAAGGGCGTCTGCCAAGCCCGCGCCGAGCGCGCCGTTTGCGCGATGCGAGAATGGAGCGGGCCGTCTCGAACCGCCTCGGCGTACCACTCGTAGAGACGGACGATCGCGTCTCCGAGCCGTTCTGTCGCGAAGACCTCCGCACGTCTCAACCGGCCTTGGCCATCGGTTTCGAACACGTCGAATACGTCGTTGTCGTAGGCGCCGACGTCGTATCGTTCGCCGGCCGACCCGTGCGCACCGCTCCTGCGGCGCACGAGAGCCAGAGACGACCCGAGGGTGGCCACCGGTGTGACCTCTAGGAATGGATCACGGGAGCGAAACAAGCGCTCGCCCGACGCGACCGAGGCGTCCGCGTCGAACGTGGCGCCCGTCGGGTGATGGATCTCGGCGTAGTCGTCGGCGTAGCACGCCCGCGCCGCGGCAAAGTCTCGCGCGGCGAACGCCGCCTCCATGCGGCGTGCTGCTTCCGCGGCCGCATTCGCGCGGACAGGACGGTACGGCTCGCCGGTCCCACTGGGCGCAACGGCGCCGGCCGGCGAGCCGGAATCGAGCGCGTCGCCCGCACCCGTTTCCGGCCCCGGAACGAGCATGAAGGTCGCGCCCTTGTCTTCGCAAAGCTGGCGCGCGCACTCCTCCTCGTTCGCAGCATATCGCTCCTGGCCCGCAGCGCGCAGCGCAACGGAGAGCGAGCGCCGGGCGTCGGCGTGGTCGAGCAAGGCATCGGTCGAGGCCGCGATCTGAACGGCCGCCTGTGCGAACTCGATCGCCTCCGCGTGTTCGCCGCGCTTCGCCAGCGCCTCGGCGCGGACGCCACGCCACGCGATCGCTGCCTTCAGGTCGTCGCCGGCGAGCGCCTCGCTTTCGTGCGAAAGGGCCTCGGCCTCCTCGACCCGGTCCTGTGCGAGAAGTGCGCGGGCGAGCAACGCCGCGGCCCGCGCCGCGTCGATCCCGTGCCCGAGTTCGCGAAGATCGTCGTAGGCGCCGCGCAGCTTTCTCTCGGCCGTCGGCACATCGTTCTCGAGCAGCGCGACGAACCCGGCGAACACATCGGCTTCGAGCAGACGCTGCGTGATGCCGAGCTCCTCCACCATCTCACGCCCGGACGCGATCATGCGGTGCGCCGCCTCGGTGCGTCCGCGAAGCGCCTCGAGCACGCCCTGACAGCTGAGCGCGACGGCCTCGACCGCCGGTGCGCCTTGCGTGATGCGAAGGACGCGGACGACGTCGAGACAGCGACCACTCGCGCGCGTGACTGGGCTCGGTCCCCAGAGCGCAGCGAGCGGTGCGATCGCGAGCACGGTGTTCGCTTGTCTCCGATCACCAGCGCGCCGCGCTGCTGCGAGTGCCTGGTCGAGCGACGCCTCGCAGGCGCCGACCTGGCCGAGCCGCGAGAGTGCCAGCGCATGGACGTAATGTCCCTTCGCCTCGCCGGCGGCGTCATCGAGGGAAGCGAGCGACTTCGCCGCCGCCGCGACCCCGTCGACCGTCGCCAGCAGCTCTTCGGGTGCCGTCAGTACGGTCTGCTGGCCGACGAAACACGTGTGCCAGGCGCGAAGTCGCTCGGAGTCCTGTACGAGCCGGCCCAGCTCGTCGATCGCCTCGGCCGCCCGCGTGACGTCGCCGGCCGCGAGGAGCGCCTCGCACCAGTCGAGAGCGAGATCGGCACGACTCGGGTCGTCGGCCCGCAGCCGGTCGAACGCACGCCCGAGCAATCCTGCGGCGAGGGGAACGTCATCGCCTTCGAGCGCCCGACGGCCGGCGGAGGCAAGGCGCGCTCCCGCACGGTCGCCGAGGACTTGTCCGGCCTCGTCGATCGGACCGAGTTCACCAAGAAGACGATGCGCTTCTTCCAGGTGACGCCCGATCATCTCGTCGTGCTCGGGCGCGTCGCCGACCTTCGCCTCGATCCAGTTCGCGTGCTGTTCGTGGAGCTCGGCCCGCGTCCCCTTGAGGAGGCGCCGATACGCCGCGTCCCGGATGAGCACGTGGTGGAAGCGCAGGACGGGCTCGCCGAGAAGCCAGCCCGTGTCGCGTTCGATCAGCTCCGCGCGCTGCAGCGACTCGATGCGGGCATCGAGATCCGCTTCGCCTCCCGCGAGGAGCGCGGCCACCGCACTCCGAGAAAAGTGGCGCCCAACCACTGCCGCGCGCTCGAGGATCGAACAGTCCAGGGGCTCGAGTCTCTCGATGCGCGCACTGAGCAGTGCGTGAATCGTCGGCGGCATCTCGACTGTGGCAAGGGCCGCCCCTGCGACCCAACGGTCGCCGTCGCGCGTGATCGCTCCTTCGTCCACCAGCATGCGGATCAGCTCGCCGATGAAGAGCGGGTTGCCTTCGCTCGTCGCCAGCACCTTCGCCGCCACCGCGGCCGGCAGATCCTCCGCACCGATCACGCCTGCGGCGAGCCGCATCGCTGCGGTCGCGTCGAGACCATCGAGGGTCAGAAGCTCGGCGACGAGCCCTCCCTGCATGGCAAAGGAGGACCGCAGGTCGCGCAGTTCGGGACGCGCGCCGATGAGGAGGAGAAGCGGCAGGTCGCGGCCCCATTGGACGAGGTGCTCGACGAGATCCAGCAACAGGGGCTCGGCCCATTGAAGGTCGTCGACCGCCAGGACGACCGGGTGAGTCGCCGCGAGGGCCGCGAGGAAGCGCCGCACGACGAAGAACGTCTCTTCCGGAGCACCGGGCGAGCCGCCGAGCAGTGCCACGATGCCGGCTGCGATGCGCACGCGCTCCGTGTCGTCGTCGGGAATCGCGCCCTCGATCGCCCGCTGCATTTCTTCCGCCGACGCTGCGGCCTCGATGTCGAGAAGCTCGCGGACGGCATCCGCGATCGGCGCGAACGTCGCGCCGCGGGCCGCGTCGCAACGCGCTTCGATGACCGTCGCGGTCGCGCCGGTTCGCCGCGCGAACTCGCCGATCAAGCGCGACTTTCCGAGGCCCGGGGAGCCCAGCAATACGGCGAGGTGCGTCGCAGGACCGTCCACGGCCCGGTCGTAGACGGCGGTGATTCGTGCGAGCTCGTCCTCGCGGCCGACGAACGCCTCGGCGGCGGCGCGCCCGGGCGCGTCGAGCGACACGACGCGGTACGCCTTCACCGCGACGGCCCGTCCCTTCAAGTCGAACGATCCAAGAAGCTCGAGCGAGACCTGCGACGCGACCAGTCGCTGGGTGGATTCGCCGATCACCACGTCGCCGTCCTGTCCGCGTTCCTGTAGGCGCGCCGCGACGTTCACCGGGTCGCCGATGATCTCCGTCTCGCCCTTGGCGACGACTTCACCGGTGTTCACGGCGACGCGAAGCCCCGTTTCGCCAACGGCGCCCCGTTGCTGTTCCGCAAGCGCCTGAAACGCCTCCTGCATGGCGACACCGGCGCGCACCGCACGGATCGCGTCGTCCTCGGCGACGCGGGGAATGCCGAACACCGCCTTCACGCCGTCACCGAGGAACTGTGTGACGGTACCGCCGTTGCTCTGCACGGCGTGGCGCGCCGCTGCGTAATAGCTCTCCATGAAGCGGCGTGCGGATTCGGGGTCCAGGCGCTCGTGCAGACCCGTCGAGCCGACCAGGTCGGCGAACAGGATCGAGACGATCTTGCGTGCACCGGCGGGCTCCGCCGCCGGCTGGGGGGCCGAGACCGGCTCAGCGCATTCGTCGCAGAACTTGGCGGTCGGACGCAGCTCGGACCCGCAGCTGGCGCAAACCTTCCGGAGCGAGGATGCGCACTCTTCGCAGAATTTGGCCCCGTCGCGATTCGCGTGGCCGCAGGAGGGGCAGTTCACGCGTTGCCCTCGAGCGTCAGACTCACGGTGGCGATTGCGCGCACCTCCGTGCACAGCCGGTTCGATCGAACACCCACGAGAATTTACTACCAGTCCTTCCGTTGGCGGGTCGACTACACGTCGCCGCGAGGCCCTAGTTCCGGCAGCCCTTCTCGAGTTGGCGGATGAAACGCACCTTGTCGTGCCCGATGCGGCGTACGGCCTCCGGATCGGCGTAGGGCGCGTCCTCGTGGACAGCCCCCCAACAGACGAGCTCGACGAGCAGTGGAATCAGGGCGATGCCCTTTTCCGTAAGGGAGTAGATGAACTGCCGCCCGCTCTCTGGGTCGGGCTTTTTCGTGACGATGCAATCAGCCTCCAGCCTCGCCAGCCGGTTGGTCAGGATATTGGTCGCGATGCCTTCGTCGGAGTCGAGGAACTCCTTGAAGTGGCGTTTGCGCTCGAACACCATGTCGCGCACGACCAACAGGCTCCACTTGTCGCCGAGCAAGTCCAGAGAGCAACTGATCGGGCAGCCGGAACGGCTCTCAGCTGGGTGGATTCGCGCCCCGCTGTACGGAGCGTCCGTGCAGAGCAGATCGAGGACGAGAAAGTCTTCATGGCCCGACCGACGAAGACCGCGAGCTGATCCAGCCGAGGCCAGGACCTGCCCCCCGCGGCATGAGCTGGCCGCCGCCACAGCGGAGAACCGGCCGGGCTCTGGAGCCCCGTTCTCAAGTGCCCCACCCTTCAAGCCATGCCCGGAGCAGCAGTGCCGCAGTTGCCCAAGACGAAATCCGTCGCGCCACGTCGCGCCCGACGCTGTGTCCTTCCAACAGGTCGGCAAGATCCGGCGGTATCGGCATCGGTTTCAACGCGAACACGCGGAGCAGCCGTCGCAGGAGTACAAGGAGGGATCTCGCCATTGAAGCCGCGCCGATGCCAGCCGATCACCGTGGCCGCCTTCACCACGAGCAGAGTCCCTGCCCAGTGCGGCGCAGTCGAGGCTCTTGGCTAGCGAGTCGCAGGACGAGCCGCGACTCACGCCACACCGCGTGCGGTCCTTCGCCCTCGATAGACGCGAACGACGATGAGGGCCGCGATGGCGACCGCAGCGGCGACCCATATCCAGGTGGGCTGGGCGCCAAACCAGTCGAGGATCTCCGCTCCGAAGTAGGTCCAGACGGCGATCGCCGGAGCAAAGCCGATCACGGTTCCGCCGATCGCTGCCGAAAGCGACACCCGCGAAAGGCCGAGTGCCCAGTGGGAGGCGGGGTTCAAGAAGAACACCAAGCGGAATAGAATCACGAGCGGAAGCCCCTTTTCCGAGAGCCGCTCGTCCCACTTCCGCAAACGGTCGGGCATGCGGCCTTCGACCCAGTCGCGCCCTAGGTAGCGGGCGAACGCGAAGCCGAACATTCCGGCGCCCGTCGCCCCAAGCCAATTGACCAGAAACGCCAACCAGAACGGCCACAAGGTGGCAGCGGTCAGAATGAAGATGGCGCCGGGGACGCCGAAGGGCTCGAGCACCGCGAACAGGACCACGATGACGAGCGGCCCCCAGGCACCGGCCTCGATCAGAAGCTCCCCCAAGCGATCGGGTGCGAGGTATTGAACGAATCCGCCGAAATACCCGACGGCTACGATGGCCACGATGACGCTGAGAAGAATGAGACGATTGTGCATGCCGGGTGCAGGCAGCCTACCTCGACTGGAGGCGCATCGCTGCACCCGATCGTCGGCGTCGAGGAGCACAACGAGCCGGCCGTGCTGGCTACTTGCCGCCTAGCCCGGACTAGGAAACCGGTACAGCGCTGGGTTTCCGGACACGACGGGATCGACACGGGCGACGTGATGAAGCCCGACGAGCATGGCTATCTCCGGTTCTGCGGCCGCAGGAAGCAGATCATCGTGCACGACGGCTCCAACATCTCACCGCAAGAGGTCGAGGGGGCTCTCGTCGAGCACTCGGCGGTCTCCGGTGCCGGCGTGGTCGGCGTGGTCGGCGTCCACGATGTCGTTCACGGCGAGAATGTGTGGGCCTACGTGGCCTTGGTCGACGGTGCGGCGCGCCCGACGGTTCAGCAGATGATCGAGTTTGCCCGCGCCCGTGTCGGCTACAAGGCGCCCGACGTGATCGAGGTGCTGGATAAGCTCCCGTTGAACCCGACCGGCAAGGTCGACCGGGTGCGTCTCAAGAAGATAGCCGAAGAGCGTGCGCATGCCGGGCAAGCAACTCCGTCGGCGACGCCTGCACGCATCTGAAGTCCGACGAGGAGTGCGGAGTGCGGGAACGTATGGAGCACTCCGATTGAGGTGCTTCGAGCGTGGGCTCGGCCACCGACGAACGCGCTGCCCCCGTCTCTCCGAAAACTCGGCCGACGCCGTAACGCAGGCCATTGATCTTGCCGAAGCGCAGGTGCTCACGCCGCTCCCACATCGTCCACGCCGTGCGCTTTCTCGAACACGAACCCGTCGTAATCCCCGGCCGCCACGTCCGCGATGCGCTGGTAGTATATCGAGCCGCCCAGGTACGCGGAGAAGTAGCGGGGCTTGCCCGGAACGTTCGCGCCGGTCCACCAGGAATCGGTGCGGGGGAAGAGCGTGTAGTTGGCCAGCGCGGTGACCTCGTTGGCCCAGGCCTCTTCGCTGTCGGCCGAGGGTTCGACGGCGCCGAGGTCCCGGTCGCGCAGACGGCGCATCAGGTCGCCGATCCAGCCCATCTGCCGCTCGGCGCCCAGCGGCATGTTGTAGAAGACGCCGGGCGACCCGGGCCCGTGAATCATGAACAGATTGGGGAATCCGCCGATCGTGAGGCCCAGGTAGTTGTGGAACCGGTCGGTCCATCGCTCCTTCAGGCTCATGCCGCCGCGCCCCTTCGGGTTGAGGCGCAACATCGAGCCGCTGATGGCATCGAAGCCGGTCGCCAGCACCAGCATGTCGATGGGGTGCTCGCCCGTCCGCGTCACCACGCCCGCCTCCGTGAACCGCTCGATGGGATCCTCACGCAGATCCACCAACGTGACGTTGTCGCGGTTGTAGGTCTCGAAGTAGCCGTTTTCGAGGATCGGACGCTTGGTCATCACGAAGTGGTCCGGCATCAGCTTGTCGGCGGTCTCGGGCTCACGCACGATCTCGCGAATCTTGGCGCGCACGAAATCGGCGAGCGACTTGTTGGCTTCCTCGCTGATCGCGATGTCGTTGTAGCTCTCCAGGAAGAACTTGAAGCTCCCCCGCTGCCATAGCTTTTCATACAACGCCTCGCGCTCCTCAGGGGTCGCCTCGAGGGCCGAACGCGTGTGGGTGTCGAAGGGGAAGCCTCCGGGATGCGCGAGCATCTTCGCCTTGACGGCTCCCCAGCCCTCTCTCGCCTCCGTCATGTCCTCGGGGGTGAGGGGCCGGTTCCCGGCAGGAAAGGCGAATTGCGCCGTGCGCTGGAGCACCGTCACGTGCGCCGCTTCCTTGGCGATCTCGGGGATCACCTGGACCCCAGAGGAGCCCGTCCCGATCACGGCCACGCGCTTGCCCTCGAACGAAACGGGCTCATGAGGCCAGCGTCCGGTGTGGTATCACTCGCCCCCGAAGTCGTTGATCCCCGGGATGTCGGGTAGGTTCGCCGTCGAGAGAGCGCCGACGGCACAGATCAAGAACTGGGCGGAGGCGCGCACACCGATGCTGGTCTCCACGGTCCAGCGCTGCGCCGCTTCGTCGTAGCGGGCGTCTTGCACCCAGGTCTCGAACTGGATGTCGCGGCGGAGGTCGAACCGATCGGCGACGTGTTCGATATAGTCCAGCACCGCGGACTGCTCGGACTGGGTCTCCTTCCAGTCCCACTCCTGCATGAGCTCGTCCGAGAACGAGTAGCAGTAAAAGGGGCTGCCCGGACCATCGACGCGCGCACCCGGGTAGCGGTTGTACCACCAGGTGCCCCCCACGTCGGTGGCCCCGTCGTAGACGCGCACCGAGAGGCCCATCGCGCGCAGATGATGCAGGGCGTACATGCCGCTGACACCCGCGCCGATGATCACCGCGTCATAGTGTTCGGTCGATCCGCTCGTTCGCGAAGGTTGATTCTCGTTCGTCACTCTCGTTCTCCCGCGCGCTGCGCGCCGATCCGGCTCTGAACCCAGTGTGTCGCCGCCGACGGGAAGACGCCCGTCCCAATCCTGATCGGACTCGGGTGGTCGACAGGCCGATGAGCGCCGACGGCAACATCTATGGCGCCAGCGACACGTGCGACGGCGCCGGCACCTGTGCATCCAGCGGTCCGTCCAGCGGGTGCGCCAAGCCCTGGGACAAGGGTCTCCGTATGGTCGATGAGAAGGTCGTAGACGAAGAGCGGCTCATCGCCAAGCTCATCAAGGGTCCAGCCCTAACGCGGGCCGACTTCGGTGACCCCGTTGCTGGCTCGACTCCCTATGACATCTGCATCTCCGATCACGCCGGGCGTGCTGGCTACTTCGTTGGTCCGCAAGGGAATTGCAGCGGATTCCCCACAGCGCGTGACAATTCCAGGATGACTCTCCGTCTTCACCTCGCCCACCAAACAGCTCGGGGATCGGGTCGGCCGAGTTTCCGGACACGACGAGGAACGGACGTGCGATCGCATCGCGATGTTGTCGCCGACCGATGAAGCCCCTGCAATTTCGATGCGGGCCCGCGACGCAGGCAGCAGGGCCGTGCTTGGACTACCCTCACAGACCGCGGTCTCGCCCGCGAACCGGTCGTGGCGCGCGCCGTCGACGAGGGTGCCGACAGCCCCGCGCTACGGACCAATCAGCGCGACGTGCAGCTTGCCCGGACCTCGGCGGACGGAGAAGCGTGCGTGGACCGGCGC
>JAJCZO010000446.1 GCA_029262355.1 Deltaproteobacteria bacterium
GATCGGGTCGAAGGGGCGTGCCTGGCGACGGGAGGAGCGTTTCAACAGCCTGCTAGCTCACGCCTTCGCTCTGGCGGATCGCCTCGGCGATGCCTTCCGCGTGCGAGCGGACCTCGTCCTCATGCTCGCCTTCGACCATCACCCGAATCAGGGGCTCGGTCCCCGAGGCCCGCACGAGAACGCGACCCCGGTCGCCCAGGTCGCTCTCAATGTCCCGGATCGCTCCCGCGATGCGCTCGTCAGCCGTGACGTCCCGACGCTCCTTTACGCGCACGTTCACCAGCACCTGCGGGAAGCGGGTCATCGCTCGGGCCAACTCCGACATCGGCTTCTGCGCCTCGACGAGAATCGACAGAATCCCGAGCGACGTGATCAAGCCATCTCCGGTCGTGTTGTGATCCAGGAAGATGATGTGGCCCGACTGCTCACCGCCGACGTTCGCGTCGCGCCTGCGCATCTCCTCGACCACGTAGCGATCGCCAACGGGGGTACGGACGAGCGAGAGGCCCATGTCACGCAAGGCGACCTCGAGGCCGAGGTTCGACATCACGGTGGCGACGACCGCGCCGTTTCGCAGCGTGCCGCTTCGGGACATCTGCTGAGCGGCGATCGCGAGCACCTGATCGCCATCGACGAGCGTGCCCTTTTCGTCGACCAGGAGACACCGATCGGCATCCCCGTCGAGCGCGAGGCCCACATCGGCCCCGACTTCGAGAACGCGCTTCTGCAGAGCCTCGGGATGCATCGCGCCGCACTGGTCGTTGATGTTCTCACCGTCGGGCTCCGTCCCGATCGTCCATACGGTCGCGCCGAGCTCTTCGAGAACCTCCGGCGCGACCTTGTAGCCCGCACCATTGGCGGCATCGACGACGATCTTCAGCCCATCGAGAGTGCGATCTCGGGGGAAGGTGTTCTTTGCGAACACGTTGTAGCGGCCCAGTGCGTCATCGATCCGAAACGCCTTACCCACCTCGCCCGCAGTGGGACGAAGATGATCGATCGACCCCGCAAAGACGAGATCTTCGATCTCTTCCTCGACAGCATCCGGCAGCTTGAACCCATCGCGTGCGAAGAACTTGATGCCGTTGTCCTGGAACGGGTTGTGCGAGGCCGAGATCACCACGCCAGCGTCCGCGCGCAAGCTCCGAGTGAGGAACGCGATGCCCGGGGTCGGCATCGGCCCAACCAGGAGAACGTCGACGCCCATCGAGCAGATGCCTGACGCCATCGCGGTCTCGAGCATGTAGCCAGAAACCCGCGTGTCCTTGCCGATCAGGATCTTGTGACGACGCGGACTCTCCCGGAAGACGTGGGCAACCGCGCGCCCGAGCCGCAGGGCGACCTCCGAGGTCATCGGATCGGCATTCGCGACCCCACGAACTCCATCGGTGCCGAACAGCTTCTTCTTCGTGGTATCGCTCACGGGTTCTCCTCGGGTGTAGGCAACTGTGGCCCTACCAGCTCTGTATCGGCCCGCTCGGCCTTCGGCTCCAGCGTCACGGTAGGAGGCTCGAGTCGCAAGATCTCGTAGCCCGGGGGCAGCGTCACCAGGGGTCGGATTTCGACGGCCTCTCGGCCGGCCAGGGCCGCCGCATCGACGTAGGCGGCCCCAGGCGCCAGCTCGAAGGCCCCGATTTCGACCGCCGGTCCTCGAACGACGACCCGAACCCGGTCGGGTCGCGCCGTCCACTCCCCCTCGCCGCTGATCTCCAGCGGCACGTCCTCGAACGTGCGCTCCGCCAACTCTCGCTCGACGACCACCTGCGCCGCGATGGTGGGGCTCCGCAGCTGCACCAACCCTCCCGGCCCAAGCAGGTCGAGCGTCCGCTCGTTCACGCCGGGCTGCAGGGTTGCTCGATCCAGGGGCTGCGCATCGACCTCGGTCATGGCGGTGACCCGCGCGCGCGGCCCCGTAATGGAGACCTCACTGGGCAGAAGCTGAACTTCGAGGATCTTCAACCCTGGCTCGAGTTCACCACGATAATCCATCCGGACCGGGAGCTTCCTTCGCACCAGGCGATCGACCGACAGGCTCACCCGCGAAGGGGTGACGCGGTTTACTTCAACGCTGCGCGGCAACGCGAAGTCCTTCGCGTTCAGCGTGTACGTCGCAACGCCGGGGCGCACGCCCGCGAGGTCGAGCGACGTGCGAAGGCTCTTGGCGTCGATGCTCGAGAGCATCAATCCCGAGCCACTGACGCGGGCCTCGACATAGTCCGGAACGGTGCTCGTGATCACCATCCCTGCGGGGATGTCGATCAGGTCCAGCCGCACGCGCAACGTTCGCTCACTCGTGCGCGCCCCCGCATTGACGAAGAACCACATTCCCGAAGCCAGGAGAAAGGCGAGCATCCAGGTGCCGAGGTCCGCCCAGGACGGCCGGAGCAACGTCCGCCACATCGATCGCGGCGCTCCCGGTACCGGCTTCATGGGAGAGCCAGCTGCGCCAGGGTGGTGCGCAGGCTGCCGGCGTCCATGTCGCGCGTGATGCGCCCCTCACGGACGAGGGAGATCTGCCCCTCTTCCTCCGAGACCACGATGACCGCGGCATCGGTCTCCTCCGTCAGGCCGATCGCCGCACGGTGGCGGGACCCCAACGATCGGCTCACCACCTGGCTCGTCGTGAGCGGGAGGAAGCATCCGGCGGCCGTGATCCGTCCGCGACGAATGACCACCGCCCCGTCGTGGATCGGCGACGTCGGCAGGAAGATCGATACGAGCAGCTCGCGACTCACGCGCGCATCGAGCCGAGTCCCCGCCTCGAGGTACTCGTTCAGCCCAACTTCGCGCTCCAACGCGATGATCGCGCCAACACGCTTCGTTGCGAGGAGCACCGCCGCTCGCGCGACCTCCTCGATCATCTCATTGCGGCGCTGCCGGTCGCCTCCGAACAGAGTCCCCCGCCCGACCCGCGTCAGGGCCCGCCGGATGTCGTTCTGAAAGAGAATCACGATGACGAGAAGAATCGAGGACAGGAAATTGTTGAGGATCCACGACAGCGTGTAAAGCTCAAAGTATTGCGAAGCCGAGAAGAGCGCGCCGACCATCAGCAGGCCGATCAACATCTGCACCGCGCGCGTGCCGCGGATCTGGTTGATCAGCCAGTAGATCAGGATCGTAATGATCAGAATGTCTGCGAGGTCCGCCAGTCGAACGTTGTCGAGCAGTCCCTGCATCCCTTCAGCCTTGCATCCCTTCGAAAAGCGCCAAGGCCCGACGGGTCGGAGCAACATCGTGCGTGCGGATGAGGACCGCGCCGCGGTCTACCGCGAGGACCGCCGCTGCGAGCGATGGCTCCAATCGCTCGTCGGACGACGACTCGCCGAGTCCCGCCCGCTTCAACGCTGCCCGCAAGAAGCTCTTGCGCGACAAGCCCACCACGACCGGACGTCCGAGAACCGCGAGGCCTTCGAGCCCGAAGAGCAACGCCCGACTGGCCGAGGCTCCCTTGCCGAAGCCGATCCCCGGGTCGACCCAGAGGCGGTCCTCGGAGACCCCCGCGGCCCGGAACGCCTCCAGCCGAGCCGAGAGTTCGGCCGTCACTTCTGCGACGACGTCGTCATAGTCTGGCGCCTCGCCCATGGTCGCGGGCGTCCCGCGGATGTGCCCCACGATGACGGTGGCACCGGTCTCGGCCACCGCCTGGGGCATCTCCTCGTCGAGGAGACCTCCGGTGACGTCATTGACGATCGCCGCCCCTGCCTCCACGGCCCGCCGAGCAACAACCGCCTTGTAGGTATCGATCGACAGCGGGACGTCCGGGAACGCGCGATGCAGGTCTTCGATGACGGGCAGAACCCGGTCCATCTCCTCTGCGGCCGAGACGGGGGTCGCTCCGGGCCGCGTCGACTCGCCGCCGATGTCGAGGACATCGGCGCCCTCTCCCACCAACACGCCACCGCGCCCACGCACCGCATCGGTCCCGACCGCCCGGCTGGGCGCGTGAAAGGAATCGGGCGTGACGTTGACGATCCCCATGAGCCCCACGCGTCCACCGCGGGCCTGCCAGGGTAGTCCTTCACGCAGCGAAGTCACGACCGTGGCCCTCGTCTGCGCGCTGAATTCGCGTCGGGAAGACGGAGGCTCAGACCGTGGCGAGAGCCGGGTCGCCGCCATCCCCGTTGCCACCCGATTCAACGAGCTCATCGATCTCGGCACCGTCGAGCACCTCGCGCTCGAGCAGTGCCTTCGCGATTGCGTGCAACGCCCTCAGGTTCGCATTCAACAGCGACTTCGCGCGCTCGTATCCGCGTTGGACGAGACCGCGAATCTCGCCATCGATCTCGTTCGCGGTGCTCTCCGAGTAGCCCTGAGATTGGTTGAAGTCTCGTCCCAGGAACGGGTTGTCGTCATTCGATCCGAAGGTGATCGGCCCGAGCTTCTCGCTCATGCCCCACTCGCACACCATCTTGCGCGCGAGGTCCGTCGCGCGCTCGAGATCGTTGCCGGCACCGGTCGTGACCTGCCCCAGCACGATTTCCTCAGCGGCCCGGCCACCGAAGAAGATCGCGAGATCATCCTCGAGCCGGTCCTTGGAGGCCGTGTGGCGGTCGTCGGATGGAACCTGCTGCGTCAGCCCGAGCGCCATTCCGCGGGGAATGATCGTAACCTTGTGAACCGGATCCGCTCCGGGAAGCAGCTTCGCAACCAGCGCGTGTCCGGCCTCGTGATAGGCGGTGTTCTGCTTCTCTACGTCGCTGATGATCATCGAGCGACGCTCCGAGCCCATCATCACCTTGTCCTTGGCAAGCTCGAAGTCCTGATGCGCGACCTTTTCCTTATTCTGGCGCGCGGCAAGCAGCGCGGCCTCGTTGACCAGGTTCTCGAGATCGGCGCCGGAAAAGCCCGGGGTGCTCCGCGCAATGATCTCCACGTCCACGTCGTCGGCAAGCGGCAGACGTCGCATGTGCACCTTCAGGATTCCCTCGCGGCCCTTTACGTCGGGGCGCGGAACGATCACGGTGCGGTCGAAACGGCCCGGCCGAAGAAGCGCGGGATCGAGGACGTCGGGCCGGTTCGTGGCCGCGATCAGGATCACTCCCTCGTTCGACTCGAAGCCGTCCATCTCGACCAGAAGCTGGTTCAGGGTCTGCTCGCGCTCGTCGTGTCCACCACCCATGCCGGCGCCGCGATGGCGGCCCACGGCATCGATTTCATCGATGAAGATCAGGCAGGGCGCGTTCTTCTTGCCCTGAATGAAGAGATCGCGAACCCTCGAGGCGCCCACGCCGACGAACATCTCTACGAAGTCCGACCCCGAGATCGAGAAGAAGGGAACGCCGGCCTCGCCCGCGATGGCACGCGCGAGCAGCGTCTTGCCAGTGCCGGGAGGTCCGACGAGCAACACGCCCTTGGGGATACGACCACCCAGCTTCGTGAACTTCTTCGGATCCTTCAGGAAGGCTATGATCTCTTCGAGCTCTTCCTTGGCTTCCTGCACTCCCGCGACGTCGGCAAACGTGTGCTTTTCTTGCGATTCGGAAAGCAGCCGCGCACGACTCTTCCCGAACGACATCGCCTTGCCGCCCCCGACCTGCATCTGGCGCATGAAGAAGATCCACACGCCGATCAACAACAGCATCGGGAACCACTGGACGAGCAGGATCACGTACCAGGGGTCGCCCTCTTCGGGCTTCGCCTGGATCTGCACGTTCTTGTCGCGCAGGCGCGTGACCAGCTCCGTGTCTCCCGGATCGTACGTGCTGAAGCGCTCCCCATTTTGGAAGCGCCCGCGAATCACCTTGCCCTGGATCACGACCTCGGCGACCCGACCCTCTTCGAGAGCGGCAGCGAAATCGCTGTAGTCACGCTCGGGGTCCCTCACCTGCTGCTTGCTGAAAATCTGAAACAGCAGCAGGAAGAGAAGCCCGAGGACGAGCCACAACGCCAGATTACGCGAGAACTGATTCAACCCCGACTTACCCAAATCGCACCCGGAACACTTGGTTTTCTACCACGCTGCCAAAATGGCGGCAATCGACCCGCTCGGCGCGAAGCCGCATCCACCTCTCTGTGATGTCCCCCGGCAGGACGCTGGCAGCGACCGCCACACCTGGGACCCAGACTATATCGGCACCTCTCGTCACAACCGCAAGCCTGGCGCGATCGGCCCGCGGAATTTTGCGGTCGATGAACACCTCCGAGAGCTTTCGTCTGCCCGCTCGAAGGCGAATTCTGTCGCCGGGACGGGGCGTTCGCACCATGAGCGGGCCATCGAGCCGTGCCGCGTCGACGACGACCTCGCCGGCGACCTCGCCCGCAAACTCGGCGCGCGGCGATGACGCCTCGGCGGAGAGCCGCCATCCGGACGCCAGGTCGACCGCGCCCGGGACCGTCCAGCCGAGCGCCCCGGTCGGCGGCGGGGCCGGGGTCCCAGGGGGCAGACAGCGCAGGATCTCGTACGATCTCTCGACGCGCACGCGGTGGAGGTCGAGCCCCGCTGACGGCGCTGCCCCCCGAGCGATCTCGACCAAGCCCTCGACCTGCGAACGGGTCGGGGCGTGCTCCAGGCCGATCAACCAGGCGTGCACCAGTCGTCCCGCAGCCGCTCCCGCGTCTCGTACCGATGCGACACGAAGCCCGCCGGGGGGCTGCGCGGCCAGGATCTCGGCAAGATGCTGCTCGGCCAGATCGGCATCGACCCGGATGTCGGCGGCGAGGTGAGCGAGGCGCTCCGACACATCGACGCCCAGTTCTCGGGAAAGGAGCGGCAAGAGCTCCCGACGAATCCGGTTTCGGGTGAAACGCAGGTCGCGGTTGCTCGCGTCGTCGACGAACCCCACGCCGATGTCGGCCAGGTAGCGCACGCATTCCACGCGGCGACGGCGCAACAGCGGGCGCACCAGGCCGTCCGCGCGCCGAAGGTCCATCGCCGCCAGAGAGCGCGTTCCGCCGCCCCGAGCCAGCCGGTGCAGCACCGTCTCGGCCTGGTCGTCGAGCGTATGGCCGACGGCGACCGAACGGGCCCCGGTCGCGTGCGCGACCCGCACGAAAAACCGTGCTCGCGCCTCGCGCGCTCGCGCCTCGAGGTTCGCCGATTCCGTCTCCAACTCGCTAGACCTCTCGACGAAGACCGGAAGACCCCACTCGCGGGCCCGCGCTTCGACGAAAGCGGCATCCCGATCTGACGCGGCGCCCCGTAGGCCGTGGTTCAGATGGGCCACATGGAGGCGCAGGGGGAAGTCGTGACGCATGGGCAGCGCCCGCAAGGCGGCCAGCAGAGCCATCGAGTCGCCCCCGCCCGACACGCCCACGACGACATCCTCGCCCGAGCGCAGGAGAGCCCCGGCCACGATCTCTCGACGAAGCTGCGCCTCAAAGAGGTAGCCGGGGTCCACGAAGCGAGCCTACCATAGCCCGAACTAGGGCGACGGGGCCCTTTCGGCATTGACAAGGGCTGCGCCGGCCGCTGAAGTACGGGGGACTTCGGAAGGACCAATCCATGCGCGCCACGATTTCTCTCGCGGCGGCCGCGATCCTCGCGCTGCCGTCGGATGCCCTCGCCTACATCGATCCTGGCTCTGGCAGCATCGTTCTCCAGTCGATCCTTGCGCTCCTCGCCGCAGGCTTCGTCACTGTGCGGCTCGTCTTCAAGCGATTCACGGGCCTGTTTAGCCGCGACACGCCCGAGATCACCAAGCCCGACGGCGACGACAGCGAGAAACTCAGCGCGACGGACTCGTCGCACGAGTAGTCCCGCGGTGCTTCAAGACGGGTCGACCACGGTCGACCATCGGGTCGTGATCCTGGGCGCGGGGCGTGCTCTGCGCGCGACGGTTCCCCCGGCGATGGTGCCGATCGCAGGTCGGGGGCGAGTGCTCGACTGGCTACTGGAAGCATTTCGACCACTCCCATCCGCCCATACGAGTTTCGTCGGCGGCTTCATGGCCGATTCGGTGCTCCGGGCGTATCCACAGCTGCATGTACTGGTGAACCCCGACTGGCAAACGAGCGGCCCAACGGGCTCCCTCGCCCGAGCGCCACTGCGCTCCCGGGTCGGCACCTACGTTTCCTACGCCGACATCGTCTTCCGCTCTCGCTGCGTGGAACGACTCGAGGCGAGCAACGCAGATCTCACCCTGGCGGTCGACCGACAGTGGCGGACGCGCTTCGAAGCCCGCCGCGAAGAGGACATCGTGCAGGCCGAGAAGGTAGACATCGCTTCTGACGCCGTTCGGGACATCGGCAGCCACGTCGCTCCGGACGATGCCGACGCAGAGTTCATCGGCCTGGCCCGGTTCTCGCCCCACGCAGTCGAGGCGATCGAGAGCATTCTCAGCCAGGGCACTCTCGGGCAGGACGCGGCCCTGCCCGAGCTGTTGCGCCTTCTCCTCTCTCGCTCGGTGTCGGCGGCGGTAGTCGACGTCGCCGGGGACTGGGCCGAACTCAACGCACCGCAAGATCTCGCGCGCTTCGTGCTGGGCACCAAGGCGGAATCGCTCGAGCGCCTACAGCCGCTCGTGAGAAAGAGTGAAGTTCCGCAGATCGTCGCGTTCGATCAGGCCACCTGGCGGTCCGCCCCGGACTCGGTACTCGATCGCGTTCGCGGCGAAGTCTCCTCGACGGAAATCATCGTTCGCAGCAGCGCGCGTTCCGAGGATACGTGGGAGCGGTCCAACGCCGGTGCCTTCTTGTCGATCGCGGAAGTCCCGACGACCGACCGCGAGCGCGTCACCACCGCCGTCGAGGCCGTGATCGACTCATACGGCCAGCCGCGCGGCGACGATCAGATCCTCATCCAGCCGATGCTGCAGGAAGTCGCGAGTAGCGGGGTCGTCATGACTCGTACGCCCGGGACGGGCGCACCGTACTACGTGATCTCTTTCGACTCGACCACCAGTCGCACGGACACGGTGACCGGGGGCACCGGCGAGGGAGTCCGCACCATCTACCTTCTGCGCGGCACCCCGCTTCGCGCCGATCTCTGCCCGGAGATGGCGCAGGTGTTGGAGTGCGTTCTCGAAGTCGAGGAGCTCGTCGGACACGACTATCTCGACATCGAGTTCGCCGTCGGCCGCGATGGAACGGTGTATCTGCTGCAAGTCAGGCCGATCGCACTTTCGAACCGTGTGCTACCGATCGACGAGGGCCTGCTGCGGGCGGACCTCGACCGCGCGGCCGATGTCCTTCGCGCGTGGAAGAAGGCGAGCCCGAACCTTCTCGGCGAGCGCAACGCCTGGAGCGTCATGGCCGATTGGAACCCGGCCGAGATGATCGGCACGAAGCCCTCCCCGCTTGCCCATTCCCTCTATCGCCGACTCGTGACCGACGAAGTCTGGGCGGCCTCGCGGGCCGAGCTGGGCTTTCGCGACGTGCGGCCGTGTCCGCTGCTGATCGATGTCTTGGGGCAGCCGTACGTCGACGTACGAGCCGACTTCAACTCCTTCTTGCCGGCGTCGCTCGAGGGAGGCTTGGGCGGGAGGCTCGTAGACCATTTCGTGTCGCGGCTCGAGGAGCATCCGGAGCTGCACGACAAGATCGAGTTCGAGATCGTCCCTACGTGTGTGAGCTTCGATTTCCGCGAGCGCGCGAAAGATCTGATGGCGTCCGGGTTCACCGCAGCCGAAGTCGAGTCGCTGGAGATGGGTCTCGTGCAGACGACGCGCGCGACGATCGATCGCGCGCCTCGAGATCTCGCCTCCTTCGACGAGCTCGGCGTGCGCTTCCGGCGCGTCCTGTCGTCCGGCGCGGTGCCCCTGGACCGGGTGTGCGCGCTCGTCGACGACGGACGCCGGATCGGCTTCCCCGCCTTCGCCAACCTGGCGCGCGGGGCGTTCGTCGCAACGGCGATGCTCCGCTCACTGGAACGGTGTGGAGTCCTCGCGAAGAACGAGCTCGAGGCCTTCCTCGCGTCGCTCGAAACCGTCTCCGGCAGAATGCAGCGAGACGGGGCAGCGGTTGCCGAGAACCGGATGAGTTGGGAGGATTTCGTCGCCACGTACGGACATCTCCGCCCCGGTACGTACGACATCCAATCACCCTGCTATTCGGCGGACCCAGAATCCTACCTGCGTCCCTTCGTTCGCGCCGCCGCCGGCACCGCTCCACCCAAGCCGGCCGGATTGTCCGCAGACGCGAAGGCGAGGATCGAGCAGCGGCTTCCGGAACTCGATCTCGGTATCGGTGCGGAGGAGTTCGAGCATTTCGCGAAGACGGTGATCGAAGGTCGAGAGCTCGGCAAGTTCCTCATCACCCGAAACGTTTCTGCCATCCTCGAAGAGTTGGCGAACTTCGGCGACCAACACCGCACGCCGCGCAACGAGATGTCCCTCGTCCCCATCGACGAGCTCGAGGCCATGAGAGCGAAAGTGGGGATCGACGTTGCGGCCCATCTGAGCAAGCTCGTCGACGACGGCCGTGAGGTGGCACTTCGAAGCCAGGCGATTCACCTGCCCGCACAGATTCTGTCGCCCGAGGAGTTGCACTGCTTCGAGCACGCGCGGTCCGAGCCGAACTTCGTGACGCGCAAGCGGGTTGCGGGCGAAGTCTGTCTCGTGGCTGCCGACCACTCGAGAACGAATCCCGAGGGCATGATCGTGGCGATCCCGAGCGCCGACCCCGGCTACGACTGGCTGTTTTCCCGGCCGCTCGCGGGGCTCATCACGATGTACGGCGGGGCGAACAGTCACATGGCCGTCCGCGCTGCCGAGTTCCAACTCCCCGCGGCGATCGGTGTGGGCGAAACGGTGTTTGGTCGGCTCGAGAACGCGCAGCTCGTCGAGCTCGACTGTGGCGCTCGCCAGATCAGGTTTCTTCGCTAAACTCTGTCCCTGTGCTTCGCATCGCCATCTCACAGCGCGTCGTCAGCCTCGAGGATCGAGGCGAGCGGCGAGACTGCCTCGACCAAGAGTGGGCGGCCCTACTGGCAGTGAGGCAATGGTTGGCCGTGCCGATCCCGAACCGACTGTCCGATCCAGGCGCGTTTCTCGACGCGCTCGGCATCCAAGGCGTCATTCTTTCGGGCGGGAACGACCTCGCGGGCGCGCCTCAGGCATCCACCGTGGCGCCGGAACGAGATCGGTTGGAAGCGCAGTTGATCGAGACGTGCGCGCAAAGGGATGTTCCGCTGCTCGGCGTGTGCCGGGGCTTGCAGCATCTCGTGGTGCACTACGGAGGGCGGCTTTCGGCCATCGACCGCCACGTGGGACACCATCACCCGATCACGGTTCGATCGGGCGTGCTGCCGTTGGCGGATCGGATCGAGGTGAACAGCTACCACGACTACGGAGCGAACGAGACCGATCTTGGGCCCCACCTTCGGGCGGCAGCGGTCGCCCCTGATGGCTCCGTGGAAGCCGTCGCGCACGGTTCTCGACGACAGTGGGGCATCATGTGGCACCCCGAGCGCGCGCCTCGCGATCCACGGGACCTCGACCTGATGTCAGCCCTGTTTCACCGGGCGGTCGCGTGATCGGAATCATTCTCGCGGCGGGAACCGGAACCCGCCTCGGCACCCACACCGCCAACACCCCGAAGGGGCTCGTGCCGCTCGCAGGACGCGGCCTGCTCGAGCGCCAGCTCTCGGTCCTCGCGACCGCCGGACTACGGGACGTCACGATCGTCACGGGCCACTGCGCGGAGCGCATCGACGCGCTCGGCCATGCGACCCGCCACAATGCACGCTACCGATCGACCAACATGGTGGCATCGCTCATGTGCGCGGCAGACCGCCTTCGAGCGGGCGACGACGTGTTGGTGGCCTACGCCGACATCGTCTACGAACCGCGCGTCGCCCAGGCGGTAATGCGGTGCTCCGCGCCCTTCGCGACCGCCGTGGACCGATCGTGGGCGGACCTCTGGAGCGCCCGCGGCGAGGACCCCCTCACAACGGCCGAGACGCTCCGGATCGGCGAGAACGGCACCATCCGGGAACTCGGCAAGAAGGCGCGTACGCTCGAGGAGATCGAAGGACAGTACATGGGCCTGACGCGGCTCTCTGCCGACTTCGCGGCTCAGGTCGTCGAGATACATGAACGTCTGGACCCGCACGGGCCTTACGACGGGCGGGACCGCGACAACATGTACATGACCAGCTTCCTTCAGCATCTGATCGACACGGGACATCCCCTGACGCCCATCTGGGTCGACGGAGGCTGGCTCGAGCTCGACACCACCGAGGACCTCGAGATCTACGAGCGCCTCTGGACCGACGGGCAGCTGAGAGCCCTTTGCGACCTATCCACGGCGTGAGACGAGTCCGATGAAGCTGGGGCTCTTGCGAACGATTCGGGATTACCGTCGCTTCACCGGCCTTCCGCCGGCCGCCCGCGCCATCACGTTCTACGCCGAGGAGGGCAGCGCGTGGGGCCATCTGGGCCCGATCGTCGAGACGCTAACGAGCGAGTACGGGATCGAAGTCGCCTATCTCACCTCGAGCCCCGACGATCCCATCCTCGAAATTGCGCCGAAGGGAGTGCACGCATTCTTCATCGGCACGGGCACAGTACGGACACTTGCGTTCATCAACCTGTCGGTTCCGGTATGCGTCATGACGATGCCCGATCTCGAGACGTTTCATCTCAAGCGGTCGCGCAGCGTTGGTACGCACTACGTATACGTCTTCCATTCGATGGTGAGCACCCACATGATCTATCGCCCGGAGGCATTCGACCACTATGACTCGCTCCTGTGCGTCGGCCCGCATCACCTTGCCGAGGTCCGCGAACGCGAGGCGGTGATGGAGCTACCGCACAAGAAACTGGTCGAACATGGCTACGGCAGGCTCGACACCATCCTGCGGGACTCGCCATCGAACGACGGGCCCTCGTGGCCCGATCGGCCATTGCGGGTACTCGTCGCACCGACCTGGGCGCCCGAGGGCCTTCTCGAACGGCACGGCGAGGCCCTGATCGACGCCCTTCGCGACAGCGACTTCGAGGTCGTCATCCGGCCTCACCCCGAGACCGCTCGCCGGCGCCCCGACGCCATCGAGAAGATTCGCGCAACGATGAGCGATCGGATGGTGCTGGAAACGTCGATGGCCTCGCGCGATTCACTGCTGCGATCCGACGTCATGATCGGGGATTGGTCGGGCGCGGCGTTGGAGTACGCCTTTGGCCTCGAGCGCCCGGTGCTCTTCATCGACGTGCCACAAAAGGTGAACAATCCAGACTACGAGCGACTCACGTGCGTCCCCGTCGAGGTCTCGATCCGATCGGAGATCGGTCGCGTCCTGTCACCCCGTGCCCTCGACGAGCTACCGACTGCACTGGAGGACATCGCCGCCAACGCGGCCGACTTCCGAGAGCGCATCAAACATTGGCGTGAGCGCACCGTCTTTCACGTCGGCAACAGCGGCGCTGTGGGCGCGAAGTACTTGGCCCGGCTCGCGCGAGAGGCCACCCCGTGAGCGACCAGCTCTGCCCACGCGCACGCACCGCCGTGTCTCGCGCACTGGCGGCGACCGAAGACGTCAAGCCACCCGAGAGCTCCGGATTGGCGACGATTCGCGTGCTCCGCTCCCTCGCCGACGGCCAGCGGGCCGAGTCCCAGGCCCTGGCGGCGCTCTGCCGCAAGCTCGGCGTCGCCGGGCAGGTCCGGGATCGCTACCAATCGGACTGGGCCCGCGTGGACGAGGCGCCCCCGCTGCGCGTCGAGGTCGTCGAACTTCTCGCGGCAGTGCTCCTGCTTCATGCCTCCCTGTGCGACCCGGACGCGCCCGACGAAAGGGGAGCCGGCTTGAAGCTCGTGAACGCGGGCCTGCAAGCGCTGGATCTCGCCGGCGGCATCGACAGCGGCGACCGCACCGAGCTCCAAGCGCTCGCACGCGAGCTCGTCGAGAATCTGCGAGCGCCTCGATGACGACGATCCCGCTCACCATGATGCTCTTCGAGGGCCCGATTGGCCGCGCCTATCTTGCGCACGCGCGAGCCGCGGGCTTTCGCTTCGAACGACTCATCCTCCTCGTGGGGAAGAATCACCCGGCGACGGGGAAGCCTCTCGGTCGCTGGATGCCTGGTGCCCTGCGCACCGCCTACGCCGAGCGCGTCCAGGAGGCCGCCTACAATCACTGGCCGCGCCGGATCGCCAAGGAGCACCCGCAGTTGGTCGGGGCGATCGAGGATGCATGCCGCGTGTTCTGCCCCGAGTCGTCGGCCCTGCTCTCCGAGATGAGGGGCTCGATCAATCTCGAGGACTACACCGAACGGTTGGAGCGCGTGCCGATCGTCGATCTTCGAGACCCAGCCCTCGAAGAGACGCTTCGCTCGCTCGGTCCGACCTCGGTCCTCTACTCGGGCGGCGGCATCGTTCCCCCGTCGCTGCTGAGAATTCCGGCGCTCCGCTTCCTGCACGTTCACCCGGGCTACCTGCCACACGTCCGGGGTGCCGATGGCGTCCTCTGGTCGGTCCTCGTGCGAGGGTGCGCCGGTGCGTCCTGCTTCTTCATGGCCGAGGGGATCGACACCGGGGACGTGCTGGCCCGGCGAGAGTACCCAGCGCTGCACTTCGCTCTCTCGGGTCGGGCGCGCCCCGATGCACAAACGCTCTACCGCGCCGCGTTCTCGTTCTTCGACCCACTGCTGCGCTCGACTCTCCTCGTTGCCCTGCTGCGAGAAACCCGGGGCGACCTAGAAAGCGTGGCGGCCGAGCACCAAGATCTTTCGGCGGGCACGCTCTACCACTTCATGCACCGAGAATTGCGCGCGGCAACTCTCGGCTCGCTGTTCGACGAACAGTCGAGCTAAGCAGACCGCGCAATGATGAACGTGCGACCCTGATCGAGGAAGGATCCGTAGTCGAGCACGCTCCGCGCCTCGATCGAGAATCTCGAACCGATGATCTCACAAACCTTCTCGAGCCCATCGCCTTCGTGGGCCGGCGGATGGGATTCGAACAGCAGGAGGCCACCGGGGGCGAGCAACGCGCGGCAACGATCGAAGTACGCCTCGAGGGTCTGATGCGTGTTCCCATCGAACGTCGAATGGTTGGCGAAGGAGAGCACGACGTCGAACGGATCCGACGCGGGGAAGTCCTCGAAGGAGGACGTGGAGAACTGCGCCGTCGTCAGACCGAGATGATCCGCCGTCGCGTTGGCCATCTCGATGAGGAACGGGTTGAGATCGAACCCGACGACCGCGGCGGCGCTCTCAGCGATACTGAGACTCAGGAATCCGCTGTTGCAGCCAACCTCTAGAACCCGACGCCCGGTCACGAGCTCGGACAATCCCATCGCCGCAACCCGCTCCTCGGTATTGCGCAAGCCCCGCACGCCGATGCGCTCGAAGCTCTGATAAAAGTATCCTTCGCCGTAGTCGTAGCTGCTCCACTCGTCCGAAGCGCCCGACAAGCAAGCGTTCAGTCTTCGGTGCAGTGCCAACAGCTCGCGATTCTCCGCGAGCGCGGTGTAATCGGTCTGGCGGTTCACGAGCGAAATCCGCCGAACCTTAGACCGCGAGAAGAGCGCCCGAGCCGCCAAACGAAGCGGAAAGGATGCGGTGTACGTCTCGTAGAATCGGTCAAAGGCGCTCATGTCGTGGTCCCGCAAGCTAGCAGGCTGTCGCGCAGCGCGCATTGCGTTGCGCTCGGCCGCCGCGCCGGTATCCTACCGGCAAGCCCGTGAGCGACAGCCTGCAACCCGACGCCGATGGCCCACGGCGACGCGCCGTCGAACTCGTGGCCCTCACGAGCTTCGCAATCCTCGCACCGCTACTCGACGTCCTCGGCGAGCAGCCCGACTTCTTCGCCGCGCAGCACATCGAGGGCACGCGGCTCGTCGCCCTCATCGCGACCCTGACTATCGGCCCACCGCTGATCCTCGGGCTCGCAGAGCAGCTCGTGGGAGCCTTCGGACAGCGGGCGCGCGTCGGGTGCCACCTGGCAATCACCACCGCACTGATGATGCTCGCGGCCCTCCCCCCGCTGAATCGCGCCGGCGACCTACCGGCCTGGGCGACGGTCGGCATGGCCGCCGCGCTCGCCGGAGTCGGCGTCTGGGCCATTCACCGATTCAGCCCCGTACGCGAGGCCCTCGGGCTGCTCTCGATCGCCGTCCTGATACTGCCCGCAATGTTCTTCCTCCGCCCGCCCATTCACACCCTCGCATTCGCACCCACAGCCGTCGCCGACAGCATTCGCCTGACCAGCACCACGCCGCTCGTCGTCGTGATCTTC
>JAJCZO010000447.1 GCA_029262355.1 Deltaproteobacteria bacterium
ATGCGCGGAGACCGAGAACGCTGCCTGGCGGCCGGAATGGACGACTACCTGAGTAAACCGCTCACACGTCGCACCCTCGAGGGCGCCCTGGAGAAGTGGCTCGGCGGACCCGAGCGGACGGCAGTCACCCCATCTTGAACCGGTACCGAACGGGCAGCCGCTTCAGCCCGACGACGAAGCTCGACCGAATCTGATTCGGGGCGCCATCGCGCTCAATCGACTCGAGCCTCGCGCGGAACTGTCGCAGGAGAGCCGCCTGCGAGCGACGCGCCAAATGCGCCCCGAGACAGAAGTGCTCGCCGATCCCAAAGCCCAGATGCGGATTCGGATCGCGATCCGCTCGAAACACGAACGGGTCGTCGAATACCTCTTCGTCTCGATTCGCTGAGGCGTAGTACAAGACGAGCTCGTCGTCCTTGCGAATCTTCTGACCGCGAATCTCCGTATCCTCGGCGGCCGTACGCTTCATGTAGTTCACGGGCGTGACCCAACGCACCGACTCTTCCACCGCTTGGTCGACGACCTTCTCATCGCCCCGCAGCTTCGCCAGCTCGGCCGGATTGTTCAGAAAGGCGTCCATTGCACCGACCAGGGCGTTCTTCGTGGTGTCGTGGCCAGCCGTGAACACGATCAGACAATAGCCGAACGTCTCCATCGGCCCCATCGGCTCCCCGTCGATCGTCGCGTTCGCGATGATGCTGGTGAGATCGTCCTTCGGGTTGGCACGTCGATCCTCGATGATCTTCGAGAAGAACTCGAAGAGCTCGACGCCGAGCTCCCGAATCGCCGCATTTCTGTCGGCGGCGGAGCGCTGAAGTTCGGGATCGTCGGCCGCGAACAGCTCGTTCGTGATCCGTAGAATGCGAGGCTCCTCCTCGCGCGGCACGCCCAGAATCGTCGACAGGATGCGAAGCGGATGGGCCGCCGCCACGTCCGAGGAGTAGTCGCACTCGCCTTCCCCGGTCGAACCGGCGAGCTCATCGACGAGAGCACTCGCGCTGTTCTCGATCAGGTCGTCGAGCTTATTCAAGGCACGCGGAGTGAACCAGGCGCTGGTCACCTTGCGATAGGTCACGTGCTCGGGCGGGTCCATCTCGATGATGGTGCGCATCGCGCCGATCCCCTCGTCGCGCTCCCGCGTCTGGGTCTCGTCCAGCATCACGATGCCGGGTGAGTTCAAGAAGAGGTCCGGTCGCTTCGAGATCTCGCAGATGTCGGCGTGCTTGGTGATCGCCCAGAAGGGAGGATATCCCTTGGGCGTGCAACGGTGAACCGGGGAGCCGTTCCTCAACTCCGTGAACGTCGCGTGAGGCGTACCCTGTGCCTCGTAGGCCATTGGATCGATGAGGTCGAGACCGTCGGTGAATGCCACGTTCACTACTCCTTCGCAGGTTCCGCGGCGTGTGCCGCCATGTGATGCTCCCGTAGTAGATCGCGGCCGAAATCTCCAGCCGCGTCTCTCCACAGTGTGTGGATGTGGGTCGCGTCGTCCACGGTATTGTCGAATTCGATCAAGAGAGTCGGCCCATGCACGCGATAGTACATCTCGTCGCCCGGAGTGATCGATCCGGCCCAGGCAAAGTGAATCCGCCCGCGGCCGGCTGCATCGAGCCTGGCCCGCTCCCGAACCGCAACCGGGGCCGCCACGTTCTGAAGGTACGCCTCGAGCAGATCGTCGAACAGACGCCGCTGGTCACCCAAGAGCTCAGACGCCGCGATGCCAATCGGCGCGACATCCGGATCGACACGCTCACCGCTCCCGAGGAACAGGCCGCGCCCCGACTCTAGCTAGAGCGTCGCGGTGACCCGTTGTTCGGAATCGAGCGACTCGTAAAGGGCGCGCGCCGTGTCTTCTTCCTCCGCCAGCACTCGGAGGCCCGCGGGGCCGAGACCACCCTCAGGTATCTCACGAGGCTGCGCGCCCAGGAAGAGGGGGGTCGACGATACGTCATCGCCCACGACCGTGAAGTTCACCGAGAGGTGATGCCCATCGAATCGATATCCCCAGCGATCATCCGCGGAGGGGTCTCCGTAGGTCGATAGAAAATAGGCACCTTCTCCTCGAACACCGGCGATCCGAGCGAAGAGAGCGATGTGCCACGCATTCTCCTCCTCCATACGCACGACTTCGTCTTCGAGGGCGCGGATCGCATCGGCCTTTTGGCGGCCCACCGGTCCCAACGAAGCCTCGAGCAGATCACCTAGGCGGGACGCGGCTGGCTCGTTCATGTCGGCCAGCTCCATACCATCGAGAAAGAACGGCGCGAGCCGGAGATCGAAACGCTCGCCGTCGTCGAACGGGTAGGACGCCTCGTCGCGATCGGCGCTCGGCAGGGATTCCAGGAGGCTCGTCGCTGCGGCCGTCATCTCCTTCGCGACCGGCCCCGTGCTTGGGACTCCGTCACCGGCGAGAGCGAGCGCGTGCAGGCCCAGCAGGCTCCCAAGAAGCCATGCGGTCGACAGAGCGCAATTCACGAGGCTTCGGTCTTCTGGGAAATCTCACCTCGGCCGACGTAAAACGACACGTAGTCCTTCAGCCCCTCTACCTCAGTGAACGGATCCTCGTACGTCCAGACCGAGTTCTCGTCGACCTGGCCCGCCGCACGAATGCTCCAGTAGGACGCCTGCCCCTTGAACGGGCAGAACGTCTCGTGACTCGTCCGCTCGAGCAGATCCATGCGAACGTCTTCACGCGGGAAGTAGATCACCGGCGCGTGCTTGGTCTCCTTCACTAGGAGGGTGCGCCGACTGTCGGCAATCGACTCGTCCCCGAGGAACACCTGGACTCGATCGGTGCTCGGCTCGAGATCGACCCGGTAGTCGGGATACTGCTTGTACAGCGATTCACCCTTGGGCGGCATGGTGTCCTCCAGTCTGCCTGCCCACTGAGAGTATCGATCCCAACCCTCACGCCGCAAATGGGCCCAGCCACACGTCGCCGGTCACCTCTTGGCCCAGTCCGGCCGGCGATCGACCGGCGGGCCGATCGCCGGAGGAGGGTCGGCGCGATACCGGGACATCTCGGCCACCCAGTCGCGGCTCGATTCGAGCCGCCGAACGAGCACGTCGCCTGGCGGCGCCCCCTCCCACCAGTCGGCCGGAACCCGATCGACCACCTCCCCGAGAATGTCGGCCGTCAGTGCGGCCCGACCGTGGTCGTCCGCCTCAGCGAGGTCGTTCGCCTGATGAAGCAAGAGGTGTTCGCGCATCGCGGGAAAGCTCGGCCCCGGATCCTCGAAGAGCCGACACGCACCATGGTCGATCAGCCACCACTCGCCGCCCCGCCACAGCAGGTTCGCGTTTCGCGGAGTGCGGTCGAAGTTCTTCATCAACGCGTCGAACCACGCAATCCGCGAGGCGAGCGGCGACGGTATCCGAGGGACCTCGTATCGGGCGAGTTCCTCTGTGTCCGCGAGGTACTCGACGCCGAGGTTTAGGCCGACGCTCGCGCGCAGGAGATCCGCCAACTCCGCATGTCGCTCCTCGTTCGCCGTACTTGCCGCCAACGCCAGAGGCCGCACTCGCGGGACGTTCAGTCCGAGATTGCGCGCGAGCTCATAGGCAACGAATTCTGCCGCGAGAGAGCGCCGCCCCGCCCCCGAGCCGCGAAGCTTCAGAACGAAAGGCCGCCCGCCGTCGGCCTCCACGAGTGCCGGCGCCGAACTTCCGCCGATCAACATCGAGACGAGCCGCTCGACAACCGCCGCCTCGTTCCCTTTGCGTGAGCGCGACACGCCCGTGACATCGCACGCCGCAGCGCTCGACGCCACGGGCGCAGCCCGAAGGCCAGCTCCCCCCAGAAGCCGGTCCGGCGGCTCGTGCCCCGCCGCCGCCATGGGATTGACGGCCCCGTCTCGTTCTTCGAGTGCTCGTTGCCTTGGCGTGCTCTTCCCGACAGAGATGCCGCAGCCACCCGAAAGGGAAAACCCGGTCAGGCGGGGACGAACCGACTGATCGTGTCGACGACGCAGGCGGGACGCTCGCCACCCTCGATCTCGACCGTCACGCGAACCTTGGCCTGAATGGCACCGCCCTTCACTTCCTCCGCCCCCACGAGCTCGCCGCGGCCACGGATGCGCGAGCCCACCGGAACTGGGGACGGAAAGCGAAGTCTGTCAGCGCCGTAGTTCACACCCATCGACACACTCTGCACTTCGAGGATCTGGGGCAGGAAGAGATTCACCAGCGACATCGTCAGATAGCCGTGCGCGATCGTGGACCCGAAAGGCCCGTCCTTGGCGCGCTCGGGATCAACGTGAATCCACTGATGGTCGCCGGTCGCGTCGGCAAATTTGTCGATCCGCGCCTGATCAATCTCTATCCAGTCACTGGCGCCGAGGTCCTCGCCCACCGCCCCCAGCAGCTTGGCCGGGCTCTCGAAGATCGTTGCTGCCATCGGTCAGCCTCCAGTAGTGTTCTTCGCTGCATCGAGAAAGGGCGGGGGTTCACCACCGCCATGGAGATGCAGGCTGGCGCCACTCACGTAGCTCGCCATGGGCGACGACAAGAAAACGCACGCGTCGCCGATGTCGGTCGGCAGGGCCAGGCGCCCGAGGGGAACCGTCGCGCTCACCCGCGCGATGCCCTCTTCGTCCCCGTAGTGCAGGTGCGCTTGCTCGGTCCGGATCAACCCCGCAACCACGCAGTTGAGCCGAACCTTCGGGGCCCACTCGACCGCCAGAGACTTCGTCGCGCTCACGAGTCCGGCCTTTGCAGCCCCGTACGCAGCCGTGCCGGGCGATGGACGATCTCCGCTCACGCTCGCGATGTTGACGATCGAGCCGCCATCGTCCTGGCCTTGCATGATCGCGTTCGCGCGCTGGGCGAAATTGATCGGGGCAATCAGGTTCAACGCAATGATCTTCTCGGTGAAGCGAGGCGAAACGGTGGCCGCATCCACCATCGGGGCCCCCCCGGCATTGTTGACCAGAATATCGATCCGACCGAAGCGGGCGGTAGCTGCCGTGATGACCGCCTCGACCTGCTCGACGTCGCGGACGTCAGCCGCGACGAAGTCCGGCGTGCGGCCGGCCGCGGTCGGCAGATCTTCGGGCGCACTCCGACCGCAGATCAAGACATCTGCTCCCGCTTCGAGGAGGCGCTCGGTGATGCCCCGCCCTACGCCCTTGCCGCCGCCGGTTACGATGGCCACACGCCCGGTGAGATCAATCGTGAGCGACACGCCTATCCTCCTCAGAGCCCGATTTGACGCGCAATGCGCTCTCGGTGAAACGGAGCATCACCCAGGAAAGTCTCACTCGACTTCGCCCGCTTGAAGTAGAGGTGCACGTCATACTCCCAAGTGAAACCGACACCGCCGTGGATCTGAATGCTTTCGGCCGCGCACCGGAAGTACGCATCCGAACAATAGGCCTTCGCGAGAGACGCGAGGACCGGCAACTCGGGATCGCCTTCGGCCTGCGCCGCAGCAGCGTAGTAGACTGCCGACCTCGCCGACTCGACGAGCACCAGCATGTCGGCGCACTTGTGCTTGATCGCTTGGAACGACCCGATGGGCCGGCCGAACTGAACGCGCTCCTTGGCATAGGCAACCGTCATGTCCAGACAGCGTTGCGCGCCACCGAGCTGCTCCGCCGCGACGCCGATGAGCGCACCATCGAGCGCGCAAGACAGAATCGGCCATCCCTCGCCTTCGACACCGAGAAGGCTCGATGCCGGCACCCGCACGTCCTGCAGGACGATCTCCGCTTGATGGCGCGTCTGGTCCACCGTCGGCAGCGCGCGACGGTCGAGGCCCGGGGCGTCGGCGCGCACGACGAAGAGACTCACGCCCTCTTCGCCTATGCTCCCGCTCCGTCGGGCAGCGATGAGGAGAAGGCCGGCCGCCACACCGTCGGGCACGAAGGTCTTGGTGCCGCTCAGAACGAAGTCGCCACCGTCGGCCTCTGCGATCGTCTCGATACCGCTCGCGTCCCAGCGACCGTTCCTCTCGGTGAAGGCAACCGTAGCCACCATCTCGCCCGACGCGATGCCCGGCAAGAGCTCTTCCTTCTGCGCGTCACTGCCACCCGCGAGGATCGCACCACCCGCGAAACACACGCTAGAGAGAAATGGGGAGCAGAGCAGAGCCGCGCCCATCTCCTCCATCAGCGCGACGAGCTCGATCGGGCCGAGACCCAGCCCCCCGTACTCTTCCGGCGTAACGACAGCCGACCAGCCAAGCTCCGCCCCGATGCGCCGCCAGAGATTCGCGTCGTAGCCGAACTCGGTCTCCATGGCCGCCCGGACCTGCTCGGACGTGGAGTTCTCGGAGAGGAAGCTGCGCGCGGACTCGCGCAACGCCTCCTGCTCCTCGTTGAAAGAAAGATTCATGAGGATATGAGTCAGGTTCCGTAAACCTTCTGCGGCTCGGGGGCCTCTTCCAGAAGCTTACGAACGGCTACACCTATCTCGGCTGGATCCCAACGCGCGCCCTTGTCGACGCCTGGCCCCGTACGCCAACCATCGGACACGTTGATCTGCCCACCTTGAACCTCGAACACGCGACCCGTCACGTCGCCGGAGTCCGCACTACCCAGCCAGGCAACGAACGGCGAGACATTGGCGGGCGACATCGCGTCAAAGCCATCCTCGGGCTTGGCCATCATCTCCGAGAAAGCCCCTTGTGTCATTCGCGTTCTCGCAGAAGGCGCAATCGCGTTGGACGTGATGCCGTAGCGCCGCAACTCGGCCGCCTGGACCAACGTGAGCGAGGCAATACCGCCCTTGGCCGCCGAATACGTCGCCTGCGCGATACTGCCCTGCAGGCCAGCACCCGAGCTCGTATTGATGATGCGCGCGTCGACCTTCTCTCCCGCCTTCGCCTGATCACGCCAATGCTTGCAGGCGTGACGCGTCGTGCAGAAATGGCCCTTCAGATGGACCCGGATGACGGCATCCCATTCGTCCTCGGCCGCGTTCACGAACATGCGGTCGCGCAGAAAGCCTGCGTTGTTCACCACGACGTCCAGCCGACCGAAGTTGTCCAGAGCAGTCTGCACGAGCCGCGCGCCGCCTTCCCAATCCGCGACGTCGTCGCCGTTGACCGCGGCCTCGCTGCCAATCTTGCGGATCTCCTCCGCAACCTCGTGCGCCGGCCCTTCCGACCCCCCAGTGCCATCGATCTCCGCTCCGAGGTCGTTTACGACGACCTTGGCGCCTTGGCGCGCAAACTCGAGTGCATGCTCGCGGCCGAGCCCTCGGCCCGCGCCCGTTACGATGACGACTCTTCCGTCGCAGATCCCACCCATGTCCGTTGCTCCGTTTCCGTTCGGCAGGCTCAGTCGAGCCGCTCGAGAATGGTGACGTTGGCTTGACCACCGCCCTCACACATCGTCTGCAGGCCGTAACGGCCGCCCGTGCGCTCGAGCTCGTGGAGAAGCGTCGTCATGAGCTTGGCGCCCGTAGCGCCAAGGGGGTGTCCGAGGGCGATCGCACCGCCGTTCACGTTCACCTTGTCCAGGTCGGCGCCGGTTTCCTTCTGCCAAGCCAGCACCACCGAGGCGAAGGCTTCATTGATCTCGACGAGGTCGATGTCAGATAGCTTCATCCCCGTCTTCTCCATCGCGTACGCGGTGGCCGGGATCGGGGCGGTGAGCATCCAGACCGGATCGGCGCCGCGAACGCTGATGTGGTGAATCCGGGCCCGGGGCTTCAGTCCGTACTTCTTCAGGGCCGCTTCCGAAACGACGAGGATGGCGGCCGAAGCGTCCGAGATCTGACTCGCCACCGCGGCGGTGACGCGCCCCCCCTCTTGCAGCGTCGGCAGCGTCGCCATCTTGTCGAGGTTCGTCTCACGCGGCGTCTCGTCCACCAGCAGATCGCCGACGGGAACGATCTCGCGCTCGAAACGACCGGTCTTGATTGCGTTCCAAGCGCGCTCGTTCGACTGGAGCGCGAACTCCTCCATGTCGCGACGCGAGATCTCCCACTTCTCGGCAATCATCTCGGCCGAGCGGAACTGCGAGATCTCCTGCGTACCGTAGCGCTCGACCCAGCCCTTCGACGACGAAAAGGGGTCCGAGAAGCCCAGCGGCTCCGCGCATGTCATCGCCGATGAGATCGGGATCATGTTCATGCTCTGCACGCCGCCCGCGACGACCACATCGCTCGTGCCACTCATCACCGCCTGGGCCGCGAAGTGGACCGCCTGCTGCGACGACCCGCACTGTCGATCAATCGTGGTGCCGGGCACTTCTTCCGGTAGGCCCGCGGCGAGCCAGCAGGTCCGCGCGATGTCACCAGCCTGCGGGCCGATCGTGTCGACGCAGCCGAACACGACGTCCTCGACGATGTGCGGATCAATCCCGGTGCGCTCGACCAGAGCCTTCAGCGAGTGCGCACCGAGATCTGCCGGGTGCATACTGGCGAGCTTGCCCTTCTTGCGGCCCGTCGGGCTGCGGAGGGCGTCGACGATGTACGCTTCTGGCATCGAAAAGCTCCTTACTTGGAAACGATCACGGACGAGCCGTGACCGAAGAGACCCTGGTTTGCGGTAACGCCGGCGGTGGCGCCTTCGACCTGACGCGCCCCTGCCTGCCCGCGGATCTGCCACGTCAGCTCGCAGACCTGCGCGATCGCCTGCGCCGGGATGGCCTCACCGAAGCACGAGAGCCCCCCGCTGGGATTCACCGGGACGCGGCCGCCAATGGTGGTGTCGCCATCGTTCAACAGCTTCTCGGCTTCGCCAGGCTTGCACAGGCCGATGTTCTCGTACCAGTCCAGCTCCAGCGCCGTGGAGAGGTCGTAGACCTCTGCCATGCTCATGTCCTCCGGGCCGAGGCCCGCTTCTTCATAGGCGTTGCCGGCGATCGAATCGCGGAACGACGTGTCCGGCGACGGCACGGAGTGCGCCGAGTCTGTTGCGAAGTTCGGCATCTCGATCACGTCGCTCGGATACTGCGGCGTGACGGTCGAGATCGCGCGAATCCGGACGGGGTCCGTCGAGAGCTTGCGGGCGTACTCCATACTGGAGAGAACGATCGCCGCGCCGCCGTCGCTGGTTGCGCAGATGTCGAGCAGGTGGAGTGGGTCGGAGACGAGCGCCGAACTCAGGATCGCCTCTTCGGTCACCTCCTTCTTGTAGCGTGCGTTTGGGTTCTCGAGACCGTGGCGCGAGTTCTTCACCTTCACCTTGGCGAAGTCGCTCTGGGTGGCCCCGTAAAGGTCCATGCGACGCCGCGCCCAGAGGCCAAAGTAGATCGGGTTCGTCGCGCCGAGCAGGTGGAAGCGGAGCCAATCGGGATCGGCCTTGTTTCCCGCACCGGTCGGGGCGAAGAACCCCTTCGGCGCGGCGTCCGCACCGACGACGAGTGCGACGTCACACATGCCCGCCAGGATGTGCGCCCGCGCCGTGGCGAGCGCCTGCGTGCCGCTCGCGCACGCGCCGTACGAGCTGACGACGGGAACACCGGTCCAACCGAGCGCCTGCGCGAAGGCCGCGCCCGAGACGAAGCCCGGGTAGCCGTTGCGCACGGTCTCACCGCCGGCGATGAGCTGAATGTCCTTCCAGGCCAGCCCGGCATCATCGAGGGCATCGTTGGCGGCCTGCACTCCGTACTCGACGAAGTTTCGCCCCCACTTCCCCCACGGATGCATGGCCGCTCCGAGACTCGCGACGTCGTTGGCCATGACTAGTTCCCCTCCGTGACGGGTTTCCACTTCCAGACAATGTACTCGTTCTCGTCGTCTTCGTAGAGCCGATCGAGCACGAGCTGCATCTCCATCCCGACCTTCAGGTCCGCGATCTCGACGCCGGAGACGACTTGGCCAAGGACGACCATCTTCTCCTTGTCGAGCTCGACCGCCGCGACGATGTACGGCACGAACGGGTCGGGGGCCATGTAGGGCTTCGGCGGCGGATAGTTGTTGTTCGTGTACGACCACAGCTTGCCGCGCTGGCTCAGCGCCACTTCCTTGAACTCGGAGCCCCGGCAGGCGGGGTTCCGGCAAAAGAAGGTCTCCTTCGGAAAGAAGTAGCTGCTGCACTCGTTGCACTGGCTGCCCAAGAGGGCCGCCTCGCCGTCCGCAACGAACCAGCCTTCGACGGCCGGAACCCGGTTCTTCTGATTGCTCATTGGACTTGGACCTCTATGAGCGCGCGCGATCAAGCGCGGGCGCTGAAACCGAAGGAGGGAGCCGAAGCGTCCGAATCGAGAACCGCCTCGGCGATACGCCGACGATGCCACCGACGGCTACCCCACGCCGCCTCGACCGCCCACGCGCGCTTCATCCAGAGGTGGAGATCCACCTCCCAGGTGTAACCGATCGCGCCGTGAACCTGCAGAGACGTCTTGGCCGCGAGGTTCGCCGCATCGGATGCGGCGGCGTTCGCCTGCGAGACGTCGATCGAACGCGACGGCACATCGTGCGCAATCGAATGCGACGCACGGTAGACGAGAGGGCGTGCAAATTCGGTCTTCACCTGGACCGTCGCGAGCATGTGCTTGATCGCCTGGAACGAGCCGATCGGCTTTCCGAACTGCTCGCGCTGTTTCGCGTACTCGACCGCGATCTCGACCATGCGGTGCGACATGCCGACTTGCTGAGCGGCGACCGCGAGTGCACCGCGGTCGATGGCTGCGCTCATGAGCGTCGCAGCCCTGTCGCCGTCGGCAACCTGCGTGCGGGCTGAGGGCGTGAACTCGACGGTGAACAGACGGCGCGACGCGTCCGAGCACGGCTGCGCCGTAAGCTGCGCCTGATCGCGTGGCACGGCGTGCAACGCGCCCTCGCGCTGGAGCAGGAGGAGGTCCGCGACGTGCGCGTCGACGACCACCGGGCTGAGGCGATGCCCTACGGCCAGGATGGCCTCGCCGGTCGCGACTTTCGGAAGCCACTCGTCCGCGACATCCCCCTCGAGCTCGGCGAGCAGGGGTGCGCCAACGGCCGCCGTCTCCACGATCGGCTCGGGCAAAGCGACCCGCCCCGTCTCTTCGAGAAGCAAGACGAGGTCGATCTCGTTCATCCCGAGCCCGCCGTGGACCTCCGGGACCAGCACCCCGAGGATCCCGAGCTCGGCCAGCTTGGCCCAAAGCTCCGGGGAGCGCCCGGTCTCGGTCTCCCAGAGCAGGCGCACGAACTCGGGCGTACACTCCTTCTCTAGAAAGCCCCGCAGGTTATCGCGAAACATCCGCTGATCTTCGCTGAAGTCGAATTGCACGCCCAGAAACTGGAGCAATCGGGGACGTCCGTTGCAACTTCTGGATTTGTTGCGGGTCTCGGGGCGCTCTGCCAGCGGGCCACGACCTTGGGAAGTCTTCTTCTCTTTAAGGGGGGCATCCCTGCATCGTAGAGTTCCGCACGCCCCAGAGCTTCGCCCCATTGTTCTTCGCCGGGGCCCCGGCGTCGTACGCCACGCAGTAGCGATCGCCCCCCGGGAATCGGAGCGTCGCGTAGCCGTTGGCGCCCGGTGACGGCGGCACGACGTCGAGCGCTCCGTTCTTGCCGACGACCACCACCTTCATGACGAACGTGCCAGAGGGAGACTTGCGAATGAGCACCCTCTTCACGGCCCCGTTTTCCCCGTGTGCATCGACGTACCGGAACCCCGCGGAGCCGAGGGCGCGCCAGAACGGGCGTCCCGAGCTACTGTTGCCCGCCGGCAGTAGAAACGTTTGGGAGCTCGAGTTCGCTCCGTTCGCGATCAACTCGAGCACTGCGCCAGCCACGAGCGGGCTTCCAACGATCCCATCCGGGCTCCCGGTCTCCTTCGCCGCCACCACGACCTTGCGCTTGGTCGCGTCGGCACCGGCGCTCGGGTCCTTCACCAGGAGCCGCTTCCCGAGCAGCGCCTGATCCGCGAATGCCTCGTCGATGCGGCGGATGGGCTGTGATGGAAACTCGCTCACGCTGGAGTAGCTCACGCCGTCGACTGAAAACGCGAGAGTCTCGCCCTGAACCTCCGGCGCGACGGGAATCGCACACGGCGTCCCCGCGAGGGCTTGGGCGATCGTATCTCCGACGGCCCGATGCCAGAGGAGCGCCTGTGTATAGGTACGGACCGCGATACGATCTCCCGCCGACGTCACATCACCGGCCGTCGCCGAATGGACGAACGCCGGGCCCGCAAACGGGATCGAGGCGACCTCGGTCAGCGTAACCCGCGCGCCGTCCTGATGGGGGAACGGATACCGGAAGACGCGGCTCACCCCGTCCGCGCAGCCCGACGACGTAAAGCACTTCGTCACGATGAAAAGATCTCCCGTGAGCGGGTCGGAGAGCAGCGTCTCGGCGTCGTACGCGCCGCCGGGGTACTCCATCTCGAGCGCGACGGCACCTGGAAGGTCGATATCCGCGCCAATCACCGCCTGATCCACCCACGGCTCGGGTACGCGATAGACCGTGATGAACGATCGCGCGGCCGGGTTGTCTCCAATGTCCGCAAAGTACAGATACTCGGCGCCCGGCACGGGACCCGGCCCACGCGCCATGTCCTCCCAGTCGATCGCGGAGGCACCCGTGACGTCGTATGTGGCCAACACCGTTCCGTCCGCCCGCATCGCAAACGCGCGGGCGCTATCCCCCGAATCGTTGTGCACCCAGAAGACGCCGGGGTTCTGCACACTGGCAACGAGCCCCGAGGCCTCGTTCACATCGAGGTCCCCTAGAATCCCGGTTTGAACCGGACCGAAGAAGCTCGGACAGGCCTGTGCAAGAACCGGGGCAGGAAGCAGGAGAAGAACCAAGACGAACCAGACCATGCCCAAGCGTAGTCTCATCGTCATCAGCAAGACAAGAGAGAGCCTTCAGTTGTACTGCGCGCTCATTCGTTGGAGTACTCCGCCCATGCTCGACGCCAGCCTCCGGTATTTTCACCAAGCCGCAGAAGTTCTCGGCCTCTCCACGAACATCCGCGAGATCCTCGTGACTCCCCGGCGCGTCATGAAGGTGGAGATCGTGACCGAGGGCGACGACGGCCTGCTCAGCCGTCACATCGGATTCCGCGTGCAACACAACAATGCCCGCGGGCCCTACAAGGGCGGGCTCCGCTACCACCCTGCGATGGACGAAGACCATGCGTCGGCCCTCGCGAGCCTGATGACCTGGAAGACGGCGATCGTGAACGTCCCATTCGGCGGCGCCAAGGGCGGCATCAGCTGCGACCCGAGCAAGATGAGTGTCGTAGATCTCGACCGGGTCACACGTACCTTCGTCGAGCGCACGAAGGAGATCATGGGCCCGACACTCGACATCCCTGCGCCCGACGTGAACACGAACCCCGAAGTCATGGCGTGGATCATGGACGAGTACTCGAAGTATGAAGGGTTCTCGCCCGCCGTCGTCACCGGCAAGCCAGTGCACCTCTTCGGCTCGGTGGGGCGCGACGAGGCGACCGGCCGTGGCGTGATGTACGCGCTTCGTGAAGCGCTGCGAGATCAGGGCAAGAAGCTCTCCGACATCACCGTCGCCATCCAGGGATTCGGCAACGTCGGCAGCCACGCGGCCCGACTGATCGCGGCGGAGGGTGGCACGATCGTCGCCGTCGCGGACCACCTCGGCGGCGTGTCGAAACCAGACGGGCTGGACGTCCCCGCCCTGTTCGCGTGGGCGGGCCAGCACCATACGGTCGACGCGTTCCCTGGCGGCGACGCGTTCGACTGCTCCGAGATCATCACCTGGCCGGCGGACGTGCTCATCCCAGCCGCACTCGAAGACGCGATTACGGCAGACCACGCCCCCGACGTGCAAGCGTCGATCATCATCGAGGCCGCCAACGGCCCCACGACGCCAGAGGCCAACGATCTGCTCCACAAACGGGGTGTGACGATCGTGCCCGACATCCTCGCAAACGCCGGCGGGGTCACCGTGAGCTACTTCGAGTGGGCGCAGAACATCCAGCAGTTCCGCTGGGAGATCGATCGCGTGAACGCCGAACTCGAGAAGGTGATGATACGTGCCTACCAGGACGTTCGAGATGTTGCAGCGAAACGCAAGATCGACCTACGGACGGCAAGCTTCGTCCTCGGCATTCAGCGGGTCGGAATCGCAAGCCTCTCGCGCCAGCACGCGCGCGTGCCAATCGACCTGTCGTAGGCCGCGTCCGCCGAGCGTGCCGGGACGCCCCGACTTCATCTTGCGGGGCGAGAACCGACCCCTGGTCGAGCAGCGCCTCCGCGACCCGTTGCGGGACCCCGTCGAAGGGAACCCGCACACCTCTCGCAGTCCTCAGCCGACCGGTCGACGCCAAACCACCGGTGTCGAGCCACTCGCCGCGAAGTCACCCGCCTGGCCACGCGGAAAGAACGTATCCCGAGCGAGCATCCGAACGGGATGATCGAGCCGACCAAGCCGCGCGCCGTCGGCGTAGTACACCATCGTGATGACCCGGCGCATCTCGTCCGAGCGATTCTCGGTCTCGGACGCGAAGGTCCAGCCACGAAAGAGGATCGCATCTCCCGCCTTGAACGACTCTCGCGGTGAGATCTCGAGCTTCATGTCCTCCACGATGCGTCCGAGCGCCGTGTGAGACTCATCACTCATGTGGAAGTCGCCCATACTTCCAAACCGATGCGAGCCCGACGCCACCTGCAACACGCCCATCTCGGGTGTCACGTCGTGGATCGGCATCCACATCGTGACGGTGTCGGCCGTATCGATGGGCGAGTAGAACTGGGCTTGGTGCCAGGGGGTAAGACCACCTCCCGGCTCCTTGTACAGCGCCTGATCGTGATACGCGCGGACGGCATCCACATCGAGAAGCTCCGACGCGACGCGTGCAAATCGCACGCACGAGTAAAGCGCCTGCAACCGCAGATCCAGGAAGCGCAGGTGCCCCAACTGCAGGAAGGCGCGACCGAACGTGTCGCGATCCTCGAGCGGTCGGTTATCGAAGCGGGCTCTTGGCGCGACGTCCTCGACTACGGGCCGGTAGGCCTCGATCTCGTCGGAGGAGAGAAGCCCGTCGAGGCGCACCCAACCCTTCTCCGCGAAGTGATCGATGGCGGCCTTGGGCACCTCGTAGGGGGCGGACAGACTCGGCAGCAGGTTCTCACTCACGGCAAGCTCCATCTTCTACGAGCGTACGCGTGGGCGCATCTGGAGCAAGAGAGTCCCTCAGGCCCGTGGAAGACCGAGCAGACGCTCGGCGATCACGTTGCGCTGGATCTCGTTCGTCCCGGCGTAGATCGGACCGGCGAGGGAAAACAGGAATCCGTCGAGCCACTGCCCAACGTCACCGGCCGCCGGGGCGCGCGCCAAAAGCTCCGCGCGAGCCTCGAGGATCGCGAGCGCCGCCTCGTGCAACTCCATGTCCATTTCGGACCAAAAAATCTTGTTCAGCGACGCTTCCGAGCCAATGCTCCCACCCGCCACGAGACGCGTTGCCGTCTGGTAGGTACTGAGGCTGTACGCCTCAGCCTTGCTCCAGGCGCGCGTGACCGCGTCGCGAATCGTGTCGTCACACTCGTCACGGTGACGCCTATACAGTTCGACGAGGCGCCCCGCCGCGGCCTGGAAGCGTCCCGGGCTGCGAAGCATCAACCCCCGCTCGAAACCCGCCGTTGCCATCGCAACGGCCCAGCCGGCGCCCAACTCTCCGAGTTGGTTCCACCGCGGCACGCGTGCGTCCTCGAAGAAGACCTCGGCGAAGCTCGGAAGTCCGTCGAGCTGCGAGATCGGCCGAACCGTGACGCCGGGTGTATCCAGCGGCAGAAGAATGAACGTGAGTCCCTTATGCCGCGAGGACTCGGAGTCGGTGCGGAACATCCCGAAGAGCCAATCGGCGAACACGGCGCGCGTCGACCAGATCTTCTGGCCGTTCAGTACGAACTCGTCGCCGTCCAGCCGCGCGGTGGAACGGATCGCCGCCATGTCGCTTCCGGCGTTCGGCTCCGACCAACCCTGCGCCCAGATCTCCTCACCCGACGCCATCTTGGGCAGGAAACGTTCCTTTTGTTCCGGGGTGCCGTACTCCATCAGCGTCGGACCGAGTAGAAAGAGTCCGTTCTGGTTGAACCGTAGCGGCGCGCCCACCCGCCAGTACTCCTCCTCGAAAATGAGCCACTCGAGAAGGTTCACGCCGCGCCCGCCGTATTCCCTTGGCCACGAGACCATCGCCCAGCCGGCGTCGTTCAGCTTTCGTTCCCAGTCGCGGTGCGCCTGAGCACCCTCTGGCGTATCGAAGGAAGGCAGCGGCTCGGCGGGTACGTTCGCCTCGAGCCACGTGCGCGCCTCGGCGCGGAAGGCCTCTTCGGCTGCGGTGTAGCTCAGGTCCATCAGCGCTTGTCTTTGAAGCTCGCGTCGCGCTTCTCGACGAAGGCGTTACGCGCCTCCTGAGAGTCGGGCGAGGTGTAGAGTTCGAGAGTGAACCCTTGCTCGAACCGGTAGCTCTTCTTCAGGTCGAGAAGCTCGATCCCGTTGAGCGACTCTTTCGCGAGCTTCACCGCCTTCGGGCTCTTCGAGGCGATCGACTCCGCGAGCTTCATCGCCCTCGGCAGCAGCTCGTCACGCGTCGTCACCTCCTCGACCGCACCCAGGCGATAGGCCTCGGCCGCCGTGATCGGCTCGCCGGTGAGCAACATCTTGCGCGTCTTCTGCATGCCGAACATGCGCAGCAGGTGCGTCGCGGCACCGAGCGCTCCGCGGTCGATCTCCGGCAACCCGAACGTGGCGTCGTCCGAAGCGACCAGCAGGTCGGCGGCACCCACCATGCCGATGCCTCCGCCCAGGACGAAGCCGTGTGCCGCAGCAACGACCGGCACGGCGCAGTCGTAGATCGCTGCGAACGTGTCGTAGCAGCCCTTGTTCACCTTGGTGATGACACTCGAGTCTTCGGCGAGTTCCTTGATGTCGACGCCGGCACAGAATCCCCGCCCAGCGGCCGAAAGTAGAATGACGTTCACGTCGTCGTTCTCGCCCAGCTCACGGATGTGCGTGGCGAGATCGTTCCAGCCCATACTGTCGAACGCGTTGACCGGCGGGTGGTTCAAGACGACGCAGGCAATGCCGTCTTCGATCTTTGTATCTGCAGGGATGGCCACGCGCTTACTCCTTCACTGCGCCGGCGCGGGTGTCGTTGGGGTCGATCACCTCACGGATGATGCGAAGCTGCTCGGTGTCCGGAACTGGAGTTTCCCCAACCGAGTCGGCCCGCGCGAAGGCGAATCCCGTCTGCTCCGTGACGCCCTCGACCGTCTGGCCTGGGTGAACGGAGAGCAGCCGCATCAGATGATCGGGCCCACCGAAGTCGAATACCGCCAGGTTCGTAATGACGCGCCGAAGCTCACCGAAGTCCTTGCGCACACCGGGCTTCCAGCGCGCGGGGTCGTGACCGATGCTCGAAGCCATGTCGACCTTCGCGACCATCGTGCGCACCGAGTGGTTGGGCACGAAATAACTGCACGGGTGATTGATGGTGTTCCCCGGAATGCCCCGCACGCCGAGCAACTGAACCTTCGGCTGATCCGGATCCCCGATCATGCTGATGTTGCAGTAGCCCCACTTGTCGAGCTGGGTCGGCATCGTCATCGCGTGCCGCTTGCCGCTCCACAGGAGCTCGAACACCCGGCGAAACGGCAGCCATCCCTCGACCGCGAGCGGCGCGGTGCGCGGGCCCGGCGGGATCGGCTCCGACACGAGCGTACACTCCGCATCGTTCAACAAGAGGTCGGGGCTGAAGCTGAGCTTGGCGAGCCCGGCTCCGAGGCGCGGGAGCAGGCCCATGCCGGACGCAAGGATTTCACCGTCACCGCGGAAGGCTTCCGCACATGCCACGATGCAGAGCTCCGAGAGCGTGTAATCGCGATCACTCATCGTATGCACCCGCCTCAGAAGATCGGAGCCGGGATCTGCCCGACTCGCTCGACGCCGCCCACGGCGTTGACGTACGCGTCGTGGTCCACATCAACGTACTTCGCCTTGTACGCGCTCCACAGCTCGGCGTCCTTGGCGGTGGCGGAGTATTCCTTCAAGTGCTCGAGATCGATGCCGTACTTGGGCACACACGCGGTCGGGTGCGCACCGAGCGGCGCTTCGACGACACCATCGGTCAGTGTGCGGTTCAAGACCATCGAATGGATGCAGCCCTGGTTCGTCATCTCGTCGGTCGGGAGGATCGCCTCGCAGCTCACGTAACGCTTCTTCGCCGCGCCGCAGAACAGATCGTCGAAGTACGGATCCGGACCGAGAACCTGCCCATTGCCCCGCTCGTCGCAATGGTCGACGTGCACGATGGCAGCGTCGAGCTCCAGCGCGGGCATGGCCATCAGCACCTCTTTGTCGTCGTACGGCGACTCGACGGTGCGTAGGCCTGGGTTGAGCGCTTCGACATCGGTACCGAGACCCGCGCGGCACGGGAGGAAGGGAACGCGAATCATCGCGGCCTTGAGTCCCCACTGAAGCATCCCCTCGTCGATCTCCATGACGTCAGGAAGCTTGCCGGCTTGACGCGCGGCGCGGAAATGCGCATCGAGCGGAATCAGGTCGAGGGAGACGAAGCCGAACACCAGCTTCTTCACCTTGCCGAGAGCACAGAGAATACCGACCTCGGGTCCACCATAAGTCACCAGGGTGAGGTCCGTCAGGGGCGATCGCGCGATTTCACGCACGAGAGCCATCGGCTTGCGCCGCGCCCCCCAACCGCCGACGCCGATGGTCATACCGTCACGCAACTCGGCGACGACGCTGCGGGCTGTCATCCGCTTGTTCATGAAGAAGCCGGTCCTCTCGAGTGGGGCGCCGGCTTGAACGCACGGCGGCCATTGGGAAGTCGAAAAAGCTCACCTAGCAATGGCCCCTGGGAGCGTAAAGGCGGGCCCGCGAGCACCCGAGCCGAGTCGTCGATTCTCGCTGGAGGGCGGAGGCGACCAGCGTGAAGCACCTCATCGTGCGGTTCGTCGGCCATCGGGGCGAATCTGCAACTGCTCCAGAGTAAATCGCGCCTGGCGGACGCAATTCAGGCTGGCGGCTCGGCAGGCTCGTCGACCCTCGGTGGCCATAGGGGCTTTTCTGGGCCTTGGCCCACCTGGCCCCGATACGCCCGCGCCCCAGGGCGACCGTCGTCAGCCCTGAAGCCGCTTCGCGACGAGCGCGCGCACCACGTTCCCGTCGGCACGGCCCTCGGCACGCTTCATCGCCGGGCCCATGACCTTGCCCATCTCCTTGGAGCCAGACGCACCCGTCTCGGCGATCACGGCGTCGATGATCGCGAGAAGCTCGTCCTCGCCCAACGCCGCGGGCAGAAACTCCTGCACGACTCCGAGTTCGGCCGTCTCCTTCTGGACCAAATCGTCCCGGCCGCCCTTCTCGTACTCGGCAATCGACTCACGACGCTGCTTGGCCATGCGCGTGAGGACCTTCAGCGCGCCGCCATCGTCCAGGTCGGTGTCCGACGCACCGTCGCTCCTGGTGTGGATGGCCTCCTTCTTGAGCTCGGCGCGGATGAGCGACAGCGTATCTTTGCGCGGGTCGCGGGCCTTCATCGCCGTCTTCCAGGCTTCGGTGATCTCTTCTTGCAGGCTCATGGTACCCCCACCGTACCTCACCCGTAGCACTCCCCCCAGTTCTCGGTGGAGGTGGCCGGGCCCTGTTTTGTGGCTTTTCCCGCCCCGAAGGGCTTGCTATCCAATGGAGAGCCGCCGTTCCCGGTGGCAGGAATCGGAGCCTGCTCGGGCTCCGGGAGACGACAATCCGTGGGTAAGAAGCTATTTGGGGGCAACCTCAGCGATGAGCTGATGGGCGGCAACCTCAGCGATGAGCTGACGGGCGGCAACCCCGGCGGTGAGCTGAACACGGACGGCCTTCCTGAGCTTGTCGCCTCTCATGGCACCATCGAGAGCGCTACAGTCCTCACGGACCACGCCATGGGGCAGGGCAATGATTTCGGACTCGTCGATAGGACGAGCAACGACCAAGCAGCAGCGGCCACCGAGGCGCTGGACGGCCAGGAGCACGGCCACTCACAGTAAACCAAGCACGTCCTCGCGAAGACCGCCGTGGTGGCGGCGGCGGCGGGGCGGTAGGGGGCGACACTAAGCATGGGGCGTGACGATCTCGCACGGGTCGATGGAGTGGTCACCGCAGTTCTCGGCGGTGGCAACTACTCGATCGACCTTTCCAATGGACATCAAATCACCGCTCGTCTTTCCGGACGGCTGCGGAAGTTTCACATCAAAGTCATCCCGGGTGACCCGGTCACCGTCGGACTCTCGCCGTACGATCTCACACACGGCTTGATCATGACGCGCCGGCGCCTCGGTCAGTAGCCCGTACGTCTCCCATCTGCGCCCGGGCGGCTCTTTCGAGTCGCTCGAGCACGGTTGAGATGCCGGCAGCAGCGAGCAATCTCTTCGAGGACACTTGTGGATCTGCGACCAACTGAAGCCGAAGAGAAGTTCCGCCATGAGCTCCGCTCGTGGCTGAGTGACGCCGTCCCCGCCCACGGCACGCCGCCCCCTCGCGAGAATTGGCCGGCGCGTCGTGCTTGGGACACGGGATGGCAGCGCAAGATGTTCGAGGCCGGCTGGGCGGGCATCAGCTGGCCCCAAGCCTTCGGCGGACGTGAAGCGTCGCTTATCGAACAACTCATCTATTACGAGGAGTACGCCCGCGCGAAGGCACCGTACGTTGGTGTGAACTTCGTAGGACTCCTGCACGGCGGGCCGACCCTCATCGTCGAAGGCACCGACGCGCAGAAGGAGAAGCACATCGAGCACATCTTGCGCGGCGAGCAGGTGTGGTGTCAGGGCTTCTCCGAGCCGAGCGCCGGCTCCGATCTCGCAAGCCTGCGGACGCGCGCCGAGCGCGACGGCGAGCAGTACGTCGTGAACGGCCACAAGATCTGGACGAGCTTCGCGCAGGTCGCAGACTACTGCGAGCTTCTCGTGCGCACGGATCCCGAAGTCCGCAAGCACGCCGGCATCACTTGGCTCATCATGCCGATGGATCTGCCCGGCATCGAAGTCCGTCCACTGCCCACCCTGCACGGCGAGGGCGAGTTCAGCGAAGTCTTCCTCGACAACGTCCGTATCCCGGTCGAGAACCGCGTCGGAGCGGAGAACGACGGCTGGCGCGTGACGAACGTCACGCTGCGCTTTGAACGGGGTACGGCGTTCGCCGGCGAGATGTACGACCTGAAGCGGTGGCTCGCCGAGATCGCCGCCGAGGCACAGAAGGTCACAGACCATGGATCACGTGCCTGGGACGACGCATCGCTGCGGCGCGAGATCGGCCACCTCCAAGCCGACATCGACGGTCTCTGGAACCTCTTGAAGCTCTCCATCGGCCAGGCCGACGAGTCCGGCGTGCCCGCCATCGGCGCGTCTGCGGTGAAACTGTTCTTCACGGAGCTGAAGCAACGCATCGGCGACATGGCCATGCGGGTTCTAGGGCGCGCCGTCCTGGGCCGCTCCGACATGGCCGGGATGCCGGTCGAGTACTTCTCGTACGAAGCCCTGCAGTCGCTCTCGATGACGATCGCGGCAGGATCCTCTCAGATCCAACGCAAGATCATCGGCGAGCGCATTCTCGGGCTCCCGAAGGACAAGTAAGCCATGGCCTTCAAGCTGAGCGACGAGCAACTCGAGCTGCAACGTGGATTCCGCGACTTCGTAGCGGGACGCTTCCCCATCGAGAAGCTTGGCCAACTCGCCGACGGCGCGAAGGATGCGACGTTGTGGGGCGAGCTCGCCGAAATGGGCGTCTTCAGCCTGCGCTTGGCGGAAGCGAGGGGCGGACTCGGGCTCTTCCACGTCGATGCCGCACTCATATTCGAGGAACTGGGGCGTGCCCTCGTGCCCGGTCCCGTGGTCTGGACCCACCTCGCCGCAGGCCTCATCGACGGCGCCGCGACCGGCGAAACCGTCGTGACGGGACTCGACCTCACGACGAACCGGCATACGCCTTTCGTGATCGAGCATCTGGAGGACGCAGGCGCCGTCCTCGTATTGAAGAACGACGGCGTCTGGCGCGTCGATCCGAGCACGATCGAAGCTACGACCGTGGACGTGCCGCTCGACCCACTCACGCCGGTCCACCACGCCTCGCGGCTCCCCGACGGAGAGCGCATCGCCGACGCCCAGGCGGCCGACGCGCTGGGACTGCTCGGCGCGACCCTGTCATCGGCACTGATGCTTGGGATCGCAGAGGCGACGAGCGACATGGGCGTGGCGTACGCCAAGGAACGCCAGCAGTTCGACAAGCCGATCGGCACCTTCCAGGCAATCAAGCACATGCTCGCCGACACGTTCGTACGACAAGAGCTGGCGCGAGCCGCGGTCTACGCCGCGGCCGGAACACTCGACCACCCGGAAGTCGGCGACGTCGCGACCGCCGTCGCGGAGGCCAAGCTCGTTGCGGGCGAGAGCGCAATGAAGAACTGCCGCACCTGCGTCCAGGTGCACGGCGGTATGGGATACACGTGGGAAGTGCCGGTGCACTACTTTCTGAAACGCACCTGGATCCTCGAGTCGACGTTCGGATCGGTCGACGAGCACGCCGACCGGATCGCCGCCACGTTCGGCGGCTGATCGTCCCGTCGTGGTGGCGCCGATCCTCCCCCTCATCCTTGGACTGCTCGTTGTCGTGGCGTCGGGCTGCACACGCAATGCGCCAGACACCGCGACCGCGGAGCGCCGACGACGGACGGTCGTCTCGCACGCAGCGATCGAACGCGCCGGCACCAGCGGCGGCCCCACCGTCTTCGCGCCCGCCCACCGCATCGTTCGCGAACTCGACCCGCCTCTCTCTGGAGGCGAACCCGAAGAGTGCGCCGTTGCCGACGAGTTCCGCCCCGCGCTGGGGTGCCTCGAGTCGCTCCCCCTGGGACCAGATACCGTAGCGAGCCGTCCCGGGAACGGACGTCTCAGCGTCGAGGGCTCCGTGCCACGCAAGTTCTGGGATCAGCCCATGCTCATCGAGCCCCGCGTGCGGGGGGAACCCCTCGCCGGCTTCAAGCGCGCATCGGCCGAGATCGTCAACAGTGGGTTCTTCGGGTTCGCGTTTACATCGACTCTGCCCCCACTCGATGGGGAAGGCGATCTCGAGCTACAGCTGCGCGCCTACGCCGTTCCGCCAGCCCACCGTGACTTCGTCAGTCTACCCATCTCGTTCGGCACCGACGATTTTCTGGCGGTGGGTCTGGCGCTCCACCCCGTAGGCCTCCCCTTCGCGACGGGACCGGTCACCTTCCAGGTCTTCGCGCTCACCGACCACGGCCAGCGCGAGCTGTTCACCGAGAGAATCGACCCCGCCGACTGGAGCGGTGACTGGCTCGACCGACGGATCGAGCTCTCGGACCTCGCGGGCCAGACCGGGCGGCTGCGCTTTCAGACGAAGGTTGACGCTCGGGCAGACGAAGTCTCGCGAGGCTTTCCGCTCTGGGGATCCCCCGAGATTTTCCAGCGAACGCCACGCGGGCCGCGACGCAACCTGATCGTCATCTCGCTCGACACCTGGCGCGGTGATCACTTCGACACGGACGTCTCCGGTGGACCGGTCACGCCCCGGCTCGCGGAGCTCGCGACGCGCGGTGCGGTGTTCGAGCAAGCGATCGCGACCTACCCGTCGACGTCCGCATCACACATGAGTCTGTTCACCGGGCTCTACCCGATTACCCACCAGGTGCGCTTTGCCAATGACGTACTTGGCAGCACCATCCCAACTCTCGCCGAGATGCTTGCCGCGGACGGCTACCAAACCGGCGCCGTGACCGAAAACGCGATGCTGCTGGCCGAGACCGGCTTCGCGTTCGGCTTCGACTCGTACTTCGAGAACAAGGGCCTCGGAATCTGGAACACCGACGGACAGATCGACTCCACGCTCGCTCGCGGCCGGGCCTGGCTACGTCAGCACGACGGGGAACGGTTCTTCCTCTTCCTGCACACCTACCAGGTGCACACCCCGTACGAGCCACCCGCCGAGTACGTCTTCGGGCCAAGCGACGACGAACTCGGAGCAGCCACCGAGCCGAAGTGGGTGACGACACTCCGGCATCGGTACGCCGGCGAGGTACGCTACTCCGACGTCGCACTTGCCGCCTTCTTGCGGGACTTGGACGAGGCGGGCCTCCTCGACGAATCGATCGTGGTCCTCACGTCCGATCACGGAGAGGAGTTCTTCGAGCACGACGAAGTGGGGCACTCGAAGAGCGTTTACGACGAAGTCTTGCGGGTACCCCTCCTGATCTGGGCCCCCGGCCTCGTTCACCCCGGCGTGCGCGTTTCCTCGATGGTGTCCCTGGTCGACGTCGTCCCCACGGTGCTCGACCTCCTGCGGATCCCCCCACCCAAGAATCTTCAAGGCACGAGCCTTCGCGCCGCACTCGAGGGTGCATCCTTGCCAGCCCACGAACCCCGATTCGCGGAGGGACCCGACACGTCGCGCCCCGGTGAGCGACTGGTGGCCGTGCGCACCGAAGCGCATAAGTGGATCGCCCCAGAGGGGACGAGCATCCCGACCGAGATCTACGACCTCGATGCGGACCCGAACGAGCAAGAGAACCTAGACGACGACACCTTGCGAGAGATCGGCCGTCGTCACCTCGAGTCATACGCGGGACTCGCTGCGGGCACACCGCTCAAGCGCGATCTCGACGCTCGCACGACGGAGAAGCTGCGCGCTCTCGGCTACGTCGAGTAACCCGCTCGCTCATCGCGTACGAACGAAAGCGCGGCGACCGTCATCACGTTCAAGATCGCGAAAGTGATGAAGGCAGCCCCGTAGCCGTCTGTGCCGTCTGACACGGAGGCCGCATACCACGCCCCGAGCGCGCCGGCCGGCAGCGCAAGCATCAGCGCCCCGTAGATCTCCGCCATCGCTCGAACACCGAAGCAGTACACGAGAACCAACGGATAGACGACGTCGCGCGCCGCCGCAGCGAAGCCGAAGAGCACCACGAAGATCCAGATCACCAAGGGTTGGACCGGAAGAACCAGGAACAGGCTGCTCGCGGCCAACAAACTGAAGTCCAGCAACGTCGCGGTACGCGGCGCCAGGCGATCGGCGATCCACCCGAAGCCGATCTTGCTCGCCATGCCCAGGAGGATCGCGTTCGACAGGTGCGCCTGCGCGTCTCCTCCAGAATAGCCCTGCTCCGTAAGGTGCAGGACGAGATGGTCGAGGATCGCGACGAAGTACAAGAAAAAGGTGAAGAGGGCAGCCCCGAGAATCCAGAAGCTCCGTGTGCGCACGGCCTCGGCCAGCTGGAGGTCATGGACGCCCACGTCGGCTTCGGCCGGCTTCGTCACAGCACCTTCGAGACCCCGAGGCTCACGAATCGTGAAGAACGCGACGGGCAGCATGAACAACAGTGCGGCCCCGCCCATCGCTTGAAACATGTCGCGCCACGCGCCCGGCTCGGCGAGCAGGCCAGTCGACCGCACCAGAAGCGCGCCGCCAAAGTTCGACCCCGTGTAGACGACGCCCAGCGCCAGACCGCGATTGCGCCCGAACCACCGCGAGACCATCTGACCAACGGCGATGTCGCCCAAGCCCGTGACGGAGAGGGCCTGCACACACAGCACGGCGTAGAGCTGCCACAACGCGCTCATCCCACTCAGTAGTAGAAACGACACCCCAAGCAATACGGTCGAGCATACGAGAACGGCTCGGGCACCGAGGCGCACCACGAGAAGACCGATCAGAGGACTCGCCAACGCCATGACCCAGAGCTGCGGCGCACGGGCGCCGGAGAACTCTGCTTTGGTCCAGCCGAAATCTGCGATCACGTCCGGGGCGAGCGCTCCGAAGATGTAGTTGTACCCAAGCCCCATCTGGCAGACGAAGCCACCGAAGACGACGAGAAGCGCGCCGCTGCCCGGTCGTTCGCCCGGGAACGGCCGGGGGGAAGGGCTCACCCAGCCGCCTTGACGGCAGCCCAGATCTCGCTGAGCTCGGCGAAGAAGTCCGGCATGCGCTCGGGCGTACGCACGAAAGCGAGCATCTGCAACTGTGCCTCCGTCGCCCCCCGAACGCCGAGGTCGTGTACACCCCGGAGGGTCGCCGCGAGGTCGGGTCGGCCGGCCGAGGATTTCACCACCTCGAGCGTGCCTCGGACGCGAAGCTCGTCCGCGTTGCGGCCGGCCTCGTTCCACGCCTGCTTCAAGCGAGCCACTCCCTCGGCCATCCCGTCGAGCGTCTCGGTCATGATCGGGATCCAACCGTCGCCGAGGTGGACGAGCCGATACATGTTGCGCTTCGTCAATGTACCCGAGAAAAAGATCGGCAACTTCTTCTGCACCGGCTTGGGCTCGCACCATATGCGCTCGAGGCGAACCGTCTCCGACTCGAAGGTCGTCGGACTCGGTCCCCACAGAGCACGGCACGCAGCAATCGAGTCCGTGAGGAGCCGCCCGCGGTTCGCGTAGTCGAGGCCCACTGCGTCGAACTCTTCCTTCTGCCAGCCCGTACCCACCCCGAGATCGAGCCGACCGCTCGAGAGCACATCGAGCGTCGCGGCCGTCTTCGCGAGCACGGCGGCCGGGCGCAGCGGCGCGATCAGAATACCGGTCGACAAGCGGATTCGGCTCGTGGCTCCCGCGATCGCGGCAAGAACCGTCATGGGCTCGAGCCACGGGGTCTCGATCGGCAGCGGGAAGCGCCCCCACTCATAGCGCTGCGTTTGGTCGCTCATCACGACGTGATCGGGAATGATCACACCCTCGACACCGGCTTCCTCGGCCAACCGCGCGAGGGTCACGACCTCATGGAGACGATCGGGCGGGAAGAACGCGCCGTAACTAGGAATGCCGAGAGCCAATGTCGGAAGTGCCATGCCCCCTCCTCTATCACTCGGCCGTCGGTTTCGTCATGCTCGGGCGATGGAGAAGATCGGCCTCGTCCTGCACCGCACTCCGAACGTCCCCCGCGCGATCTTCCGTCAACGGTACCAAGAGTGGCACGCCTCGCCGTCCGCAACACCGAGCGGCGTCGCACGGCACACGGCCCACCTCCCCCACGAGACCGACTCCCTGCGAGCCGACGCAGTCGGCCAGAAGCCACGGCCCGCTGGCTGCGATGGGCTCAGCTTCCAGTGGTTCGAGGACGTGGTCCCCCCGATCGACGCGATCGACGAGGGCCGGGTCGACGCCTACCGACTCGACGAAGTGATCCATTGGGACCGGATGGGCGAACGTCCGATGGGCACGACCTCACCGGGCGTCAAGCTGATCGCATTCGTCCGGCGCCAGCCGGAGCTCTCCACGGCCGAGTTTCGAGAGCGCTATCTGCAACACGCCGAGATCGCCCGGGAGCACCACCCAGGTATCGCACGATACGTGCAAAACTTCGTCACCGAGCCCCTGTCCGACGACGCGCCTCAGGTCGATGGCATCGCAGAGCTCCACTTCGTCACCGAAGCCGACCTCACCACCAGGTTCTACCGACACGAAGGGAGTGCCGCAGTGGTCGGGGCCGACGTCCAGCGCTTCATGACGCTGCGCGGCTCCTACTCGATCCTCGCAACCGAGGTCGTCGTCCGCTGACGACTCAAGCCGGGATGGTCTCGAGGAAGGCGCGAATCTCGGCGAGCAGCTCGGCCGGACGGTCGAAATGCACCATGTGTCCCGCTCCAGAGATCTCGACCAGCCGTGCGTTCTTGAACGAACCAACGCGGTTGTCGAGCTCGGCCGGCTCGAGATACGTCGCACCCGGCTTGTCGAACCAGAACTCTCCCGACTCACTACCATTGATCAACAACGTGGGAGCGGTGATCTCGGCCCAAAACGCGCACATGTACTCGATCGAGAACGAACCAGTGACGCTCAGCGTTGCGAGCATCGGATCGAACTTCCATTCGAGGGTGCCGTCCTCCCGCGCCCGCGTCGCCAGCTCCGTCAACTCGCGCGCCCGGTCATCGGTCAGCCGCGGATTCTTCTCACGGAGTCGTTTGTAGGCCGCCTCGAGATCGGGAAGCCCGCGTACGCCGCGTTGCGCACGATCGACGGCCTTCCATGCCATCCTGTGTCGAGCGACACGCCAGCTCATCGGATGCGGCGGTGGACCGAGGCCTTCCAGGAGGACGACCGCGCGGGGAATCTCGGGAAACGCGCCCGCCCACTGCCCGACGACTTCCCCGCCGAACGAATGTCCGACGACGATCGGACGCTCGAGGCGGAGTGCCAGGACGAGGTTCCGCAGATCCCCGACGAAGTGACCAAACGCGTAGTATGGCGTCGTTTCGCTGTCACCGTGACCACGGAGATCGACGGCATAGACTCGGTAGTCGCGACTGAGGCCACGGGCCAAGTCGTCGAACGAATGGCTGTGATCACGCAGCCCGTGCACCAGTACGAGTGGCGGATTGGCGGGGTCGCCCCAGTCTCGGAAGTGAATCCGAAGTGGGCCGCTGCGGTAGAAGCGTTCGCGAAACTCGCGCATGGCTCCCGAGGTGGTAGCGACCCCCCGGCGACGGCGCTACCCGCGGTTCATGGTCCCTGACGCGCCGATTGCAGGACGGTGCGGGAGTAGCGAGCCTAGCTCGACGGCGCGTCCATCGAAGACGAGAGGCCCAGCGTCGAGCGTGCCCGCTAGAGCGCCTCTTCGCCTTGCTCCCCGGTACGGATCCGTACGACCTCGTCGATCGTCGAGACGAAGATCTTTCCGTCACCAATCTTTCCGGTGCCCGCCGACTTCGCGATCGCGGCAACGACCTCCGCCGCCTTGGTGTCGCCCACGACAATCTCCAGCTTCGCCTTGGGAAGGAAGTCCACGACATACTCTGCGCCGCGGTAGAGTTCGGTGTGACCCTTTTGGCGACCGAATCCCTTTACCTCAGTGAGGGTCATGCCCTGGATTCCAACGTCCGCCAGGGCTGCCTTCACCTCGTCCAGCTTGAACGGCTTGATGATCGCTTCGATCTTCTTCATCTCGGGTCTCCTCGTGGTTCGGCGGCTCAATGACGATAGCCGGATTCTTCGTGCGAAACGACATCGAGGCCGTCCGCCTCCCCCTGCTCGGTCGCCCGCAGCCCCATCGCCACGTCCGTAGTCTTGAGAAGAACCCACGTAGCAATCGCCGTGACCGCCGCCACACCGGGAGCGAGGAGCTGCAGCACCGTCTGGTTACCCGGATTCGGGTCCGCCACGTTTCCGCCGAGAACCTCGGATGCGAGGAAGACCGCCATCACCGTGCCCAGGAAGCCACCACCGACGCCGAGACCATCGAGCGAGTCGTCGCCAAACCTCGAGCATTCGAATGGAATCGAGCCGAATTCCGACGAGAAAGGGACACGAGCGGAAACGCCCGAGCGCCCGCGCCGAAGGGTGAGTCCTTGGGGCCCTGCGGTGCCTGAGTCAGCTCTTCGGGAGCGCCAGCCGGACCATCGCGGTGACGTGCTTCCCGAGGCTGTTCTTGCCGATGACCTCGAGGTCGATGGTTGGCTCGTCGCGGTCTTGGGAGATCGCCACGACCGTGCCCGAAAGGGTCATGGTGTCGCCCGCGTAGTTGGGTGCACCGAGCTTGATCTTGATGCCCTTGAAGAGCGCTTCCGGGCCCGCCCACTCGTTCACATAACGCTGAACGATGCCGTTCGTGCTCAAGATGTTCATGAAGATGTTCTTCGTCCCGCGCTGCTGCGCGAGGCCCACGTCGTGATGGACGTCCTGATAGTCGCGCGACGCGATGGCCGTCGAGATGATCAGCGTCGGCGTGAGCTCGATCGCGAGCTCGGGAAGCTCGTCACCTTCTCTCACCTGATCGAAGCGCTTGGTCGGAGCCAGGCCGCTCATGCCGGCTCTCCGCCCGCAAGAATCGCACCGAGTCGGGCGAGATGGGTGGACGCACCACCCAGCGTGTACTCGGTGTGCTTCGACCAGAGGAAGAACCGGTGAATCGGATAGTCGACATCGGCGCCGATGCCGCCGTGGAGATGTTGAACCGAGTGCGCCACACGATGCCCGGCACGACAGGCCCACCATTTCGCGACCTCGACCGCCTGGTCGGCACCCCGGTCCTCATCGACCGCCCAGATCGCCTGATAGAGCGTGGACCGGATCGCCTCGACGTCGATGAAGGCGTCAGCCGAACGCATCGCGTAGGCCTGAAAACTGCCGATGGGCTTCTCGAACTGCTTACGCTCTTTGGCATACTCGGCCGTTCGCTTGAGGGCGGCGTCTGAGATCCCCAGCTGCAGCGCACTGAGCGCGATCGTTGCTCGGTGCTCGATCCAGCGGACGATCTCTGCGCCGCGGGCCGGGTCGCCCAACACTTCGGCCTTCACTCCGTTCAGCGTGACGGTGAACTGCGGCTCTCCGTTGGTCGTGGCCTCGCGTTCCAACTCCAGACCCGCCGCGCCCGCGGAAACGAGGAACACGCCGACCGAACCGCTGTCGGTGCGAGCCGGCACGAGGATGCGCGCCGCACGTTCTGCGTCGGGCACGCAGACCTTCACGCCATCGATCACCCAGCCATCCCCTTCCGGTTTGGCCGTCGTCGCCGGCCTCGCCGGGTCGACATGGCCGAGTTCGGCCAAGGCCGCGGTCAGAAAGGTCTTGCCCTCTGCGACGCCCGAAAGGGCCGTCGTCCGCTGCTCATCCGATCCAAACTCCTGGATCGGCAACGCGCCGATGACGAGAGTCGACAAGATCGGCAACGGCGCGATACACCGGCCGGCCTCTTCGCAGAGGCCGGCGAGCTCGGCCACTCCGAAACCACCGCCCCCGAACTCTTCGCGCAGCGCGACACCGACAAGACTCGCGGTCGCGAGCCCTTGCCAGAGCTCGTCGTCGTACCACGCCGAGTCGTCCGCCAGCTGCTTGATGCGGTCGTCGGTCGCGCCATCCGAGATGATCTGGCGCGCAA
>JAJCZO010000448.1 GCA_029262355.1 Deltaproteobacteria bacterium
GTCGACGTCGAGGTCGACATCGAAACGGGCCACGTCGACGTTACGCGATGCACCGTGTTTCAGGACGTCGGGCGAGCGATTCACCCCGCCTACGTCGAAGGACAGATGCAGGGCGGCGCCGTCCAGGGCATCGGCTGGGCCCTGAACGAAGAATACGTCTACGACGAGAGCGGTCACCTGCAGAACGACGGCTTCCTGGACTACCGCATGCCCGTCGCGCTCGACCTGCCGATGATCGACCCAGTGATCGTCGAGGTGGCCAACCCGGCTCATCCCTACGGCGTGCGCGGTGTGGGCGAAGTCTCGATCGTGCCGCCACCAGGGGCGATCGCCAACGCGATCGCCGACGCGACCGGCGTACGAATGGCGACGCTGCCGATGTCTCCCCCTCGGGTCCTCGCGGCGCTCCGCGCGCACGCCGCGAAGGCGTGAGCACGGTTTACATCCCAGCCGCCCTACGGCGGCTCACCGGCGGGGTCGACACGGCGACCGCCGACGGGCGAACTGTCGGCGAGCTGCTCGATGCGCTCGACGTGCGCTTCCCCGGCCTACGCGCCGCGCTGGTCGAGAACGACGAGCTCGCCCCCCACGTTGCCGTCTCGGTCGACGACGTGGTCGCGTCCGCCGGCCTCGCGGAACCGGTACTCCCCAGCAGCGAGGTCCACTTCGTTCCGCCGCTCGGCGGCGGTTGATGCGCTGGCGGCTCCCGACGAGGCATCTCTCGCCCTAGCGCCCCATGGCGTCCACGCCGCGCTACGGCGTTCCGACGAAATACCGCTTGTGCTGATGGCGCAAACGTTGGATGCGGACCGCGATGGGCCGACTCGAAGGATTGATCCGAGACGAAGACGGGACCCGCCGTTGCTGGTGGTGCGGCGCGGATCCCGAGTACATCCGGTACCACGACACGGAGTGGGGTCTTCCGGTCACGGACGACGTTCGGCTCTTCGAGAAGATCTGCCTCGAAGGGTTCCAAGCGGGCCTCAGCTGGATTCTGATTCTGCGACGCCGCGAGAACTTTCGTGCCGCGTTTGCCGATTTCGACCCGAGAGAAGTTGCGCGCTTCGACCGCCGCCGAGTCGACCGGCTGGTGCGCGACGAGGGGATCATTCGGCACCGCGGAAAGATCGAGTCGACGATCAACAACGCCAAGCGTGCGAACGACCTGAGGGACGAGTTCGGCTCGCTGGCTGCGTACTTCTGGCGCTTCGAGCCACCGCAGAAACGTCGACCTCGACGACTCACGCGGCGCCACCTCGCCGACAACCCCTTCACCGACGCCTCAATCGCGCTCAGCAAGGACCTGCGCAAGCGAGGCTGGTCGTTCGTGGGCCCCACCACTGCGTACGCGTTCATGCAGGCGATGGGCCTCGTGAACGATCACGTGGCGGGATGCGCCGCCCACGAGGCGGCCGAGCTGGCCCGTGCCAGACTCCACCGCCCTTCGTAGCGCGCACGAGACGACTCGGTGGAGCCCAGCGCGCGAGACTACTCGATGTATCCCAGCGCCCGCAGGCGATCGCGCGTGGCATCGTCCATCTCGACGTCGCCGCCACCTTCGACGGCATCCGCCGATGCGCCCGTGCTGATGGCAATGATCTCCTGATCGAGTTCGGAGATCTCGACCGAACGCTCCTCGGCCAGATTGCGCTGCTCGCCCGGGTCACCTTCGACGTCGAAGAGCGCGACCTCAGGCAGTCCCCGCGGATTTCCCGCCTGGGCCCGGATCAGCTTCGTGGGCCCCTTGCGAATCGCCGTGATGATCGTTCCCTCATGGTCCTCCTCCGCGAACGCAGCGCGGGAGGCTGGGATTCCCTCGCCCAGGTCGGCGCCCTGCCACTCGTCGGGCAAGGGTGCACCCGCGGCCGACAGGATCGTCGGCGAAACGTCGAGGAGTCGAGCGACGCCCGTCGGCCGTCCCGAGATGTACGTTCCGGCCGGGAACTTCGTAATGAGAGGCACCGCGATCTGCTCGTTGTAGAGCGTCGTACCGTGCCACCACCCACCGTGCTCTTGAAACTCCTCGCCGTGGTCGGCGGTCAGGATGATCAGCGTATCGTCGTACAGCCCGAGCTCCCTCAACTTCTCGACCAGATGCCCGAAGGACTCGTCCATGTACGCGATCTCGCCCGCGTACAGCTCCTTCATCTCGGCTGCGAACTCCGGCGGCGGATTCTGGTTCTCCACCCGAGCGATGCCTTTGCCATCATAGGGGTGCGTGAAGTACGGATCGTGCGGATCCATGTAGTGCAACAACGCGAAGAATCGATCGTCCTTGTGACGCTCGATCCAGGGCAGTGCCGCATCGTTCACCGTCCGCGAATCCTGATAGTACTGCTCGACGTAACGATCCTTGAACAGCTTGAAGTTCACGACGCGCAGAATGCTGTAGATCACGAGCTTCGAGGACGACTCCTCGGCCCCGAACAGATAGTCCGGAGCGAAGTACGTGTACTCGTCGAAGCCCTGCTGGAAGTTGAACGACGGCGCGAGATTGATGTTCGAGACGAATCCGGAGGTCGTGTAGCCCTGCTCCTGCATCGCGTCGGCGAGCGTCGTCACATCAGGGAGAACCGACGGCTTGCTCATCGCACCATGCGACGACGCATAAAGTGACGTGAGAATCGTCGCGACCGACGGCTTCGTCCACGACGACTGTCCGAACGCCTCCCAGATCGCGCCCTCTGCCCCGACGCCGTCGATGTTCGGACTGAGACCGCGGGGATCGCCGTACGCGCCCAGATAATCGGCGCGCAATGTATCCACGACGACGAGAACGACGTTGGGCTTGTCGCCGAGGTGCGCAGGGATCTCAGCGCGAACCGCAGGCACTTCCGAAGCGCCCGAGGGTCCAAGAAGCGCGCCCAAGGCCATCACGGCCAGGAGGAGGCCCACCGCCGGAAGAGGCCGCGAGATCATCCCGCCGGAAGAGCCGAAGAAGCGCCGACCGACAGTGAGGAGAAGCACGGCCACCACCGCGCCCACGGCGACGATGCCCAGCAAGACCGGAATCGGCGGCATCTGCTCGAGGTAGACATCGCGCCGCAGCCGAAAGATCGCAATGATGAGTCCGAAGGGGACCAGCGTGGCCGTGAGCCCGAGCGCCGGCACCCACGAACGCACCTCGTCCTCGCGCATCGGCAACACGCTCAACACCGCGCCTCCGACCGCGCCGAGCCCGCCCAGGATCAGCGCGTACACGAATGGACCAAACCAGAGCACTTGTGAGTCTTCGCCAAAGCCGCCCGCGCCAATCACGAATGCCTCGGTGAGTCCGATCAGGATGCCGGCGAGGATGCCGGCGCCGAGCCCGGCCCCAGTTGAAGCGAAGAGTCGCTGCGGCTGGGCCATCGGGGCGCGCGGAGCTGCAGGACCGGCCTCGGTCTCCGCCTCCAGGTCTTCCATCCCGAGCGAGATGGCCTGCTTCGCGGCCTCTTCGTAGTCGACCTGCGTGCCATCGACAAGGCAGTACGCGGGGCGGTAGTCCTTCCCGCGGGCCAGCCAAAAGAACACGCCGAACAGCGTCGGCACCTCACCGACCCAAAAGCCGAGAGTCGCGGACACGCCGGCGACGATCGGCCCGACGAGCGCGCCGATCGTGAGCACCTGGGCCGCCTCGCGGACGCCCATGCCACCGATCGTCGGCCCGATCACGGTGGCGAAGATCTGGATCGCCGAACCGAAGACGATCGGCCAGAACAGAGCATCGCCCTGAGCACCAACCGCGAGTGCCATGAAGTAGTACATCACGGCCGTCGAGAAGTGCAGGAGGAAGCTCAAGAGGAGAAGCAGGAGAACGAGTGCTTTCTTGTCGCGATACGCCGCCGCGGCCTGCGACAGCCGCATCACGATGCCCTGGATCTGATCCTTCGCCGGAATCGGCGTATTCTCGATCACCCACTGCACGAGACCGGGGAACCACAGGATGGCCAAGAGCCCGGAGATGATGCCAAGGGCGACGGGCACGGTAATCAAGGCAACGCTCATCGCGTTGTCGCCGAAGATCGACATGCCCATCGGCAGCGCAACGAGGAACGTCAGGAAAATGCCGGTGACGCCGAGCACCTTCTCGAGCGCGGTACCCGCCGTCACCTCGACGGTGCGACCACTGAAGCGTGATGCGTCGTAGAGCTTGTACGCGTCGAGACCTGCGGTGCTCGGCAAGAAGAACCCGATCACCCGTCCGATCAAGAAGGCGCCGAAGATGTGCCAGAATGGCAGGTCGATTCCTTGCCCGCGCAGCACCAATTGCCATCGGTACATCGAGGCAACCACCCCGCCGAAACGCACGGCTGCTCCCGTAAGGACGAACGTCCAGAACGTCACCGGGTCGATACTGCTGACCAGATCGAGGATCAGCTTCCAGGCGGGCACGATGGTCCCCGCCCCGTCGTCCACCGGTGCGACGAGAAGCAGCCAGACGATGCGGGCCGTGAACGCGACCTTGAGGACGTTACTGAGGTTCTTGCGCAGCGGATCGGACGCGAACCGGATCAGCAGGAACGCGAGGCCAAACGCGGCACCTTCAAAGAGCAGATTCATAGAGGATAGGGTCCCAGTCAGGGTGAGCTCGGCGAGGACAAGCGTCTGGAACGCGGCCGCCAAGCGGTTGGAAGGTCAAACCGCGAGGGTACCGACGTCGCGGAGGGTGGGCAAGGAGGAAAGCCTTGAATCGTTGCTGTTTCCGCCCCCCACGGACCTGAGAGCAGGCCTCATGCCCCGTGCCATGGCCCGTTTCGGAGCCCGCACCAGCGTCAGTCTGCCCGGCTCGCGAGGCTCGCTTCGGCCTCAGCGGTGGCGGTGATCTGGTCACGGTGATTGACCGTCCAGAGGTCCAGACGGACCATCTTTTTCCCGTCTCGCTCGAACTTCTCGGCGACCTTCCCCGTGGCCCAAGTGACGTCGCCAAGATAGTTGAACCGCCGGTAGCGGGAGTCGATGAACGAGAGAAATCCGTCGTCGCCGACCCAGTCGGTCGCCGCCTGACACATCCACGAGAGGCGCTCCAAGCCCAGGTCGTACGCCCCGGGGAGCCCGAGCGTGTCCTGAGTGAACTTGTTGTCCCAGTGGACACGCTGCGGGGGCTCCGGCACGCCCTGCTCGTTGGGCACCATCAGCTTTGGATGGCGCTCGAGCGCGGACGCCGCAACCGCGTTGCCGATGAGATAGATCCCGAAGAACGCCTCGAAGGCGATCTCAGCCGTCGGCGTGAGCGGGCCCTTGATGACGCGTGCCAACTCCTCGCCGACCTCGACGTCCTCCCAGAACCGCTCGGTGGTACGCCGGTAGGCCTTGTACTCCGCCATGAACCGCTCGATGTCGTCGGGCGCCCACATCGCGAGTTGCTCCTGGTCTTTGTAGACGGACTTCTCCCGCGCCTTGTTCCGATCGGCGCGCATGTAGGTGTCGCTGCGCTTTCCGAGATAGTCGCCGTCAGCCGTGTGATAGACCGCCTCGTACGTCTGGTAGACCGTGCGACTGCCGACGAACTTGCTCTGCTTCTCCACGACGTCCTTCAGATGGCACTCGGCAGTGATCCGATCGCCGAGGAGAACGGGCCGCGCCCACTCATAATGAGAACCCGACCAGATTGCGTGCACGCCAGGGAGCCCCTCGGGCAGGCCGGACGACCCCGGCGCACTCAGCGTGTCGAAGCACCGCAGGACGACGCCGGGACACTGCAAGCGCCCCCACTGCGTCTTGGCCGCGTGCTCAGGGTCGACGTACAGAGGGCTCAGGTCACCGATCGCGTGCGCCAGGTGCCAGATCGTGTCGCGGTTCACCTCGGTCCGCCAGGGCTGACGGCCCGTGAATCCCCGCCCAATGCGAGCGCGGAGCTTCGCGATCCCCTCATCCGTGATCCTGCCGTGCTCGTACGCCATCGCCCCCCCTTCCGGGCACCAGCCTAGTAGATGGACGCCGCACACCGCCAGACGGGTGCCCATTG
>JAJCZO010000449.1 GCA_029262355.1 Deltaproteobacteria bacterium
CTGACCGACCGTGCGGCGAGTGCCCTCGCCTGGCTCGATGAGGTCGAGCCGAAGCGGTTCCTCCTGTTCGTCCACTCCTATGAGGTGCACATCCCGCTGACTCCCCCAGCAGAGACTCTCGCCGTGTTCGAGAAGTCGTACGATGGCCCCCTCGGCGACGCGATCCTGACCGGGGAGTGGTTTGCTCGGTCCGGCACCACGAAGGCCCCGGCCGACATCCAACACTGGATCCGCCTCTACGACGCATCCATCCGGTCTGCGGATGCCGGCTTCGGCGCTTTGGTGCGGGGTCTGCGTGAGCGTGGGCTCTACGATGGCAGCTTGATAGTCGTGGTCTCGGACCACGGTGAGGAGCTCGGCGAGCGAACCGGGCTCTCACTGCATGGGAAAACGCTCTTCGACGAGGCGCTCCGCATCCCTCTACTGGTCAAGTTCCCGGGCGGTGCATTCGCGGGGCGGGTGATCGACCAGCAGGTGCGCCTGATCGACGTATTCCCGACGGTTCTCGCCACGCTCGGCCTCGACATCCCTGCGGACATCGACGGCGAGAGCCTTCTCCCAACACTTCGGACGGACGAGGGAGAACGTCCCGCGGTAAGCGTTACCGAGGAAAGCCAGTCCGCCCTGCGCCAGCCGCCGTGGAAGCTCTACCAACACGACGGCGAGGTGATGCTCTTCAACCTCGACGACGATCCGGGAGAGCGGCGCGACGTCGCCGGTGACCATCCAGAGCTCGTCGAGTCGCTTGGTGTACGACTGAAGGAGCTGACCAGGGAGAAAGCAAATCAGCTCCAGCGGTCACGCCGCGAGAAGCTCAGCAAGAACCGACGAGAGCAGCTCCGCGCCCTCGGCTACGTCGAGTAGGCCACCCCGCAAGATCACTCCTGTTGATCGCGATCACGAGGCTCGCACCTTGTTCTGCAGCCAAACTCTACGCGATAAACTGGATTATCACGTATAGAATGGAGGTATGGATCAACCACGAAAAGGGACCCCGAAACGGGGTCTGAAAACCTCCGGCACCGAGCTCGCAAAGAGCGAGCGCCCTGCCCTGCCGTCGCTCGAGCTTCTTGCGGCCATCCCCGAGGAACAGGTCTGGCTCGAGGGGCAGCAGTCGCCGCAGACCCGTCGAGCGTAGCCGATCGTCAGAAACCGCGCGCATTCGATCGCCTACGAAACATGGCGTAACCCCCTGAAAATTGAGCCATTTCTCCCGAGTTCATCAACGATCGAACGCGCGCGGTTTCGCGCGATCGCCAACACCCGAACGGACACTAAGGTCGCTCAGGCGTCTTCACACTCGGCGAGAGTAGGCCTCAGGTTCCTTCGGGCCGAGTCCCGATCACACCTCGAGTCTTCCCGCCGCGTCCGAGCCGCAAAGCCGCCGCAGCACCCGCAACAGAACCTCGCAACTTCGTCGCCCAGGGCCCTTGTGCCTGGGGCTTTTCTCTGGCGCGCGTCTTGCGGTGAAGCGTCCCACAAACGCATGCCGAGCCAAGGGGGACGAGGAAGATGACGAAGACGAGGATGCTGGCAGCGATGGCCGTCTTCCTGCTGACCTGGGGTCTCCCCGCAGCCAGTCCGGCCGAGGTGGACCTCGACGAGAACTGCAGACGGTTTCGGTATCCGCCCAACTACGACTTCTGCGAAGAGGCCAGGGAATGGACCGACCATCATCCCGAAGGAAAGGCCCCCGACGCAGTCTGGCCCGTCCGGACCCGATCCGAACTCCGCGACGCTCTCTGCTCGGCCAAAGGCCGCCAGTACACGACGATTCAGATCGCCGATGATGCCCGGATCAATCTTACGGGAGAGCGGCGCATTCCTTTGTATGGCGGCGTCCGGCTCAAGGGAGGTCGAGCCGGTCTCGTCGGAGGCGGCCTGCTGTTCACTCGGTCGCTGACGACGGTGGATCTATTCGTCGTGAAGGGCGACGACGTACGCGTCAGCGGCCTCCGGTTTCGCGGACCATCGGGGAGCAAGGCTCGGCGCGGCGCGAAGGGCACCGGAAGTTCCGCCCGCGAATGCCACGCGCGGACCACCGGCATCGTGAACGACGGGCACCTCCGCCTGATGATCTACGGGAACGAGTTCTTCCACTGGACCAACGCCGGCGTCTCGGTCGTGAGCAGGACGGATCCGGACAAGCACAATCGACAGAACGGCGTGTGGGTCGCCCAGAACTTCTTTCATCACAATCAATCCCAGGGGGGAGGCTACGGAGTGGTCATCTCGCACGGAGGCGACGCCGTCGTCGAGAAGAACACCTTCGACCACAACCGTCACGCGGTCGCGTCCGGCGGGCAACCAGGCACGGGTTACGTGGCGCGGTTCAATTTCGTCGACGAGGGGGCCGTCAAGTACTGCAAGAAGCGCTACGGCGTCAAAGGTTGCTGGTACGAGCACCACTTCGACATGCACGGCACGAACGCCGGTGACGACCGCTCGTACGTAGGCGGTGTGGGTGGGGAGTACGTCGAGATCTCGTACAATACGATTCGCGGCGAGCAGAAGTATGGCGTGCTCGGCTTCCGGAAGACGCGTGCGGCCTTCGACCTCCGCGGCATTCCCGAGGAAAGTGCCATGTTCCATCACAATGTCCTCGCGCACGATGACCGCGGCGAGGCGATTCGTGAAACATGGAAAGAAGGGTTGCTGTCGTGCGGCCTAGGCGGCGTACTCTGCGCCAATATCATCGAAACCTTCGCCAACCGATACGATGTCGACACACGAAAGCAGATCGGCACCGGCGACTTCGACGGCGACGGTCGTGTGGATGAATTCCAGGCAACAGGGGCCTCCTGGTACTATCGCAGCGGCGGACGGACGGAGTGGCGCTTCCTCAACGACTCCTTCTTCCGCTTGCATGAACTCCGATTCATGGACTTCGACGGAGACGGCCGCACTGACGTCGTGCGGCACGACGAGAACGGCGAGCTCCTCTGGTCCCAGAGCGCTACCGGCGCCTGGGCTCCCGCAGTGGCTCCGACGCCGCGGCCGACGCCGGCGCCCAAGAAGTGCATTCCCGGAACCATCGGCTGCAAAGGCGACCCAGCACCAACGCCCCGCGACCGCCGCCGGAGCCCTGGGCGGGACTTCTGAACGCGTAGGGGGGACGTCGATGAACACGCTGGTCGGTGACCTTGCGGGTACGATTCCTAACCGCTGGTCGGGCTGCGGATCGCCTTCTGGCTACATCTTTGATCCGCGCCGGAATTGCAGGAGATTTCCCGTCCACGACAACTCCACGATGCCTGCCTTCCCGCTTTCGTTCGCCGCTTCGAGCCGGATCCGCCGATGAACGCGTCCCGCGACTCGACCCCTCGTCGGATCCGTCGTCGACCGGCTCCGCTCTCGGGAGGATCTGGTGTCAGAGAGAACGCTCTCTTACGCGAGCAACTCGAAGTCGCCTGCCGCCAGATCGCACGGCCGAGATTGACCCGACCCTATCGGGCCGTCCTAGTCTTGCTCGCCCGCTTCGTCCCGACCTGGCGTAGTGCGGTCTCCTCCAGCCCGAGACCATTCTGCGCTGGCACCGACCAGGGTTTCGACTGCTCTGGCGAGCCACGTCATCTGGGCGAGGAGCACCTGGCGTCGGCCCTGCAGAGCTACTGCGAGTACTTTAATCGCGTCCTGTCCGGAAACCCGGCCGGCACCGTCACGCCTCCGCTCCGTAGTAGTGGTTTCGGGTTCACCAGACCGATGGCTGACCCGCGCCGACACATGATGGATGCATCTCCCAGTCGAGCCAACGACCGGTCATCTCGCGCAGATCTCTGGCCCCCAGGGGGCCATCAGATGGCACGTGGTGACACGCTACGACACACGCGACGCCGAAAAGACGCGTATTTCCGCCGAGCAAGAGCGGGTTCAAGTCCCGCTCCTCGCATTTTGACACGCCGCAGATCTCGTTGAGGTTCGCGGCGTGTTGGTCCTCATCGATCCTTCCTCCTCATTCGGGAAAGGCGAGGCGTATCCGTTCGGCGAACACCTGGCCGGACCCACAAAGCGAGGCGGCCAGAACTCGACCTCGCCCAGAACCACCCATCGGCGCCGCCCAAAGGGCGATCAGTCCTCGTACACCTCGCGACGATGCCCGATTTTGACGATCAATACCGTACTCGGGAGTTCGATCGAGTAAATCACGCGATAGTCTCCCACGCGTAATCGTCGAGCCCCCCTGAAGCTGTACCGCAGCGGCTTTCCGAACTCGATCGGATTCTCGGAGAGCTTCTCTTCGATCGCCCTTCGAACGCGCCCCCGAACTGTTGTCGAGAGACTCGGGATGTCATCACGAACGACACTCTCCAAGTACTCGACGCGGTACTTCAACTCCAAGCCTTGTCGTGCAGGATGCGTTTCTGCTTCTTGGCCAGGCGATCATCGGCGATCCGAGAGAAATGCAAATCCTCTTGGTAGGCCAGAGCTTCCTCGATCAAGCTCAGCCCCACACCTGCCACCGACTGATCCCTCTTCCCAGAGAGCCGCTCGAGCGCCTTGTAGACGTCATCGTCGACAGTGATGTTGATCCGTTTCTTCGTCGTGGGCATGCCCCATCCCTCCGAAGTCCAGTGTAACACCGGTGCGCCACCTCGATCAATGGTGAACCTCGCGGCAAACCCCGCGTCTCTTCCCGGCGAAAGGCGCGCAGCGCGCCCAAGACGTCGTACATGCCCCCGACATCCCGTCAGACCGGTCCCCGATCCCGAGTCCTTGGCCTGGCCCCCCGGGGGCCATCAGATGGCACGTGGTGGCACGTCACGACACACACGATCCCGAAAAGACGCGTGTTTCCGCCTGGCAAGAGCGGGTTCAAGTCCCGCTCCTCGCATTTTGGATCCCGCGCTTCGGGCGGACTGCCGCGCATCCCGCGGCTACATCGGCAATACGTACAAGTCCTGCGCCTCGCGCCGACCACGAATCCGAACCTGACGGCGCGGCTCGAAGTCCGCAGAGGCTGCCGCGGCACGGCTCTTGGTGGTCGCATCGATCACAAGGGCCGCGTCCAACTCTCGCGTGAGGCCTTGAAGGCGGGCGGCCAGATTCGTGGTGTTGCCGATGGCGCTCCAGATCATGCGGTCCACCGCTTGGATGTTGCCGACGAAGGCCTTGCCCGTAGCAATGCCGACTCCGACCGAGAGCGTCTCTCCACCCTCGACCGGCAGGCCTTCGACCGCTTTCACGATCGCGCACCCTGCCTCGACGGCGGCTCGCTCCTTGCGCACCAACTTCCTGGGCGCGCCGAAGACGGCCATCATGCCGTCGCCGTTGAACTCGACCACACTTCCTCCGTGCTCCTGAACGATTTGCGAGACGGTCTCGGTGTAGCGATTGATCGTGGAGAAAATCTCCTCGGCCTCTCGGCTTTCCGCGAAGCCCGTGTAGCCGCGGATGTCCATGAACAACACCGACACCTCGCGTTCTCCTGAAGTCAGGTCGCCACCACTCCCCAGCTGCTCAGCGATGGCGCCCGGTACATAGCGGCGGAGGGACTCCTGCATCCTGCGCCCATCGCGGATCACCTCGTCCTGGTCGAAGCGCTCTAGTTGGAGGGATACCGTCTCGGCGACCGCCGCCAGAAGGGAGATGTCCGTCGATGTGTAGACGTCGCCAGAGCGCTTCGTGCCGAGACACACGAACGCAGCGAGCAGGTCGTTCTGCCTCACGGGTAGGACCGCCTCGCCTCCGAGTGTCTCTAGCGCCGCACGATCGAGGGCGCTGAGCGGCGTCTGATCGGGCCGCCGACCCGCTTCGCTGAGCGCCAACGGAGCGCGGCGCTCGCGCAGCGCCTCGATGAGGAGGCTATCCGCCGCAAAGGCCGGCACCACCGCTCGGCCTTCGGCGAAGACGGCGGCGTAGCCTTCCTCCACGAGGGCGTAGACCACACACGTCTCCGGCCGGAGCAGACGGCTCAACTCTCGCCCCACCCGCTCCGTCAGCACGCGCGCATCCCCGCATTGAGAGAGAACGGGCAGCAGGTCGGCGACCCCGCGGTCGAGGGCGTAGCGCTCCTTGAAGAACAGACGGTCGATCCGGGGCCGCAGGCGCCCGTGGATCGGGATCAGGATCGCGGCCAGCCCGAGGGAGAGAGCGACCTGTCCGCTTCCAGGATCGATCTCCAGGAACCCAGACGTGGCCTCGGAGAGGCGCGGCACCAGCACGAACACACCACTCACCAGAAGCACCGCGAGGACATTGTAGGAGGCTGTCGCGGAGAGGATGCGGTCGATGTCGAAGAGGTTGAAGCGCCACACGGAGATGACGAGGGAGAGCGGAATCAGGGGCTGCGCCCAGTTGCTCGCAAGGTGGAGCCAACCGAGGCGAGGATCGAGAACGGGCGCCGTTACTGCGATGACGAACACAAGCACTGTACAGTAGATCCCGAATAGGACCCACTTCATCTGTCGGCGTGCGACCGGTTCTGCACGACGGTATTTGTACGTGACGACGGCAACGGCCGTCAGGCTCCCGAGCGCGCCGATGGCCACAAAGGCCGGCACAGCGATCCTCGCGTAGTTCGAGAAGGCGAGGATCACCGTGGCACCGTGGAGGACGAAGAACCACGGCCAGATCCGATGCCACGTTCCCTCCGGTGCCCGGTCGTCCGGAAACAGAAACAGGAAGGCGAGGGCCATCGGGAAGTACAGGCTCTGCGCAATCGCGTCGATCCAAAGCCACGCGTAGAACTCCAGACGGCTTGCCGGAAACGTACAGAGCACGAAGGCGGCGCACATCCCGAAGCGAAAGAAGGCGCGCAGCATCGGCGTAGGCCGGCCTCGCAGAAGCAGAAACAGTGCCGCCGCGGCGTAGGCGAACGATCCGGCCAACCCGGGTGCCCACACGGAAAGCGGTTCGAGCGCCAATGATGCCTCGCGCGACCGGTCGTCTCTCTCGAAGACCAACGGGACGCTCAGCTCGCGTCCCGCTTCGTCGGTGATGCGTGCGTTGAAGCCGAGTGCCCCGACGCCACGAAGGTCCTCCCGTCCGAGACGAATCAGGCGATCGCCCGGACGGAGTCCCGCCGGCTCGAGCGGGTCCGACGGATGGATGAGCGGGGAGTAGAAGCCCGTGATCGTCGGGTAGCTGTCTGCGTCCTCGACAGACAGCCCGAGGCCAGCGGTGCCCCCGCCTCGGACCTGGTTCCTTACGCCGATCGCGAAGCAAACGACCCAAAGGGGAACCAGGATCAGAACCAGCGCCTTGTCGAACGGCGCGAGCCGGCTCACGCGGCTATCTCCCCGTCGATTCGCTACCCGACAACGCCATGCCGTCTCTCACGACGGGACCGTCACACCTGGTTTCCGGCTGCACAAGGATGGCCCTTGAGGGCCATCAGGGTGACGCGCGCGATCGCCGGAACAAACCACGTGTCCGGCTAACCGATGCTTCGACTCCGGAATGAAGAACCGTGGCTGCGTCGGCTCGTTGCGGGGCCGTTGCCTCGATTGGGGAAGCGAGGTGGCCGTTTTGGGGTAACCAGACGCCCACAGATGCGCACATCTGCTTACCCCATTCTTCGATTCTTCAGCGTTTTCGGGACCCACCTGCGGGTTCGAGTCCCGCCCCTCGCATTCGACGAATCCCTTGAGAAGCTGCGGAACTACCGAAGTTCCGTGGCCTTTCTTTGTCGTCATCGTCGGGTCCGATGCGCTTTGCGGTAAGTGATCCATCGACCATCATCGCGGTCGAGCCAAGATCTAGAATGGCACGATGTAGCGCCGATCGATCCGCCCGAGCAATTTTCCAATCCGCTCCTCGATTGCCGCGATCTCCCCGTGCGTGAGACCCAGCTGCCAGGTCCGCGGGGTGGTCCGAACGCCATCCTCTCGACTCAGGGGTGGGGTCGGGGCGACGAGATCTACCCGGCCGTCGTCGCTCATTCGAAACTGAACGATGGTCTCGAGCGCGCGCTGGATGTCTCGCCCCGTGAGTGCACGGAGACGGCTCAGCGCGGGGGCAGGCAGGCGGTTCACCTTGAGCGAGGTCATGTTCAAGATCCACGGGTTCGGGTTGCCGATGCCACTGAAGGCGAGGCCATTGTCGACGGCGAACAATCGACGACTTTCGGGGTGGTCCGAAACGAGGACGTTGCCGGCGCGCAGATCGAGGTGGCGAATGAGGTAGGTGAGCAGGTTGAGGTGGGCGAATCGCGTCGCGTAGTTCTCACTCTCCCCTGAGACGACCGATCGCTCGAAGCGCGCCGCATCCAGCACGTCGTCCGGCTCGGTCACGTTGGAGAGCCATACCGCCATCGTCCCAAAGACACAGCCCGCACCATCCATCTGCGGTTCCGCGGCAGCGCCGATCCGCAGAAGCTGATCGGTCGGAACGCAGACGCCCGCAGTGACGGGGACGACGTAGTCGGCGGGATCCAGGAAGAGCTTTTGAATGGCGTAGGCCGCGAGTTCCTTGCGGGGATCGTTGTTGTACGCGCCTCCGGAACCCGGCGCCGCACGCCACTTCACCTCGAGGGCCGTGCAGTCGTCGAACAGCAGCCGGAGCTTCGAGGCACCCGATATGCCTCCCGGCGTCGCCTCGACCTCCAGGACCGTGAAGGGGTCTTCCACCAGCCGCCGCTCGAGCTCCTCGGTCGGGAGAGGCAGATGCTCATCCATCGGAAACGCGGCCGGTCGTCCCGCCGAGGTGCCATTCTCACAACGCGAAGGTAGTGGCGTCGAGTAGCGAACGACGCCTGAGCACCCACATCCGACCAGAATCATGCCGATCAGCATCCAGCGCCCGAGCTGCCTTCGCCCCGAGCACACGGTCAAGACCGCGACCTCGCGAGGCCATGCTCCGTAGGCTCGCGAACGATCCTCTTTGGTTGTCCCTGTGACACGGCGGCGAGTCTGGCCTCAGAGCACCCCCGGGGTCCAGCCGCGTCGACGCCTGGCGCGCCACCGCGAACGGACGGCCGTGTTCCGCGAAGATTCGCAGCGCCCCAACCGCGACCGTGATCTCGGCATGGTAGTCCTGCCCGGAAGCGCATCATTGCTTCCGGCTGCCTCGCCCTGGGTCGGGGCACAGTGATGCCGAGGGCGAACCTGCTCCTCGAGAACACCGCACTACGCCAGCAACTCTTGGTCGCGCAGGTTGCCCAAACGAGTCATGGCTGCGCAAGAGGCCTCGCCAACGCGACCCGCTCCGTTTCCGTCGCGCGGTCCGCACGGCCACGGGGTGCGAAGTAGCGGTCGGTGAAATCCGAGCCGCCGATGTCGGCGAGCAGGTTGAGCCCACGTTCGCGGAGGTAGGCTGCCGTTTCCTTCGGCTCGAGTCCGAACAGGAACGGCTCGCCAACCAGTCGTACGGCAAGCAGGAGACGCCGCCCGCCGGGGAACGAACGCGTACCGTCCAATAAGGCGCGGTCGAGGTATGTGAAGGCAATCTCGCTGCCGGGTGCGGTGCCCGCGAGAAGCGCGAACGTCGCGTCGACCGCAGGGGCAGTGAGGTACTGCGTCACCCCTTCCCAGATGACGAACGTCTCTTGGTCGAAGCGGAAGCCCGAGGAGCGGAGCCGCTCGCCGAGATCCTCCCGATCGAAATCGACGCCCACGAAGCGCAGCCGATCGCGCACGGCCTCGACGTCCGCGCCGAGGCACTCACGCTTCACGGCCTGTGTATCGGGGTGGTCCACTTCGAGGACCACGGCGTTCTCGATCCCCGGCATCCGAAGTGCGCGCGTATCGTAGCCGGCGCCGAGGATCAGGACCTGCGCGACGCCGCGGCGCAACGCGCCCGCGAGTGCTTCGTCGATGTAGGCCGTGCGCGCGATCGCGTAGGGGAGAAGGCCGGGACCGATCGCGTCGATCGACCAGAGCAGGAAGCGACGCATTCCGGCCTTCCGGAGTCGCTCGAGGAACCAGAGGTCATCGGCCTCGAGGAAGCGTACAGCGTACGGGTCCTCGAAGAGGCGTTCCTCCGATGGTCGGATCGTCTCGATGGCGCGGGCGAATGCGACCGTCTTTGCGGTCGTTGCGGCCTGGCCTTGCTTCACTGCAGGACAGTGAACGATGTTGGCGTCGATTTCGAGCCGAAACCCTCAGCGTGCCCCGACCCGTCGGACCGACCGCCGGCGGAGACTCGCTCTCGAGCGCGACCTCATCATCGGAGAGAGGCTCGGCGGGGCGGAGCCGCGCCCTACCCCGTCGTGTTCGGAACCATTGCCCGCGCGTCATGCTGCCTCCCGATGGTAGCCCCCGAGCCTACAGCCGGTCCGCCTCCAAAATCGACCTCCGCCAGCTCGATGACACACGCGGTCACGGCGACCACTGCGAACCTCGCAAGTCTCCGGCCCCCGGGGGGCCATCAGAGGGCACGTGACGGCACGCCACGACACACGCGATCCCGAAAAGACGCGTGTGTCCGCCTAGCCAGAGAGGGTTCAAGTCCCGCTCCTCGCATGCTTTTTTTGAAAGCAGCACCCTCGGCTGCTACCAGTTTGCTACCAGACGCCTCGCGTCATGAGTCGCAGAGCGCCTTCGCGAGGTTCGTCACCGCGTCGCTCTTTGCCGTCCGGTACCACCGCGCGTAGACCGTCATCGTCACCGCAGGCGAGGAGTGTCCAAGGCGCGCCGCGACCTCCGTGGGCGGGTAGCCCTGGCGGATGAGCTCGCTCGCAAAGAAGTGACGCAGAGCGTGGACGCCGAAGGCTCGGAGCTCTCCCTTCTTCTGAGCGGGTCGCAAGCCCTGGTCCCGAAGCAGCTTCCGGTGCATCGGCGATCCGTCGACCTTCGGGAAGACGAGCCCCAAATCCGAAGGGGGGCACGCGAGCTTCCATCGCTTGAGCGCTGCCACGAGTTCCGGAGGGGCCTCGACGTTGCGTCGAGAACTCTTGGTCTTCGGCGGGAAGTAGCGGGCACCTCGGATGCCCGCCTCGCGATCCTCCCGGGTTCTTGCCCATGTCACCGTTTGTCACCGTTCGGCGGATATGGATCTCGCCGACCTCGAGGTCGACGGCGTCCCACGAGAGGGCAAGCAGTTCGCCGGAACGTGCCCCGGTGAGCGCGGCGGTCAGGAAGTAGGTCTGGTACAGGCCGGGCTCGGCGGCAAGGAGGAGTCCCTTGACCTCGTCGGGCGATGGCACCTCGTCCGGATCGACTTCGCGGCCCGCCCGCGCCCCCTGCTTCCCGCTCGTCGTGATCTCCGTGCTTCCCACGCGCAAGCGTTCAGCGAGGCGGGCCGGGTTCCGTTCGGTGATCCCATGCCGCTCCGCGTAGTCGAAAATCGACGTGAGAGTGCCGAGGACCTTGTTGATCGTCTGCGGCGCGCAGCCTGCCCTGCCGAAGCAGGTCGTTCCGAAGCGCCTCCTCGACGACTGGCGGCGTGATCCGATCGACCCGCACCTCCCCCAGCCGTGGAAGGATGTGGACATGGACGTGGTTCTCCCAGAGGTACCGTGTCGAAGTCCGTCGATCGGCCTTGTTCTCGAGCCACTTCTCCGCGACGTCCTTCAGGATTGGAAGCTGGGTCGGGGGGCAGTAGGTTCCTAGGCGGACTTGCTTCAGCCTCGCCTCGAGCGCGACCTTGGCCTCGTCGCGAGGCCGACCGACCGATGTCGAGATGCTCCGCGCGCTTGTACGACCGGAGCTCTCGTACGCGAGCATCGCGCCGCTGATGAGCTCGGTGGCTGCCTCCCAGTCTTCGCTCCCGACCGCGAGCTCGAACGCCGCCGTGACATTGCTGACGTCGTAGCGGAGCCGAATCCCCACACCGCGCTCGGGAAGGGGCGCGATCCCATGGACGCTCGCGATGCGGTGGAAGTGCTCAAGGTGCCGCCGCCGCACCGGCGCGAGCTCTCCCGCCGCCTCGAGGCGGTGTTCCGCGTAGGCCTTCATCGACTCGAGGAGCCGGAACCGGACCTCTTCGTCGATGTCGGCCCGTACGACCAACGACTTCGTGACCAGCGCCTCGATCAAGTCCAACGCTTCGACGCGCGAGACAGACGCGACGGCCGCGACCGAAACGAGGTCGAACCCGTCCACGAACACGCCGAGGGCGCGAAAGACCTGTTGCTCCTCGGGCTCGAGGAGATCCCAGCTCCAGTCGAGCGTCGCCTCGAGGGTGCGTCGGCGCTGACGTCGTCTGCCTCCCGCCAGTACCCGGAAGCGATCGTCGAGTTCGTCGAGCAGCTCGGCCGGGCTCAGCACCGTGCTACGCGCGGCGGCCAGCTCGATCGCGAGCGGCATGCCGTCGAGTCGCGTGCAGATCTCCACGATGGTGGTGCCCAGATCTTCCGACGTGACGGTGAGGCCGGGCGCGACCGCCGTAGCTCGATCGAGAAAGAGCCTCACGCTGGGAGCGTCGGGAGAGTCGGCATCGAGCGACGGCAGCACCACGACGTGCTCGCCGTCGATGTCGAGGGCCTCGCGGCTTGTCGCGAGAAGCTTCGAGTCGCTGTAGCCATCGAGGATCTCGGCGACGAAGTCGGCGCAAGAATCGACCAGGTGCTCGCAGTTGTCGAGAATGACGAGGACCGCCTTGTCGGAGAGGTAGGAGGCGATCTGCCCGGCGCCGTCGCCTCCAATGAGGACCAGACCGAGCGCGGCCGCCACAGCGGCGGGGACGTCCGCGCCGTTCGTCACCGCGGCAAGATCGATGAAGAACACGCCATCGGCGAAGTGCTCCACCTCCTCCCGGCCGACGCGGACAGCGAGGCGTGTCTTTCCGGCTCCTCCGGAGCCGGTCAGCGTCACCAATCGATGCTGGCCGAGCAGGTCCGTGACGGTTCGGATCTCGTCTTCCCGCCCGATGAAGCTCGTACGCTCCGCCGGCAGGTTGTGGGAGGCCGACAGCGACCGAAGCCTTGGGAACTCTGACGGTAGGCCCTCGGCTGCCAGCTGGAAGAGCCGTTCGCGAGCCCCTAAGTCTTTCAGTCGGTGGGCGCCGAGATCCGTCAGGCTCGCGCCCTCGGGAAGTGACTGACGGACCAGCTCTGCCGTCGCCTGCGACAGCACGATCTGGCCGCCGTGGCCCGCATCGCAGATCCGGCTCGCGCGATGTACCTCCTGGCCGACGTAGCGCCCGTTACGGGCGACGGCTTCGCCGGTGTGAAGGCCGATGCGGATCCGAACCCGCGCCTCTTCGGGCCAAGGGTGGCCTTCGAGTGCCTGCTGCGCCTCGGCGGCTGCGAGCGCGGCGTCCGTCGCGCGTGGGAACGTCACGAAGAACGTGTCGCCCTGCGAGTCGACCTCTCGGCCGCCGTGCACAGAGAGCAAGCCCCTAACGAGCCTGCGATGCTCCTCCAGGAGATCGGCCCATCGTGCGTCACCGAGCGCCTTCGTGAGCCGAGTCGATCCCTCGACGTCGCTGAAGAAGAACGTGACCGTCTCTCCGCGGAGAGTGCTCACAGGCCGCATAGTACGCATGGTCGCCCGACCCGCGCCACGGCAACACCGCAACAATGCGCCAGAGCAGGCACGAGACGTGAAGTCGCTCGGCGCGATCCGAAGTCAGGTGCTCTATCCAGCCGAGTTGGACGTAGGCAGCATGAACGGCCCATGTGCCCAGGTCGACGCGTAGCCGCGACCTGGGCAAACAGGGCGGCAATGTCGGCTACCGCCGGCCGGGGGACCGACCCTCCTAACTTCCTGGCCTTGAACGTCGTCCCGTCATTCTTGACGACGTTCGGGATCGTCGTCGTGAAGCAGGCGTCGTTCCAGCCGACGAGCGAGAGCGTGACGCCACCGCTGCTGCCCGAGAGCGCGGCCGCGACCCCGGTCTGCAGGCTCAACTGACCCTTGGCGGCGTTGTAGCGTGACACCCGCATTGTCGAATCACCAGGGTACTCACGAGGCCGCAGGCCTGCGTCATCGGATCAGCTATTTCCCGCGACTGGGCCGTCGCCAGTTCTCGACGCGGAGACCCCTGACGCGTCGAAACTCGCGAACGTTGTCGGTAACGACTACGAGCCGCTGAGAGAGGGCCTGAGAAGCGATCAACAGATCGTTGGGCCCAATCGGGGCACCCTTCGCTTCTAGCTGGCTGCGTACACGCCCATACGCGATTGCAGCATCAGGGTCGAAATCGACGCAGCGGATTGCCTCAACGAAAACATCGATGCGGGAATGGTTCTCGCGCTTTCGCCCGCTCCGCTCGGCTCCGTAACGAAGCTCCGCAATCACGACGGAACTCAAGCACAAATCCTCAGGCGGAGTCGCCTTGATCCGCTCGATCACCGGCGGATAACGCCCGTTCAAGTAGTCGACGCAGGCGTTCGTATCGAGGAGATACTTCAATCAGTCGAACTCCGGAGCGTCGTCGATCGGGCCCGGTTCTGGCGGAAGCGTGAAGGCTGGCAGCGACCCGGCAAGAGCCAGAAAGTCGCCTCGCCAGCTCTTCTTCCGCGGCTCCAGGATCACGCGGTCGCCTTCTCGTCGAATCTCGATCTCGTCCTGCCCCTCGAACCGATAGGCCTTGGGCAGACGCACCGCCTGGCTCCCGCCGCTCTGAAAGATCTTCGCAGTGTCACCCATGTGGAAAATATATACGTTCCGTATATACACGGCAAGAAGCGCAGGACTCGAGAGTTCCGCGGGTCCCGGCACAGGCTGCGAATGGAAGCCGGCAACCGCCCCTGGCCCCCGGGGGGCCATCAGATGACACGTGATGGCACGTGACGACACACGCGATCCCGAAAAGGCGCGTGTTTCCGCCTAGCCAGAGCGGGTTCAAGTCCCGCTCCTCGCATTCGTAGTAGCGCCGTAGACTTCATTGAAGTCTGCGGCGCTGGCGACGGCCGTGGTCGACTCACTCCGGGCACCACGGTCGCCTGCGCCCTGCGGCGACGCTACGTTCTGCCGCCACTCCGAACGACGCAGCGACGCGCTCCTTGAGCTATCCCCAGGACCATGACCGAAACCGGGAACCCCACCGACCCCGACTGGGCGATCCTGTTCGCCTGCTGGCTGCTGGTTGCCGTGGCGACCCTGGGCAGCTTGTTCTTCTCGGAGGTGATGGAACTGCCGCCGTGTTCTCTGTGCTGGGCACAGCGGATCTTCATGTTCCCCCTTTCGATCATCCTGCTCGTGGGACTCCTTCCGTTCGACCCCGGCGTCGTGCGCTACGCGCTGCCCCTCGCCGCGACCGGCGGCGCGATTGCGCTCTATCACCTCCTCCTGCAGGTTGGGGTCATCCCCGAGAGTGCGGCGCCGTGCCGCCGGGGAGTCGCGTGCTCGGATGCCCAACTCGAGATTCTGGGCTTCCTGTCGATCCCTGCGCTTTCGCTGCTCGTGTTCGCCAGCGTCACGGGGCTGCTCTTGTTGCTGAGGAGGCGACAACCATGAAGAGGTCATCCGTCGTTCTGCTTGCCGCGGGCGGGCTCCTGCTCGCGTTCACCGCCGCGACCCTGCTGTACACGAGTCTCGAGGCAGATCGCATCGAGACGCTAGCGACGGGCGCGGATTCGCCGCTGGAGAGGCCCCACTCACGAAGTAAGGGGCCGGCCGACGCCAAAGTCGTGCTCGTCGAGTTCTTCGATCCCGCATGCGAGACCTGTCGGGACTTCGATCCCTACCTGAAGGCCCTGCTTGCCAAGCACCCGAATCGCGTACGTCTGGTCCTCCGCTACGCGCCGTTCCACCCGGGCTCCGATGGCGTGGTCAAGGCTCTCGAAGCGGCAGGATTGCAGGATCGCTACTGGGAGGCTCTGCAAGTGCTGTACGATACCCAGCCCCAGTGGGCGAGCCACCATCACCCCCAACCGGAGAAAATCTGGCAGTTCCTGCCGAGCGCTGGCGTGAACGTCAATCGGGCTCGACGCGACGCCGAGGACCCGAGGTTCGCGCAGCTCGTCGAACAGGACCTCGCGGACCTCAAGACGCTAGGCGTGCGCAAGACACCCCAGTTCTTCGTGAACGGCAAGCCGCTCGTCCGGTTCGGCAACGAGCATCTCGAGAGGCTCGTCGAGGCAGAGATCGCACTGCAATACCCGCAGTAGGCTCTGCACTCCGTCCACCCGTCGATGATCAGCCGTCGGCCTGCGGCCGAGCCTCGAGAGACGTCCAGCGCGCAACAGGGACATCGACCTTCCGCTCAGGATTCAGGGCTCGGGGTGACCTGAGCGGCTGGCCCCCGGGGGGCCATGAGATGGCACGTGGTGGCACGTGACGACACATGCCGCCCAGAAAAGCCGCGTGTTTTCGCCTAGCAAGAGCGGGTTCAAGTCCCGCTCCTCGCATTTCGGAAGCCCGCACACAGCGCGGGTTTCCGGGTTTCCGGGTTTCCGGGTTTCGGGGTTTCGGGGTTTCAGGCGTTTTGGCGTCTTCCTGGGGACCAGGTGGGGGCCGGTTCGACGCTCGCTAAAGGGTGTAGGCGAAGGCAGGACATTCGCCAACTTGCTCTGGGCGTAAGCGCGCATTCCGGGGGTATTTCCGGAAGTGCCGAGCACGAGGCGCGGCCTGGAGACGTTCCAGCAACAGGCCGGTGAGCAGAAAATGCGCCAGATGATTCACCTGAAAAGTCATCTCAAACCCGTCTTCGGTGACCCGGCGGTCGGAGAGGACAGCTCCCGCGTTGTTGACCAGAACGTCGAGCCTCGGAAACTTCTGCATGAACCGGCCGGCCAAGGATCGAGTTGATTCAAAGGACGAAGAATCTCCCAACAACAAATGTACGCGGTCGCTGCTGCCTCGTTGGATCACCTCCTGACGCGCCTCCTCGCCCTTTTCCGGGTGCCGGGCGGTCATCACGACCGTTGCTCTCCCGCTTGGACCAGCCCGATGGCCGTTGCCTTGCCGATCCCTCCGTTGGCGCCGGTCACCATCATTATCTTCGAGTCCGTGAAGTCCACGTGGTTGGCCCAGCCCTGCCTCAGCGGCGCTGCGACTCCAGGTGCTTCATGACGGCACCGGTGACGGCCTCCGGCTCTTCCTGGATGAGCCAGTGGCCCGCATCCAGCGATAGCTCTTCGTACGGCCCGCGGACGAAGCGCTTCTGGATCTCGCGCACGCGAGGATGCACGAAGATCTGCATGTCGCGTTCTCCCCAGACGTAGAGCACCGGCTGCGATACTTCGCCGGCCATGAGGCTCGACGAGCCGAAGCTCGACGGGAGAGCCCGGTACCAATTGAACGCGGCGGTGAGCGCGCCGGGCTCCGAGAAGAGCGCTACGTATTCGCCGAGCTGATCGGGCGGCATTTCGCTGTAGAGGCCGTTTCTCATGAGCGCCATGCCACGGCTCAGGAACACGGTCTCGGCGACCCCGCTCGTCTGAAAGAACCGAACGTACGCCGGCGGACCGTCGGTGTCTGCAGCGTTGGCCAGGGCCGCAGCCGCCGGATGCGGGATCGACAGCGACGCCCAGGAGAGAACGCGCTCGGGATCCGCCGCAGCGAGATTCCAACCGACGATGGAGCCCCAGTCGTGCCCGACGAGATGGAACGTGTCGAAACCGACGGCGGACGTGACGGCGGGAACATCATCGAGCAGCTCGGGTAAGGCATACTCCTCGACCTCGGCCGGACGCGCGCCTGGACTGTACCCGCGCTGGTCGAAGGCCACGACCCGGAATCCGGCCGCCGCGGCCGCCTCGACCAGCGGCCTCCACATCGCGGAGCTCTCGGGGAAGCCATGCAGCAACACGACGGCCGGCCCGGCGTTGGCCATCCCGGAGACCCGGGCACGGAACGTCCCACGTTCGGTCTCGATCCGAACGAGCCCATCACCAGAGTCGACCCCCGTGAAGGCGGGTAGCTGCTCGGTGGCTCGCGTATGGCCGAAGTCGTGATCGAGCGCCTGCTGCGCGCTCAGGTAGAGCCCCGCCGCACCGGCCACGACCAACACCACGAGCCCCACGCCGATCCACTTGATCCACCGCACGAAGCCTCCTCTACTTCGAGCCGCTCCGGCACGCTACCCACGTGCTGGCCGCGCCCGACTGCGGCGCGCTGGACATGAGCGTGGTTAGGCAGGATGTTGCGCCTCGTGGGCGACGATACTCCGACCAAGAGCCGTGAACTCCATAGTCACCATTTCGACTCCACGATCTGGAACGACTTCGCGTTTCGCGACGACGACATCGTGATCGGTACGTACGCCAAGTCGGGCACGACCTGGGTGCAACAGATCATCGCCCAGATGCTCTTCGGTGGCGATCCCGATCTGGCCGTTGCCGAGATGTCGCCGTGGCTCGATCTGCGGGTCCCACCAAAGGAGGAGAAGCTCCGGGCCGTCGAGGCGCAGACTCACCGGCGGTTCGTGAAGACGCATCTGCCCGTCGACGCGCTCGTCTTCTCGCCGAAGGCCCGGTACGTCTACATCGGCAGAGACGCGCGCGACGTCGTGTGGAGCCTCTACAACCACCACTCGAACGCCAACGCTACCTGGTACGGAGCGCTGAACGACACACCAGGGCGCGTTGGGCCGCCCATTGAACCGCCACCCGACGATATCCTCGTGTACTGGCGCAATTGGATGGATGGCGACGGGTTTCCCTTTTGGTCGTTCTGGGAGAACGCTCGCACCTGGTGGGCGATCCGCGATCTGCCGAACGTCCACTTCATTCACTTCGCCGACCTGAAGCGCGACATGCCGGCCGAGATGCGCGGGATCGCGGCCTTTCTCGAAATCCCCATCGACGAATCGCGGTGGTCGTCGATCGTCGAGTACTGCAGCTTCGCGTGGATGAAGAAGAATGCGACCAAGTCCGTTCCGCTGGGCGGGGCCTTTTGGGATGCGGGCGCCGACGTCTTCATCCACAAGGGCGTGAACGGCCGGTGGGCCGACATGCTGTCGGCCGAGGACAGCGCAGAGTACGAGAAGCGAGCGGTCGAGGAACTGGGGCCGGAGTGCGCTGCGTGGGTTGCGGACGGTTGGCGCGGTCAAGAGGCTTCGCGCTAACGCAGCGGATAGTCGGCGTTGGGCCCGTTTTTGCCTTCTGTTTGACGTAACGTCGACTTATCGGACGTTGGACTGCCGCAGGTTGCCCAAACGAGGCCAACATGGATCGCGTGTGCACCCACCCCAGAACCCAGGGCGCGCGGGTTCGGGCGGGGTGGCAGAGTGGCCGAGCTGCTGTGTCCATACAATCACGCTCGCCGAATCAACGACGGCAGTACGACCACCAGCCGAAACCTCGAGGCTCTCTGGCCCCCCGGGGGCCATCAGATGGCACGTGGTGGCACGGCGCGACACACGCCATCCCGAAAAGGCGCGTGTTTCCACCTAGCAAGAGCGGGTTCAAGTCCCGCTCCTCGCATTCATCCCTCCCCTGACCGATACGGCTAGGCTGCACGCTCACCACGGGTAGGGATCGTCCGGATCTCGGCCTTGAGACTCCGTTCCGCGTGCCAGAGATCGCGCGCAGTCTGCATGCGCAGCCAGAGAGCTCCGCCGTTCCCGCAGAACTTTCCGAGTCGAACAGCCATCTCTGGGCTGATCGCCGTCCGCTCCGAGAGAACCCGGTGCAACGTCTGCCGCGTGACACCCAGCTCCTTCGCCGCCTGAGCGACCGGGACTCCCATCGCTGGGAGAACGTCCTCACGAAGTAGTTCTCCGGGATGCGTAGGCGGGCGCTCTCGGCGCTTCTTCGTCACAGGGTATTCCCTAGCTGCCATCGCGTCGTTCTCCTGACGTCTCTCAGTGATACTGCTCTAGGTCGACTCTCAGCGCTCTTCCGTCTGACCATTCGAAGGTGATGCACCAGGGACCATTCACGTGAATGCTGTACCTCTGGGGCTTTCCTCGTACCGAGTGAAAATCGAAGCCTGGAAGATTCAGGTCGCCAACAGCTTCGGCGTTCTCAATCGCATCGAGCCTGCGCCGAATGCGGGCTACGAGATCCGGACGAATCCCCTTCCCTCGCCCCTTCTCGAAGAACTCTCGGAGCGCCTTGTTCCGGAAGCTCTCGATCACAGAGGGACTCGTAACACAACGTGCGACAGGTGTAAATCCTCATGTTACGCTCCGCCCGCTGGCGAGGCGATCGCTGCGGAGAGAAGCCTCGGCCCCCAGGGGGCCATCAGATGGCATGTGGTGACACGCCATGACACACGCCATGCCGAAAAGACGCGTGTTTCCGCCGAGCAAGAGCGGGTTCAGTCCCGCTCCTCGCATTTCGGAAGCCCGCGTTCGACGCGGGCTTTCTCGTTTCTGGATGTCTCGGGGGCCACCTGGGGGCCATGGCCGGCTTCCATAACACCTCGTCGAGGCGTCCGTCGGCCCCCCTCGTTGCAATTCACCCGACAGGCCAAGGCCACGCACACCACTGTGTTCGGGTTCAGCTGAGAGGTTGGACTCGAACAGGGGTGAAGAAACGAATGGTTGCGTTCGAGACCGAACTCTCGAAACGAACTGTTCGATCGCCGTGCGCCGCGTACGGAATACGGCAGCCCTGGCCAAGCCGAGGTCCAATCGTCTGACGTCTGCCAGCGTAACCGGCAGAGTCCAGGAAGGTTCCCGGTCATTCTAGTCCATTTGGTCCCCTCTCTTGCCCCCTCGCGATCTCGTTCAGCCGCGTAACCGCTCGCTGCTCGAACAGTCGCATACCACCGGCCTTGGCCTTGTCGACCGCCGCCCGGAGGAGGTTGCGGGCGCCCGTGCGATCTCCGTCGACGAGCGCGCACTCGGCGCGTAGCCGAGCGAGCTCCGGCGAATGATGCGCCTCTCCGTGTTCAGCGGCGAAAGCGTCGGCCTCGTCGAGGAAGACACGTGCCTCCGCAGGCCGCTGCGCCCGCAACGCCCTCTGGGCGAGAAGAGCGAGCAGAAACGACTCCTGCCAGCGGTCGCCGAGCACGCGTCTTTGGTCGAGGGCACGGGTCATTCGCTCGAGCCGGCGATCCTCCCCGGCGCCGGAATCGAGATAGGACAGATAGAACTCGCTCAGGATCCGGTAGCTCGGGAACCCATTTTCAGTGGACACATGAAGACCAAGATCTGCGGCGCGGGAGGCCCCGCAAGCGTCTCCGAGCAGCACATACACTTCGGTCGTCATGACCGCGGCATGCGCAAGGTCCGCTGGAGAGCCGAACGATCGACTTCGAGCCAACGCGGCGCTCGCGCGCCGGTGCGCGAGCTCTTCCTCCCCCTGGTTGGCTAGGATCAGGCTGTAGAGTGACTCGATCATCCGACCGACGTCGAAGTATCGCGGCAGACCCGGCGCCGGATCGATCCCCATCGCACCCTCGAGCGTCCGACGAGCCGTCGAGATCTCACCCACCGCAGCCTGCGCGAATGCCGACCAGCACGCCGCGATCGGCCGGAAGCTGGGGAAGGATCGGTCTGACAGGTGGGTGAGTCGATCGCAATGCGCGAGAGCCTGCCTCGGTCTCCCGATGGTCAGGGAATAAACGGCCAGTCCCATCTCGGCCTCGAACTCCTGTTGCCGCGACGCCGCTGCCTCGGCCGCCGCGCGGGCTCTGGTGAAGAGCCGCGCCACCACGGGGTGTGAGTAGCCGTTCTCCAGAACAGACAAACTCCCGAGGCGTAACCAGAGGTCGGCGGCGCGCGCGGCGCGCTCCCCGGGCGGGAGCGCTTCCTCGATCAGGTCGAGCGCCGCGCGCAGGCGCTCGGCTGCCTCCTGGTACGCGAATCGCCGCTCGGCAGCGACAGACGCCTGATCGAGGTAGTCGAGTGCCGGTGCGGCCCGGCCGGCAAGACGGAAGTGTCGAGCGAGCCTCGCCGCAACGGCGCCGGGAGCCGCGGCGTGCAGGCGCTCGAGTCCGTCGGCGATCCTCGTGTGCAGCGCCCGCTTCTTGAGCGGGCCCACGGTCTCCTCGGTGAGCATGCGGTAGACCGAATGCACGAATCGATAGCGCCGAGCGCTCAGCCCATCTGCCCACTCCGATTCGCCGGCAGACCGAAGGAGCCTGCCCGCACCCGCGAGCTCGTCCAGCGTATCCTCCAAAGATCCGGAAGAATCCCCCAGCGCCGCCTGAAGCTCGCGGGAGTCGAATTCGTTGCCCAGGAGACTCGCCAGCCTCAGGACATGCCTTGCAGGCGGCTCGAGGTGGTCGAGCTCCTGAGTGACGAATCCGCGGAGATCCGCGGGCAGCTGGTCCCGAAGGGACGCCGCGTCTCCGTGAAATGACCACGCATCCTCCCGACGACGGATCGCGCCGAGAGACAGGAGCTTGTCGACCATGCTGCGGACGAAGAGCGGATTGCCCGCGGTGTGCCTCTCGATGTGCCCCGCGATCGACCCCGCGAGATCGGAACCAAACCGACCCTCCAGGTACTCGCAGACGTGGTCACGGCTGAACGGCTCCAGGTGCAACGTTCGAGCGACACCGTCTCGTTCGAGATCTCCGGCCAGTTTCGCCACGGGCAGACCGCCCCGGTCAGCGTCGACCGGCCGGTACGTCGCGAGGATCAGCAGCTTGGATCGGGACGCCGTCACCGCAGCACGTGCCAGGAAGTCGATCGTCGCGAGATCCGCCCAATGGAGATCCTCCAGAAGCAGGACCATCCCCGACTCGCCCGCAAGCGCACGAAGAAGCTCCGCTCCCTCACGAACCATTCGCCCGGTCGCGACGCCTTGCAGGGAGAGCTCGAGCCTCGAGCGCTCGTCGGCCTCACAGAGCCACGGGATCTGGACGAGCCAAGTCGGAGCGCGGTCGCGGAGCTTCGAAACGACGGTGCCGGCCCGAGACGACGCCGCGAAATCCGCCAACGCCGTCAGCATCGGCATGTGGGGCTCACGCTCCGAGGCGGTCTCCACGCAGTGCCCGATCATCTGCGGCGCATGAGCGAGCCGCCCGGTCGAGAGTGCGGCCTCGGCGAGAACGGACTTTCCAATCCCGGGCTCGCCGGCGACGAAGACGACCCGCAGCTCGCCGAGAAGAGCGCGCTCCCACTCGCCGGTGAGCACGTCGATCTCGCGCTCACGCGCCACCAGCGTCTCCGGGGGTTGCCCGGTGGCCTTCGGGGTTTCCGGCGAGCCCAGAAACCGATAACCGCGTCCGTAGATGGTCTCGACGAAGCGCGGCTCTCTGGCGTCGTCGTCGAGGGCGGTACGGATCTCGGCGATCACATTCGTCAGTGCCTGGGGCGTCACCGCTGCGCCTCCCCAGGCGACGTCGAAGAGCTCGTCGCTCGTGACCAGCCTTCCGGAAGACTGCGCGAGGTGGACCAACACCGCCCAGGCTTTGCGGCGTAGGGGAACGGCCATCTCCCCGTGCAGGAGGCGACCTCGTTCGCAGTCGAGGAGGAAGGGCCCAAAGGCGATGCTGGGATCGGCCATGACGGGAGGAGTCCGCTTCTATCTGGCCGAATCGTCGGCGGGCAACAGATGTGTGGAAAACGTTTGAATCCCGTGAGGATGCAAGGCGACGCCGGGGTGATGATGTGGGCCACGTAGCCCCATCCGGAGGGGCTCGAACCCAAGGGAGACCTCTTCATGACCCATTCGATTCGCCTGCTCGCCGCCGGCCTTGCGTTCACCGCCCTGGCCACGATCCCCGCGACCGGTGTCGCCCAATGCCTGATCGTCGGCGTCAAAGGGTCGAGCAAGCAGAAGATCAACCTCACGCGCACCTACGCCGCGTGCACGTCGCCGGACGTCGCGACCATCGGCGGCCTGCCGGCGTGCTCCGGCGCGAGCCCGAACTCGGGGATGTGGGCGGCCGACTCGAAGAAGACCAAAGCGTCGATCAAGGTGAAGAGCGAGAAGGACGGGAACGTGACCCTCTCGCTCAAGATCAAGGGACTCCTCGACTCCGACCTGGTCTCCGCCGCCACGGGAACCGGCGCCCTGGTACTCAACGCCGTGGCGACCATCGACGATCCGGTGGAGGGCCTCGTGACGACGGAGCCCTTCTCGATCTCCGCTCCGGTCACGCTCGACAAAGGCGGGGCCAAGGCGACGGTCACGGTGAACGACATGATGACGGGTGCCGGCTTCGGCTCACTCGGCGAGTGCTGGGCGATGGAACTCACCGGTGTCTCGCTCGAGGATCCGGCTGGCGACGGCATCCTGACGGGCATCTCTCCCACGTTCAGCGAGCGCACGGGCTCCTTCTTCGGCAGCCGCGGCTGAGCGCGACTCCCGGTCGACGATCCAGATCTCCTGACGAGCGACGTCCTTACCGTTGTGGAAGGTGAGCAAATAGGGCGTTCGTTGTGCCGACCGCCTAGTGCACCGCCGTCGACATAGGGTTAACGGATTGCCGTCTATCGGCGTTCGTCGCAAGGAACGGCGACGCAGGAATATAGGCAATCTTCCGAGGAGACGAGACGCGGCGACGGACGTCGAGGGGCGGCAAGGCGTTA
>JAJCZO010000450.1 GCA_029262355.1 Deltaproteobacteria bacterium
TTGTCGAGGCGCACCCGGATGCCGACCTGCCGGTATCCCTTCCTCTTGGTGGTGCGCTCCGCCGGGATCTGCTTGAGAGCGCGTCGCTCGAGGTCTGGGAGCTCGAGATCTTCGAACATGATCTCGATGAGCTCCTCGAGAGTGACGTCGGTCTCATAGATGTCCTGGCCAGCCTGGTCGCCGGGCCGGTCTCCATTGCCCTGCTTGCCCTGCGCGTCGGCCTGGCCGACCACCTGGCCCTCTTCGACGTTGCCGTCGCCTTCGGCAACGCCCGAATCGTTCTCTCCGTAGACGAACCGGTACTCCCGGATGCCGCGGATCGGGACTTTGACGACTCGGTCCTTGTGCTGACCGATGATGGATTCTTCTGCGATGATGTCCGCGATGTTGTCGCGGATCGACTCTCGAATCTTTTGACGATGGCGCAAGCGGTCGCCGGCGCTCCGGTCGCTACGCTCGGCTTCGGAATGCCGGAAAGGGCGAAAGATCGCGCCGCTGGCCACTGCTTCGTCCTCCGCTCTAATCCTTCCAGAGATTGTTGGCTGCGTATTTCATGACCACGTCGACGCAGCTCTCGCAGTATCCGTGATCGAGGAGGTTCGACACCATCGCATTGTACTTCTGGGTCTGTTCCTCGTCTCGGGTCCGAGCCTTCGTGATGATGCGCGAAATGTCGCGCACCGAGGTCATCAGCTTTTTCTCGATGGCCTCCTTTAGCGGCTCGTAGCTGGCGTACGAGATGCGCTCGCCGCGCCGAGAGCCGGCCCAGAGATAGGCGATGACTTCTTGGCGGAATCCATCCGATGCCGACCCGATGATCGCGATCTGCTCCTCGATGGACTTGAGGAAGTTCTCGTCCGGCTGCAGCTCCTCCTTGGTGTTGAGATCCTTGACCTTCGTCTTGTTGACGTATGCCTCGGCGTGATCGAGGTAGTTGTTGAAAAGCGACTCGGCCTGCTCTTGGTAGGAGTAGACGAAGGCCTTGGTGACCTCCTTCTCTAGGAGCTCGAGGTACTCCTTGTGTAGAATATCCTGGAGAAGCTCGAGGTAGTGCTTGCGAACGTCGTCGGCGAGGTCGCCCTCCTTGACCCTCGTAATGAGGGACTCGCGCACGTTGATGGGATTGATGCAGTTGCCGTCGGCGTTGTCCGATAGCGCGTTGTCGAGTGCCTTCATGATGAAGCGAGTCGAGATTCCGCTCATGCCCTCGCGCTTGGCTTCCTCGCGGAGCTCCCGGACGTCGATCTTCTTCGTGCGACCCTTCTCGACGACTTCTTCTCCGTTGTAGAGCTTGAGCTTGGTCATGAGATCGCACTTCGGTGTCGGCTCGAGCCGAGAGAGCAGGGCGAACATGGAGGCGGCTTCCAAGGTGTGCGGCGCGACGTGTGCGTGGAAGTCGGAGTCGCGGATGATCTTCTGGTAGATCTTCACCTCCTCCGACAGCCGTAGGTTGTAGGGGACCTTTACGACGACGATGCGATCGAGGATCGCCTCGTTGGTGTGGTCGGCTCGGAACCTTTGCCACTCCGCCTCGTTGGAATGCGCGATGATCACCGTGTCGACGTGGACCATGCCGTGTCGGCCCGGCGCCGGAATGACTTTCTCCTGGGTGGCCGTGATCATGGCATGTAGATATTCGGTCTCGTTCTTGAAGACCTCGATGAACTCGACGATGCCCCGGTTTCCGACGTTCAGAGCGCCGTTGAGGTCGAGCACGCGTGGGTCGCCTTCGGAGTACTGGTCGAGCTTCGAGATGTCCTCACTGCCGATCAGAACCGAGGTGTCCTGGTTGTTCGGGTCGACGGGGGGGACGATGCCGACGCCGACTCGGTCCTGCTTGGAGAATCGTTTCAGCTCGACCGGGAAGTCCTCGTAGCGGCCACCGTACTCGAGTTCGAGTCGGTGTCGCGTGACCGGAGAGACATCGCCCTCGATGTGAGTGCCGAGCATCTTCTCGAACTCCTTGCGGAGGTGCCGAGGGATCAGCTGAAGCGGCTCCTCGTGCATGCTCGAGCCGGCGATCGCGTAGAAGGGCTCGGATTCCTCGAGGCCGCGTTGGATCTTCTCGACGAGCGAACTCTTGCCGGAACCGACCGGCCCCATCAGGTACAAGACCTGACGGCTCTCCTCTCCCTTGAGTGCGGCGGAATGGAAGTAGCGCACGATCTGCGCGACGGTCTTCTCGATGCCGAAGAACTCATCTCGGAAGAAATTGTAGATCTTGAGTGGTTCGTCTTTGTAGAGCCGCTGTGCGCCGACATCGTCGGTGCTCTGGATGTCTTCGCATCCCTCTCGCGAGATGACTTCGTACAGTCGGGAGTGCGCGAGCTTGGGGATGGTTGGGTCGTCTCGCACCTTCTCGAGGTACTCGAGAAAGGTACCGCTCCAGTCGTCGCCCGCGTGTGCGTCGCGATCTTCCTGGATAATCCGCGCGAAGGTTTCCTTGTCGCTAGCCATACCGACGGCTCCTCTCGACAGGCCTTCGGCGCACGCGGCTGCGTTGCTCATCTGGTACCGCGCGGTCGAGGCGTCGTCTGGTCCTCAAGGCTGGTGCGATGTTTACCTAACGAAAAGTATACGTGCGGCGCTGAACGCGTACAAGCAACTCGCGAGTTGCTTGTTCACTTGGTTTCCCCTTCAACCACGATGTCTGGTTATCGGAGGAGAGTGCGATTGCGACGAGTCGAGGGGTGGCCATTGCGGTGGAGTGCTCGTGTTCGCACCAAGCGGGGGTCGCGCGAGGCGCGTCACGGTCGTTTCGGATTCTGCGCGAGTCGTGGCATGATTGAGACCGACGGGCAGGGGGAGGATGTGGCTGGCGCCAATCGGGTAGGCGCGATGGTGTCGTTTGGTCTCGCCCTGACTCTCCTCCTGGTTGGGGCGTGCTCCCCTCCGCTTCCGGATGCCGAATCTCCGGCGGCGCGGCTCTATGCGCGAGAGTGCGGCATCTGTCACGTCGCCTACCCGCCGCATATGCTCAAGCCTGCGATGTGGGAGATGCAGATGGGGCGGATGGCGTTGCTGCGCTCCCAGCGCGGCCTCTCTCCACTGCCGCCACCCGACGCGAAAGCGATTCTCGACTACCTCAAGAAGCACGCCGGCTGAGGACGCAGGCGCGGTCATATATAAGGAAGACGTTTCGATGGAGATCCGACGAGAAAAGACTGCACCCGACCGGCTTCGCTGCGATTTGCTCGTAGTTCCGGTGCGCGCGGGCGTGCGCAGCGCGGCGGATCTCGACGCCCTGGATCGGGCGAGCGGAGATCGACTCTTGCGCGAGGCCAAGAAGCGCCGCCACGACATCCGCAAGCGGGGTTCGGTGTTCGTCTACCAGAGTCACGGGGAGCTCCCCGCCGAGCAGATCGCTCTCGTCGGCGTTGGGGGCGATGCGAAGTCGGAGCCGTCGAAGGAGGTCTGGCGTCGCCTGGCAGGCCAAGGTGTGGATCTGGCGCGCCGCTCTCGGTGTAAGAACGTGGCCTTCAGCCTCATGCAATCGACGAACGGACCGGCAGCGGTCGGCGCGGTGGTCGAGGGTGTCCTGCTGGCCATGCACCCGGTCCGCACCTACAAGTCGACACGCGGCGCGGGGGAGCTCGCGACGTGCACCATCATAGGCGCGCCGGCCACCAAAGCGGTTTCGGAGGCGGAGGCCCGCTCGCGTCACTTGGCCGAGGCGACCGGATTCGCGCGCGATCTGATCAACGAGCCCGCGGCTGTCGTCACTCCAGCGCACCTCGGGCAGGTCGCGCAGAAGATGAAGAAGGAGCTGGGCCTGGCGGTTCGCGTGCTCGGCAAGCGGGAGCTCACGCGGCTCAAGATGGGCGCGATCCTGGCCGTCGGGCAGGGCAGTGTGAACGAGCCCCGGCTGATCGAGCTCGTGTACACGCCGAAACGCGGGACTCGCGGCGCGCGCCGTGGCGCGATCGCGCTCGTGGGTAAGGGGATTACCTTCGATTCGGGCGGCCTTTCCCTCAAGCCGCCCGGCAACATGGAAATCCAGAAGCGCGACATGGCAGGCGGGGCCGCGGTACTCGGTGCGATGCGGGCGATCGCTCGTCTAAAGCCCAACATCGAGGTCCGCGGGTACATCGCGTCTGCCGAGAACATGCCCGGTGGGAACGCCTATCGGCCAGGCGACGTCCTGACGACGTACTCTGGGCGAACCGTCGAGGTTCTGAACACCGACGCCGAGGGCCGCTTGGTCCTCGCCGACGCGCTTGCTTGGGCTGCAACAGGGGCTGGTTCTTCCCGCCCCCGGTGGATGGTCGACGTCGCGACGCTCACCGGCGCGGTCACGGTTGCCCTCGGGCGAACGATCGCAGGTGTCATGGGCACGGAGCCCGCATTGGTCGAGCAGTTGATCGAAGCCGGTCGCGACGCGGGCGAGCCCATGTGGGAGCTGCCCCTGGTCGACGAGTACGTCCCTGCCATGGACAGCCTCGTCGCCGATATGAAGAACGTCGGAGACGGCACCGCAGGTTCGATCTTCGGAGGGCTCTTCCTGCGCGAGTTCGTCGCCGGCGTGCCCTGGGCGCATCTCGATATCGCGGCAGTCGCGTACGCGGACAAGGCGCACCCATACGTACCCCGCGGCGCAGTGGGTTGGGGAGTTCGGAGCTTGGTGGGGCTCGTCGAGCGCGCGGCTCGCCGGTAGGGGTACTGCCGCTCAACGCCCTCGCAGGTTCAGAATGTCGTCTGGTCGTTTGGGAACCGCCTGGGTGAGAATGTCGGCGCCGTCGTCCGTGACCAGGACGTCGTCCTCGATGCGGATTCCGATGCCTTGATACTCTTGGGGAATGCCCTCGAGCCGCGGGGCGAAGTACAACCCCGGCTCGACCGTCAGGACCATCCCCGGCTCGAGGGGCCGTGGCGCGCCATCGACGTTGTAGGCCCCGACGTCGTGGACATCCATGCCGAGCCAGTGGCTCGTGCGGTGCATGTAGAACTTCTTGTACTCCTCGGACCCGAGCGCCTGCGCGACGTCTGAGCCCGGCACGAGGCCGAGACGGAGAAGCCCGTCCACGAGGACCTCGACCGCACGGTCGTGAATGGCGTCCACGGTGACACCCGGTCGGACGGCGTCGCACGCCGCCTCCTGCGAGGCGAGAACCAGATCGTAGATCTGACGTTGGGCCGGCGAGAAGTCGTCCCCGATGGGAAAAGTCCGGGTGATGTCGGCGCAGTAGTACCCGACTTCGCATCCCGCGTCGATCAAGAGGAGCTCCCCATCGCGGAGCGGATCGTCGTTCGCGATGTAGTGAAGGACGGTGGCATTGGCCCCTCCCGCGACGATCGAGGGATAGGCCCAGCCCGAGGCGCCTCGGCGGCGGAACGAGTACTCGACGAGGGCCTCGACCTCGTACTCGGACTGGCCTGGCCGGGTTTCGCGCTGCGCGGCGATGTGAGCGTCGGCGGCGATGTCGATCGCGCGGCGAAGCCACGCGAGTTCCGCGTCGGACTTCTTGAGGCGCATTTCGTAGACGAGTGGTCCCGAGTCGATCAGCGATGTCGGCCGGTCATTGGCCGTCCGCGGTCGAGAGGCCCAGGCTCTCTTGGCCATGTCGAGAAGCCGATGATTGAACACCTCGTCGTGACCGAACCGGTAGTGCAGCGCGCCGGCGTGTGTGATTCGTGGGATCAGTTGCTCGCTCAACTGTTCGATCGGATACGCCGCGTCGGCGCCGAACTGATCGACGGCGCCCTCGACGCCGGCGCGCGGTCCGGTCCACGTCTCCCGCTCGGGATCACGCGGCGGTACGAACAGGATGAATCGCTCTTTGTCTGCCGACCCGTCGAGGACCGCGACGGCATCCGGCTCCCCGTAGCCCGTGAGGTAGAAGAAGTTGGACTTCGGTCTGTAGCGGTACTCGACGTCGTTCGCGTGGACGGCGAGTGGCGGGGCGCGGAACACGGCGATCCCGTCGCCGATCTCGTCGAGGACCTGCTTTCGGCGGGCGGCGTAGTCGAACGCCGGCAGTCCTTGGGTTGCGCTGGTCATGGCTCGTCCTTCTCCTGTGCAACCTCGGGGGGCGGGCTGGGTTCCCGCAAAGGCCCGGTCAGTGTGATCAGCCGAGCGCGGGCCTCACCGGCATCGTCGAGGGTCACGACGATTCGGTCCCCTTCGCGGATGTCGGCGATCCCGAGCTCGGCGGCGCCGCTCTTGATGAGAGTCTCGTCGCTGTAGAACACCGAGAAGCGCCGGCCCGCGTCGGCCAGTTCCAGTCGGCTCGATGCGGGGTGAATGTGCACGATCTTGCCAGAGACTCTCGCCACCCCCGTGACGGGCGGGGCCTCCGGGCGGGGCGCCGCACAGGAAACGGGCAGGGTCAGAGCCGTAACCGCGGTCAGCAACGCAAGCCGAGAGCGGCAGCCCCTCGACCGCGAGGCGTTCCAGCGGGAGACGGCCAGCACGGCCCAAAGGCTAGCCGCGCCCCCGTGCACTCACAAGGGAGCGGGGGCGCGTCGCGCTGGGGCGGTGGTTTCGGAAAAGGCCCACGTCCGCTACGTATCCAAGACCAAATGTTTGATGTCGTCACACTCCTAGATCTGGTCCAGCAGGGTTGGTACGCGACCTATCCGCTCCTGGCCTGCTCGGTGGTCGCCCTGGCGATCACCGGCGAGCGCCTCTGGGCCCTGCGTGGCTTGGATGCCCGGATGATCTCCCTGTCGAAACAGGTGGGTTTCCTCATGCGACGGGGGGACACGGAGGGCGCCGACGACCTCCTCGATCGGGAAGGCAGCGATCTGCCGCTGGGCGAAGTGTATCGACAGCTCCTCCCGCACGCGCGCGCGACGCCGGTCGAGGATCTTCTCTCCATTGCCGATGGGCACCGGTTGGAGCAGGCCCAAGCGCTTCGCCGCAACATCTGGGTCATCGGGACCATCGCCAGCGCGGCGCCGTTCATCGGCTTGTTTGGCACCGTCGTCGGGATCATGCGGGCGTTCCACAGCATGGCGCAGGAGGGCGCGGGCGGTTTCGGCGTCGTGGCGTCGGGTATCTCGGAAGCGCTGGTGGCAACGGCACTTGGTCTGTTCGTCGCCATCCTGGCCGTCGTCGTTTTCAACTACTTTCAGGTTCGGCTCGGCGAGATCGCGACCACGATGCGTGTCGGCGTAACCCGGTTCGTCGATGGTGTGTGCGTGCACAGGGGGCATGGTGGCAGTCGGCAGGTGGCGTGAGGGCGATGATGGCGAAGGCGGCGAGATCGTTGCCGAGATCAACATCACGCCGCTCACGGATATATTTCTCGTCCTTCTGATCATCTTCATGGTGACGAGTTCGGCGATGGTGGAATCGGGCCCGAGCGTGAGCCTGCCGGAATCTGGCTCGACCTCGAGCGAGAGCAAGGGCGTCGTCGTCACGGTAGACGACACGGAGAGCCTGTTCGTCGACGGTACGCCGACCGATCGCGAAACGCTCCGCATGGCGCTGCAGAGCGCGATCGCGCAGAGCGACAGCAAGCGTGTGGTCCTCGAGGGCGATCGTTCCGTGATTCTGGCCGACGTCGTGTACATCCTCGACGAGGCCCGTAACGCGGGCGCCAGCGAGGTCGCCATCGCGGCGACCCGCAAGCAGTGAGCTGATGGCGCGCGAAGATCTGCTCCTCGCCCCAGAGTCGCTCGAGGCCCTCATTGCCGGCTTTGGCGACCTTGCGACGGCGCTCGGTCCGGCGGCGGCGGCGGGTCTTGGCGCAATCAAGGTTCGTCTGGAGCGCGCCGTCACGCTTCGGGGGGATGGGCGTTCGCAAGAGGCGGTGGCCGAGGTGCTGGGGGCAATGCAGGCGCTCGCCCAGCTCGCGGTCTCCCTCGATCCGGCCGAGGCAGAGGCGATGCAAGCGTTGGCGGGCACCTTTCAGTCGGCCTTGCAGGGCGGAAAGCCCGCCCATGCGGCAGAGTCGGTCGACTCGATGCGCAAGAAGTCGGGCGCGGTGAAAAAACGTGGAGACGAGTTCAAGCTCTGACGCGCGCGCTGGCGTGTGAAAGAAGTGAGGAAAGCATCATGGCAAAGGCAAGTGACAGACAGGCTCTCCGGACCGAAGAGTACGCATGCTGTACACGCGTGCGCGCGAGGGAGATGGAATCGATCGCACGGGACTACTTGTCGTTCCCGGTCATCAAGAAGGTGGTCTGCCCGACCTGTAAGTTCGTCCTGCCCATCAACGTGTACACGCGCGAGGAAGCCCAGGCCTGGCAGCCGAGCTGACCGGGGGGTGACTGGTGGCTTCGGACCAGGGCGGCGCGAATGACGCCGCAGCCGAGATCCTTCTTGCCTTGAAGCTCGGCGGGCGACTGTCCGCCGCGGAGCTCGTGCTTCGCCGCGGTTTGCTCCGTCGTGACGTCGATGACGTCGTAGGCCGATTGACGGCTGAAGCCTTGGTCGAGGCCGGGGTTCCACCCGATGGTCTCGAGCGCTACCGTCTCACGGCGCAGGGCGAGAGCAGGGCGGACGAGTTCGTCGCCCGGGAGCGAGCAGTCGTCGGTTCGCTGATCGAAGCTCTGCTTGCCGCGTTTGATGTATCGAACGCCGCGTTGAAGGATCTGCTGCGACGCTGGCAACTGCGACCGGAGGGTAGCGCGCTGGTCGTGAACGATCACACCGATGCCCGCTACGACGAGCGGCTGCTCCGCGAACTTGGCGCGTTACTCAGCAGGGCCGCTCCGTGGCTCGATCGGATCGCGGCGCGGCGGCCTCGCTACGCGCGCTATCGGGAGCGTCTGGCTGGGGCCGCCGACCGAGCCGGTCGTGGGGAGACGGACTACGTATCGGGGCTGTCGGTCGATTCCGTCCACTCGATCTGGTGGCAACTGCATGCAGATCTCCTGGCGATGTCGGGGCGAGAGCGCAGCGAGAGCGACAGTTGAGCCGCCGCAGAGTCTTTACAGCGTGGTCTCGGCATGGTTGCGACATCGCATGGACCCGAAGATTCGCACGATGATGGAGTCGGACGTCGCAATGACCCAGGAGCGATTTTGTGCGGCAATGTCGGCCCGGCTGCCGTTGCTCGAGGCGGACACCCTCGAGCGCTACTTCGGGGCCCTCTCGAAGTTGGTGGAGAAGCTCGAGGATGGGGACAAGACCCTGGGCCAGGTCCTGAATGAGACGATGGCCGAGGTCGCGAGTCTCGTCATGCAGGAGATGCAACGGGGCCAGTCCTAGAGGACCGCTCTTCGAGGCTGCATTCACAGGGAAGCGCATCGCGCTCCCCGGGATACCCGCGTAGAACGGGCGCCAGCGTCCTGCTAGAAACCGACCAATGCCTTCGTCGTTCGCACCGCGCCTGGTGAACGGGCCCTTCGGTGATCCCGGCCTACTGGTCGAGATGCGTTGGCAGGGCAGCGCGGTACTGTTCGATTTGGGTCGGAACGATGGGCTCCCTGCGGGCGAGCTTCTCAAGGTGAGCCACGTGTTCGTGTCGCACACGCACATGGACCACTTCATCGGCTTTGATCGCATGCTGCGGCTGTTCCTGAACCGGGACAAGCGTCTGTATCTGTATGGCCCCGAAGGGATCGCGGACTGCGTCGCCGGCAAGCTGAAGGGGTATGTCTGGAATCTCACCGAGAGCTACACGTTCACGATCGACGTGACCGAGGTGACGTCCGACGGGGCGAAGCGCGCGGTGTTTCGAGCGTCCACCGGATTCGAGCGCGAAGATGTCGATCTTCTGGCCGCGCAACTGGCTGCGCCGGACCCGCGTGATCCACCAGGAACGCCCGTTCTGGTAGACGAGGGGCATTTTCGTGTCCGCGCCGCGATCACGAACCACCGGATCCCGTGCCTCGCATTCGCGATTGACGAACCCACGCATCTGAACGTCGACGCAGAGGGTGTTGCGAAGCTCGGCCTCGCGCCGGGACGTTGGTTGAAGGATCTGAAAGACGCGCTGCGTGAGGAGCGTCCGGACGACACGCCGATCCGAGTGGAGTTGCCGGGTCGAATCGAAGGGGAGCGTTCGCTCGGGAGCCTCCGGCCGCTCGTTCAGATCACCCCGGGACAGAAGCTCGGGTACATCGTCGACACGCGCTTCATCCCCGAGAACCTCGCGGTGCTCTTGCCGGTGATGCACAAGTCCGACGTGTTGTATTGCGAGTCGCCCTTTCTCGACGTCGACCGGGACCAGGCGGCGATGCGCTACCACTTGACGGCCGCAGAGGCAGGTACGATCGGCCGTATGTCGCGCGCGGGCCGCCTCAAGGTGTTCCACTACTCGCCTCGGTATCAGGGCCGTGGCGACATGCTGCGTCAGGAGGCCGAGGCCGCGTTTCGCGGTCGAAAAGAAGCCGGCGCCGTAGCCGATCTCGAGTCGGCTGCCGGCTGATGGGCGCAAGGGCGTGTCCGGCCCGGGGCGAACGACTCTCGACGCGATAGATTGCGCTCTCCTCGACGAGTGCCGCGTCGGTCGACTCGCCACGGCGAGTGTCGAGGCCGAACCACACGTGATTCCGGTTTGCTACGCGGTCTTGGATCCGCGGACGATTGTGTTCGCGATCGACGACAAGCCGAAGGCCTCCGGTCGTATTCTTCGGCGCTTGCGGAATCTCATGGAGACCGAGCAATTTGCGTTGGTCGTCGATCGCTGGGACGAGGACTGGGGAAGGCTAGCGTACGTGCTGATGGAGGGCCTGCGCGTGCCGATCGAAGGTCCTGACCGCAGCCTGGCCGCGGTGCAGGCGCTTCGGGCACGGTATCCGCAGTACGTCGAGATGGGCCTCGATGCCTCGGTGCACCAGGTGGTCGAGTTGCGGATCCGTTCGGTTCGGCGCTGGGGGCGCATTCGCGCCCCGCAGTAGGTCGGTCCTTGTCACACGGCATGCCAGGAATTCCGGCGACGGGAGGAGCCTCTCAAGAGCTTCGTCGGCGCCAGTCGGCGAGCCGCTTGGCGATGCTTGCCTCCTCGCCCTGCTCGGTTGGCGCGTAGAATCGCGCCTCGCGAATCCGCTCCGGAAGATAGTCCTCCTCGACGTGGTGACCGGCGTGGTTGTGCGGGTAGTCGTACCCTTTGCCGTAGCCCTGAGCCTTCATGAGCTTGGTCGGGGCGTTTCGGATGTGCATCGGAACCCGAAGAGTCCCGCTGCGGCGAACTTCCTCGATCGCCTTGTCGAGAGCCACGTAGCTCGCGTTCGACTTGGGCGCGGTCGCGAGGAAAGTGACGCCCTGAGCGAGTGGAATCCTGCCTTCCGGTAGTCCGATGAAGTGCACGGCGTCCTTGACGGATATCGCGACCTGGAGCGCACGAGGATCGGCGTTGCCGATGTCTTCCGATGCGAAGACGACCAGGCGTCTGGCGATGAACATCGGGTCTTCACCCGACTCGAGCATGCGGGCCAGGTAGTACAGCGCAGCATCGGGATCACTGCCGCGCAGGCTTTTGATGAAGGCCGAGATGACGTTGTAGTGCTCCTCTCCGGAGCGGTCGTAACGAAGCGAGCGCTTCTGCGCGGCCTCGACGACGTGGTCGGCCGTGATCGATGGGGCGCCCGCGCGTGCGGCGAGATCGGCGGCGACTTCCAGCGCACCCAGGGCGACACGTGCGTCGCCATCGGCGTACGCGGCCAGCTCTGCGCGACCTCGCTCCTCGAGCACCAGGCCGCGCTCGCCGAGTCCGTACTCGGGGTCGGCCAGCGCACGGTCGAGTAGGGTTGCGAGGGCGTCCTCGCTGAGCGACTCGAGCGTCAGTACACGCATCCGTGAGAGCAGCGGCGCGATGACCTCGAAGGAGGGGTTCTCGGTCGTCGCCCCGACGAGCACGAGGGTGCCCGTCTCGACGTGGGGTAGCAGCGCGTCTTGTTGGGCCTTGTTGAAGCGGTGGATCTCGTCGAGGAAGAGAAGCGTGGGTCGACCGCCGGCGCGAAGCTCATGCGTCGCTCGCTCGACGACCGCGCGCACATCCTTCACGCCCGCGAGAACGGCGGAGAGTTGCGCAAAGGGAAGGTTGAGCCGGGTCGCAAGCAGGCGGGCGATCGTGGTCTTCCCGGTACCCGGGGGTCCCCAGAGGATGAGGGAGTGGGCGTGGCCACCTTCGAGCATCTCGCGGAGCACGCGCCCGGACTCGAGCAGGTGGGTTTGCCCCACGATGTCCTCCAGCCGCCGGGGCCGCATCCGCTCGGCCAGCGGGGCTGCCGGGTTGGGCTTGGCCTCGGCTGGAGTCCTGGGGCGATTCGGCCGAGGGTCGGCCCGGCTGAACAGGTCGGGTTCGTCTCTCATGCTCACGGCAGTGCGTGGCGAGTTAGCCACGATCGCACGGCATATGCTAGCCTTTCACCGAGTGTCGCCTTCGAACCGAAGCGTGGGTCTGGTCCTCAAACGCGGCGCTCCTCACGCGCCCGAAGTGGCGCGCGATGTCGTTGGCTGGCTCGTGGAGCAGGGGATTGGGGCGTTCGCCGAAGAGGATTCGGCCCAGATGCTGGGAGTCCCCGCCGCGGCGAAGGCGGAGATGTTCGACAAGGCCGACGCGATCCTGGTGCTGGGCGGCGACGGCACGTTCCTCGCGACGGCGCGACTCGCCGGAGAGCGCGAGATTCCGATCGTGGGCGTGAACCTCGGTGGTCTGGGCTTCCTCACCGAGATCACCCGGGAAGACCTGCGGAGCACGCTCTTGGCCAGCCTTGCGGGTGAGGGGTCGGTCGATCGTCGACGGATGTTGCGCGCCGTGGTTCGGCGGGCCGGCGGCGGCACCGAGGCGTATCAGGCATTGAACGATGTCGTGCTGAGTCGAGGAGCGCTCGGGCGCACCGTCGACATCGAGGCGCGGGTGGATGGCAGCTACTTGGCGTCGTTCAAGGCCGACGGTGTGATTCTGTCCACTCCGACCGGGTCGACCGCGTACTCGCTCTCGGCCGGGGGCCCCCTCGTCCATCCGTCAGTGCGGGTGCTCGTTCTCGCGCCGATCTGTCCTCATACTCTCAGCGTTCGTCCTCTGGTGATCGATGACGGGGTTCAGCTCGAGTTCCGCCAGCGCTCCTCGCGCGCCGAGTCCGACGAATTGCTTCTGCTGACGCTCGACGGTCAGGAGACGATCAAGCTCGGGCCGGACGACGCGATCGAGGTGGCCCGTTCCGCGCACGTGGCGTGCCTCGTGCGCTCGTCGCAGATGAGCTTCTACGACCTGCTCCGTACGAAACTCGGCTGGGCGCGGGGCTGAGGTCGTACAATGCTTCGTGACCTACACGTGAGTGATCTGGCGCTGATCGAAGACCTCACGCTGGAGTTCGGTCCCGGGTTGAACGTGATCAGCGGTGAGACGGGTGCCGGGAAGAGCCTTCTTCAGCGCGCGGTGGCGATTTCGCTGGGCAGCCGCGCTGCGAGCGACGTGATCCGCGAAGGCAAAGACACCGCACGGGTAGAAGCGCGGTACATGTGGCCGCCGGAGTGCGCGGAGCTCGAAGAGCGCGTGCGTGCCCGGGGGGTGCCCGTCGACGACGAGCCCGATCTACGGGTGCGACGTACGCTGAGTCGCGGAGGTCGCGGGCAGGTGGCGATGAACGGCAAGACCGTACCCCTGTCGGTCTTGGTGGAAGTGGGCGCGTCGCTCGCGCAGCTGCAGGGCCAACACGAGTCGTTGCGCCTCGCGCAGGCGGAGGCTCACATGGAGATGCTCGACGAGTTCGCCGGAACCGCAGACCTCGCGGCGGAGTATCGGGAGCGCTACGCTGCGCTCGCCGACCGGATCGCGCGGCTCGAGGCACTCGAGCGCGGCGCGGCCGACCTCGAGCGCCGGCTCGAAATGGCGCGCTACGATCTGAACGAGCTCGAGACCGCGGGTCTCGAGGACGCGGCCGAGGGCGAGTTACTCGCCAACGAGCGGTCGCGACTGCGCAATTCCGGACGGCTCGCGTCGGCTGCGGCGGAGGCGCTGGAGCGTCTGCACGCGGGCGAAGGCGCGGCTCTGGCCGCCGTCGAAACGCATGCGTCACAGCTTCGCGATCTCGCGGAGATCGACCCGGCGCTCGACGTCGTGGCGACCGGCCTGGAGCAGGCAGCGAGCCCCTTGGGCGACGCGGTCTACGAGCTCCAGCGGTACGTCGACGTCCTCGATGCCGATCCGCAGCGCCTCGATGCGATCGAGGAGCGCCTGGCTCTGATCGACCGTCTCGAGCGAAAGCACGGTGTCGACGATGTCGCCGGGCTGCTCGCGCGACAGACGGAGCTCGACCGCGAGATCGATCGCAGCGAGCACGATCAATCGAACCCCGACGCGTTGCGTGCGGAGTTGGACGATGCGGCCGTCGAAGCATGGCGCGTCGGAGACCAGCTGTCCGAGAAGCGTCGTGCCGCTGCGAAGCGCCTGGCGAAGCGGATGAAGGAAGAGGTCGCGACTTTGGCGATGGAGGACGCGGAGTTCAGCGTGGAATTCGAGTCTCTCGCCCCGTCGACGACGCGTGGCGCCGCTGCGGCGCTGGTTCGGGACGGTCGGGCGCTGGGGCCGGATGGCCCACACCGCGCCGAATTCTTCCTCGAGGCGAACACCGGCGAAGGGGCCTTGCCGCTTGCTCGCGTGGCGTCAGGCGGGGAGCTCTCGCGCCTGATGCTCGCACTGCGAAACGTGACCGGCGCTGGCACGGTTCCGACGCTGGTCTTCGACGAGGTCGATGCGGGGATCGGTGGCGCGGCAGGAGAGTCCGTCGGCCGGCGTCTTCGCGATCTCGGCCAGCGTCATCAGGTGATCTGCATCACGCATCTCCCGCAGATCGCCGCGTTCGCAGACCGGCATTACGCTGTCGGAAAATGGAAGTCGGGCGGCCGGACGCGCACGCGGGTCGTCGCCGTCGACGGAAACGACCGGGTGCGCGAGCTCGCTCGGATGCTCGGGGATGCTGATCCCGGAGACGAGGCGTTGCGACACGCCGAAGAGATTCTGAAGCGCGCGAACCGGCCGGCGGAGACGGCTGCGCCGGCCGGCGGCAAACGTCGTGCGAAGGCGGCCAAGGCGCGGGGCTGAGGAGCGCGAAGACGTGCGCGCGCGGAGTCTCCTTTGAGCTTGATCGATCGCGTCGCGATCGTGACGGGCGCGGGCAGCGGTATCGGTCGTGCGATCGCGAAGGCCTACGCGGCGGATGGTGCCGACCTCGTTCTTGCGAGCCGGCGGCGTGAGCCGCTCGAAGACACTGCGGAGGGCGTGCGGGCGCTCGGCCCACGTGCGCTGGTCGTTCCCACCGATCTGACGGTGGAGGAGGACGTTCGAGCCCTGGTGGCACGGGCGACGGACGAGCTCGGTCGCGTCGATATCCTGGTCAACTCCGCCGCGAGTGCCGTCGGCGAGATCAGCACGGCGAACATGACCATGGACGTCTGGACCGACACCCTGGCGACGACCCTGACCAGCGTGATGCTCGTCTCGCGCGAATGCCTCACCCGCTCGATGTTGCCACGTCGCTCGGGTGCGATCGTGAACATCGCGTCGACGGCTGGGACGCGCGGGGTTGCGGAGAAGGGCCACTTCAGCGCGGCGAAGGCCGGAGTTTTGCAGTTCACCGAGTCGCTTGCGCGAGAGATCGGTCCCCAGGGCGTTCGCGCGAACTGCATCGTGCCGGGCCTGATCGCGACCGAGCGCCTGCGCCAGTATCACGAGCGCCTGTCTGCCCAGCGCGGCATCGACTACGACCGCGTGGTCGACGAGGCGACGCGCCAGATTGCGCTCCGGCGCCTGGTCACAGCGGAAGAAGTTGCGGCCGTGGCGGTCTTCCTTGCCAGCGAACAGTCGAGTGGGATCACCGGCCAGGCGATCGAGGTCGGCGGCGCCTGAGGCGGCGGAGAACGGCGTTGCGCCGCGTCGGCGCATCCCGTACAGAAACGCGACAGATAAGGGGCCGTAGCTCAGTTGGGAGAGCGCCTGACTGGCAGTCAGGAGGTCGTCGGTTCGATCCCGTCCGGCTCCACTTCAAAGCCCAGGCCTTGCCTGGGCTTTTTGTTTTTTCTGGAGTCGCCGGCCATCCGCGCGGGACGCCCGCGGAGCCGGGCTCTTGCGGGTGGGAGCCGATCAGTCCACCGCCCGGTCGAGTGCCCGGCACACCGCCTTCAGCACTTCGATCCGAGCGTGCTTCTTGTCGTTCGCGGCCACCACGTGCCACGGCGCCGACTCGGTGCTCGTCCGCGCGATCATCTCCTCGATCGCGAAGGTGTACTCGTCCCAGCGATCGCGGTTGCGGTAGTCGTCTTCGGTGATCTTGTACTTCTTGTAGGGGGTCGTTTCGCGAGCCTTGAAGCGTTCCAGCTGGGTATGGGGGTCGATGTGGAGCCAGAACTTGAGCACCGGCGTGCCTCGCTCGGTGAGCTGTTGCTCGAAGTCACGGATCTCGGCGTAGCCACGTTGCCAGGCCTCCGGCGAGGCGAAGCCTTCGACTCGCTCGACCAATACACGCCCGTACCAGCTCCGGTCGAAGATGAGCATGCGCCCGGCGCGGGGGAGGTGGCGCCAGAAGCGCCAGAGGTAGTGGTGGGCACGTTCTTCTTCGGTGGGTGCGGCGATGGGTATGACTCGGTAGTCCGATGCATCGAGCGCCGTCGTGATGCGTCGGATGGCTCCGCCCTTGCCGGCCGCGTCCCATCCCTCGAAGACCAGCAGAGACGATACACCCTTCTTCCGAGCGCGTAGCGAGAGTTTACGGATCTGGCGCTGACGCTTGGCGAGTTCCTTGTCGTAACGCTCGCCGGAGAGGGACGTGGTGAGATCCGTACGGGCGAGGACGCCGTCGGGGGCCCGCTCGAACTCGACTGGCGCGGCGGCGCGCTGGCGTGTGGGGGACGCATCGCTGGAACCAGCGTACCGTTGGCGCAGTAGCCGAAGGATCGTTTCCCCGACCTCGAGGTTGCGATGGCGCGCATTGGTGCTCTCGACGACGTGCCACGGCGCGGTTCCCGTGCTGGTTCGACTGAGCAGGCGTTCGGCGAGTGGCATCACGCGGTCCCAGTTCTCGAAGACGGCTCCGTCGGTGGCACTCACTCTCCAGTTCTGCTCGGGATCCTTCTTCGTGCGCGCCAGCCGCTTCTGGAGCTCCTTCTTGGGGAGGTGGAGCCAGAACTTGATCAGCAGCGCACCTTCGCGGGCGAGGGTGTCCTCGAAGCGGATGATGTGATCGATGCGGCTTTCGAAGTCGGCCTTCCGGATCTTGCGCCGCGCGCGGTCGGCAATGGCTGCTCCAGGCCAAGCTCTGACGTGGAGCGCCATCTCGCCGCTTCGGGGTAGTGCGCGCCAGTAGCGCCAGAAGCGCGGGCGCTCGCGCTCCTCGTCGCTCGGGTGGCCGAAGACGTGGGTTTGCAGGAAGCGGGCGTCCATCCACTCGTGCAGGACGTTCACCATGGCATTGCAGCCGAGGTCATCGTCGCCGGCGACCAGGACTACAACGGGGAACTTGGCCTCCTGTAGATCGAACTGCGCATTCAGAAGATCTACGCGGAGGCCCGGCAGGCGTCCCTCGTAGGTGGCGCGGGCTTCCGTACGTCCAATTTCTGCGGCTTCGAACATGAGGGGTCCTTCTCGCACGTGCGCGGTCGTCGCCCTGTTCCGGGCCGGCTCTCTCTGATAGCACGCTGCCTCGCATGGGGCGTTGGCTCAAAGACCGGTGGCCTCTGTTCCTTGTCGGGGGCGCCGTGGTGGGACTCGCGGGCGCGTTCTGGCTGTTGTTTTCCTTGGCGCTTCCGCGGGCCGTGCAGAGTGCGCTTTCGGGGGCGCTCGGTGTGCCGGTTTACGTTGCCGGTGTCCGGCCCACGTGGCCCCCGCTCCGGCTTCGGTTGAGCGGGGTGCGGGTGGGGCCCGAGCCGTCCCCTGTCGCGAAGGCGGCTCGCGTCTACATACACGCAGGGCTGGGGGCGTGGTTGGGCGGCGACACACGCGCCGCGCGCCTCGAAGTCTGGGGACCGCAGGTCCACCTCTCCTCGGACGGCGCGGACACGGCTGCGGGGATTCTGCGCCGCATGGGCCGTCTCGCCGCGGAGGACGGCAAGTGGGGCATTGCATCGATCCTCATCGACGAGGTGCGGATCCACCGCGACGGCGCGTCGCCACTCGTGGTCTCCGGGTTCGGGCTGAGTGCCGTCGAGCTTGCGAGGCGCGCAGACGGGCTCGTGTCGATTACCGCGGATCTGGGCGTGATGAATGCGACCGGCCGTCTCGTCGCGGACGTGGAGTTCGTGGACGACGCGCCCCAGCTGCTGCTCGGCGCAGAGATCGACGAGGTCTCTCTCTCCGTCCTCGTCCGCAGTCGGGAGTGGCGACTTGGTGGCAGGGCCTCAGGGCGGGTCTGGTATGAGTGCGGGTGGGCGAAGGAGTCGTCGGCGCCGCTGGCCGGCGGAGAGATCCTCGGTCGCGATGTGTCGCTGGAGGTGAGTGGCGAGCGCCTGCTGTGGACCCGGCAGCTTCGTGTGGACGCGCTGAGCGTGGACAGCCGGGCGCGGCGGGTCGACATCGGGCGGGTCGAGGCCGCCGGGGTCGAGCTCGCACCGACGCTTGCCTCTGGGAACACCGACGGAGAGTCTCCGCCCTGGACGTGGCGCGTCGACTCCGCGCAGGTCGATCACGCGCAGTGGGTTCCGCCACCGCGCGGGCCACCGTTCATCCTGGAGCGTCTGGAGCTTCGCAAGGTTGCATCGAGCAGTGCGACCGGCGAGCTCGAGATGCGAGCCACGTACGCCGGAGGTCGGGTCGTCGTCGACATGAACCGGCCGACGAAGCAGGCCCCGGGGGCTGCGCATCTGCGGGTCGAAGGCGTGCCGCTCGAGCGGCTCCTCGACGGCCGGCTGGGCGAGGCTGTCGCGACCGCGGGCGTGATCGACGCGGATCTCGACCTCCAAGGCCCACCGGGTCTCTCGGGTCGTGGCGTGATCGAGTTGCGCAACGCCGCGGTGGCCCTGAGGCGCGGCGGAGAGGATCGGCCGCTGGTGCACGTGGGCAGCGCGCGCTTCGAAGCCGATCATCTGTCGTTCTTCCCGCGGCGCGTCCGACTGCGTCGCGCGGTCGTCAGCGAGCCGCGGGTTTGGTTGCGGCGCGACTCGTCGGGCATCGAGCTCCTGGAGCTCCTCGAAGCAGGCTTCCCCGAGTCTTCGTCGCTGTTGGATTCGCTCTATCGGGCTCTCGGCGAGGTGCTCGGCGAGGCGCCCGTCCCCACGACCTCGTCGCCTCCGCTCGGAATTCGTGTGAGCGATGGCGGGATCGAAGTCATGGATGCGACGGTCGTTCCGGAGTTCCGGCTGCGCTTGCGTCGGGTCCAAGGGCTCATCGATGGACCGGCCGGCACCGCCGGTCCGTTGTTCCTGAGAGCGGAGGCCCGTGGGCCCCTACGGTCGCGGTTCGAGTTGACGGGCGACACGTCGACGCGCGGTGTGGCGGGAACGTTCTCGATTGCGGACGGTCGCCTGCGTGATTTTGATTCGTATTTCCAGGAGTTCAGTGGCTACCAGGTCGATGCGGGTCGCATCGACCTGGTAGCGCGCGCGCGGCTTCGCCCGCTCGCGGCTGCCGACATCGACCTTGGGTTCGAGAAGATTGAGCTGCGGGAAACGGGGGATGGCGACGCGCTCCTGCGAGTTCTCGGCGCGCCTCTCCCTGAAGTGGTCTCGCGTCTCGAGGGAGGCTCGGGTCGAGGGCGACTGAGCATTCAACTGCAAGGTGACCCAGACGCGCCGGGGTATGGCTTTTCCTCGGGGCTCTCGGACGCGCTGCGTGACGCCGTCGACCTCGCGCGCTCGGAGTCAGAGAATCCCGGCCGCGAAGGTCCGTAGCGTCTCGATGTATTCCGCGCGGGTCTCGGCCGGAAAGCCCACGGTGAGCCAGGTCACCCCGAGCTTCTCGAGGCTCTCGACGTGACTGCGCAGCTGGTCCACAGGATCGGGCTCGCTGGTATGCGCATTGATGGAGTAGCAGATGTCGAGCGGCGCAATGCGGCCGACCGTTGCCGCGTGCGCGCTCGCGAACGTGATTCGTTCCGCCAGCTCCTCGTTCGTTTCCAGAACGGGGCTGCGCGTGAACGGCGACATCGCGGCACTGTTCGGGAACGGCACCCAGCCTTCGGCGAGCTCGACGGCGCGTCGGATGGCGCGCTTCGAGTTGCCGCCGACCCAGATCGGAGGGTGCGGCTGCGCGACCGGGCGGGGGAGCATGGTGTTACCGCGCGCGTTGAAGTAGCGGCCCTCCATCTTGACGTCGCTCTCGGTCCAGGCGCGCTTGATCGCGACGATGGCTTCGTCGGAGAGATCGTTGCGTGAATCGAAGTCGGCCCCGAGCGCCTGGAACTCGCCCTTCAAGTACCCCGCGCCGGCACCGAGGATCAGTCGGCCGCCCGATACGAGATCGAGCGTGAGTCCGGCCTTCGCGGTCAGGAATGGATTGCGGTAGGGCAGCACGACGATGTGGGTGTGGAGCTTGATCGTGTGGGTGGCCGTCGCGGCGACTGTGAGCGCGACGAAGGGGTCCAGGGCGTGGTGGCCGCCGCCGTCGAGCCAGCGTTGGACGGGGTAGGGATGGTCGGTCACGAAGCAGGCATGAAAGCCGGCGTCTTCGGCGGCGCGTGCGATCTCCGAGATCGCGGGCGCGCCGACGAACTCGGTTCCGGACTGGATGCGATCCGTGGCGAGACTGACCGAGAAGTTCATGCTGGGGTTCTGCGTCGAGCGGGCGGAGGATGCAAATGGACAATGGGCTCTCCGTTCTTTACGCCGTGAGGATCAGGAGAAAGCCATGAATTTCGGATTCAGCGAAGAGCAGGAAATCCTCCGGGGCGAGGTGCGGAAGTTCCTCGACGAGCACGCACCTCTCGAAGAAGTTCGCCGCCAGGCTGAAGCCACGGACGGCTTCTCTCGCGAGCTTTGGAGCCGAATGTCGGCACTGGGTTGGGTCGGGTTGACGATCCCCGAGGCGTACGGCGGTGCAGAGATGGGGCTCGTCACGTCGGTCGTGTTGCTCGAGGAGGCCGGGCGTGGGTTGTTCCCATCTCCTCTCGTTTCGCAGACGCTCGCGGCGCAGGCGATCATGCGCGCCGGGAGCGACGAGCAGAAACAGCGCTTTCTTCCCGGACTCGCGGACGGCTCGCGGATCGCGACGGTGGCGCTGTTGGAGGAGAGCGATCGCTTCGATCCCGAAGGCATCGCACTGCTTGCGGCGCCGGACGGAGATGGCGAAGTGTTGCGCGGTCGGAAATGCTGCGTCTCGGATGCGAGCGCGGCAGACTTGTTCGTGGTCGTCTATCGCTCGAGCGCGGGCGTCGGGCCCGACGGGATCTCCCTCGCGGTCATAGAGAAGGGTGGCGCAGGTGTCTCGGTCGACGCCCATCCATCGGTGGATCTCACCAAGCGTGTATCCACCTTGACGCTCGACGGCGTACGCGTCGACGAGGGAATACGACTCGGTGCGGCTGGCAGCGCATGGCCGACGGTGTCGTACATTTTCGACGTCGGGGCGACCTTGGTTACCGCCGAGGCCGTGGGCTCGGCGGAGGGCGGGCTCGCGATGACCACCGCGTTCGCGAAAGAACGTACCCAGTTCGGTTCTCCGATCGGTCGATTTCAGGGCGTCAAGCACCCTCTGGCGGAGATGTACGTCGACGTCGAGTCGTTCAAGTCTCTGGCGTATTACGCCGCATGGGCACTCGATCAGTCGGCAGACGACGCTGCGATCGCGGTGAGTCGCGCGAAGGCCTACGCCAGCGAAGTGTTGCCGGGCATGGGGCTTCAGGGTGTCGAGCTCCACGGTGGGATCGGGTACACGTGGGAGTACGACATTCAGCTCTACTTGAAGCGGGCCCGCTGGGTGAGGCCCATGTTCGGCGACGCCGATCATCACTACCAGCGCGTCGCCGCGCTGGGAGGACTCTGATATGGACTTCGAGCTGAGCCCAGAGGAAGAGGCGTTTCGCGATGAGGTTCGCCGCTTTCTCGACGAGAACCTGCCGCCGGTCGAAGAGCGCAAGCCGGAGTTCGAGGGAGAGTGGCAGCGCAAGGTGCGCGACAAGCGCTGGGTCGGCTTTTCGTGGCCGAGCGACGTAGGCGGTGGCGGCGGCAGCATCATGGAGCAGGTCATCTTGAAGGAAGAGATGTCCGATCGTCGGGCGCCGAGCCTGGGGACCTGCTTCATGGGGCTCGCCTGGGTGGGGCCGTCGATCATCCATTACGGCAACGAGACGCAGAAGCAGCGTTTCATTCCGGAGATCCTCGACGGCAAGTACCAGTGGTGCACGGGATACTCGGAGCCGGGCTCCGGGAGCGATCTCGCAAGCCTTCAGTGTAAGGCGGTTCGAGAGGGCGACGAGTACGTCGTCAACGGTCAGAAGATCTGGACCTCGCTCGCGCCTTGGGCCGAGTGGATCATTCTGCTGGTGCGGACCTCGTCCGATGGTCCCGCGAAACACGATGGCATTACGTGCCTACTCGTTCCGATGAAGTCTCCGGGCGTGGATGTCCGGCCGATCAAGAACATGGCGGGCTCGGCGGTGTTCGCCGAGGTCTTCTTCGACAACGTTCGCGTTCCGGCAGAGAACCGACTGGGCGAGGAGGGGCAGGGGTGGCAGGTCACCGTCTCGGCCCTGGCGAGCGAGCGCTCCAGCATCTCGGAAGTTCAGGGTCTGGTGCGGCGCTACGCAGAGCTGAAAGAGCTCGCGCAGACGACCCAGAAGAACGGGCGGCCGGCGAGTGCGCACGGGCCCCTGCGCGCGCGTCTGGTCCGCGTCGAAACGCGGATCGAGGCCATGCGGCTCAATGGTCTGCGTTTTCTCACCAAGCAGCTCAAGGGTGAGAAGCTGGGCAGTGAGACCTCGATCAACAAGCTGCATCGTGCCAACCTCGAGATCGAGATGGGCGAGATCGCGCTCGAGATCTGCGGCAATGCGGCGAGCGTAGCTAGCGGGGAAGCGACGCCGGGCGGCGGCAAGTGGCAGCACTTCTCGCTCAGCTGGCCCGAGGTGGTGATCGGCGGCGGCACGCCGAACATCCAGCGCAACATCATCGCCGAGCGCATCCTCGGTCTGCCGAAGGATTGATTGATGGCCCCCGACCCTCTCGTTCTCCGCGATCAGATCGAGTGCGGCGTCGTCATGATGGCGCAGGAGCGAGAGCAGGTCTTGTCGACGGCACGGCGCGTCGAGGAACTGGGATTTGACTCGATCTGGGTCGGTGATCACGTGTCGTTCCATGTGCCGATTCTAGAATCCTTGACCTTGTTGTCGTTCGTCGCGGCAGCGACGGAGCGCGTTCGAATCGGCACGGGGGTCTACCTGTTGCCGCTGCGCCATCCGGCGACGACGGCCAAGGTCACCGCCAGTCTCGACGTTCTGTCCGGCGGTCGGCTCGATCTGGGCGTCGGTGTCGGTGGGGAGTTTCCTCCCGAGTTCGAGGCCTGCGGGGTTCCCGTGAATCAGCGGGGCAGCCGCGCGAACGAGGCGATCGAGGTGCTGCGCAAGCTCTGGTCGGGCGAGAAGGTGGGGCACGAGGGAAAGAACTTCTCCTTCGGGCCGGTCGCGATCGCTCCCAAGCCTCTTCAGTCGGGTGGACCACCGATCATCGTGGGCGGACGCAAAACACCGGCGTTTCGACGCGCGGGTCGACTCGGTGACGGATACATCTCGCACATGTGCTCGGCTGAGATGTACGCGCAAAATCTCGACGCGATTCGTGGCCATGCGCTAGATGCGCGGCGCGGCGAGATCCCGTTTCGCACCGATGCGTTTCTCTTCACGATTCTCGACGACGATTACGATGCAGCCTTGGCGCGTGCGGCGAGCACTCTGCAGATGATCTACAACAGGCCCTTCGAGGATGCCGCGCGGAAGTATTGTCTGCTCGGCCGGCCCGAGGATTGTCTGGAGCAACTTGCCTCGTTCGCCAGAAGCGGCGCGCGGCGGTTCGTCCTGTCGCCTTTGATGGCGCCTGACGATTTTCTCGAGCGCAGCGCGCCGATGCTCTCCGAAATCCGAGGGGTCCTCTAGAAACCCTGGTTTACCCGGC
>JAJCZO010000451.1 GCA_029262355.1 Deltaproteobacteria bacterium
CTCCTTTAGGAGCATGCGCAGGACGTCCACCACCTCCTCGACCGCTTCGGGGGTCGACACCATCCAGCCGTTCTCGCCCTGAACGAGCACTTCGGGTGCCGCGGGCAGCGGCGACAGCACGACAGGACGCCCCGCCGCCTGAGCTTCCAGAACGACGTTCGGCAGCCCCTCGTGGAAATCGATGTCCGGCAGGAGCGCGAGGACATGACACGCGGCCAGGCGCTCTCGCACCTTCCCATGCTCGATCCATCCGCTGAAGGTCACCCGATCGGCGAGACCGAGCTGCTGGGCATGCTCTTCGAGGAGCGGCCGTTGCGAACCATCGCCGACGATGGTGAGACGGACGTCGAGGTCCTCGGCCCGCGCGAGGGCGAGGCCGCACAGAAGGTGGTTCATCCCCTTCGTCTTCGCGAGCCGCCCGACGGCGAGGACCTCGAGGGGCGGTGGCGGCGACGCGAGATCGAGAAGCGGGAAGCTCTCGAGGTCGACGCCGTGATAGTTCAACTTCGAGCGCCCGGCCGCGGCCGACGGCAACCGCTCGAGGAGATACTCCATCGCGGCCCGGTTGCAGAAGCTCGCGAACTCGAGCTTCTCGTAGATCGCGGCGAAGTGTCCTCCATCATGCGCGACCTCGTGGGCGTGGACGCTCACGCTGAACGGAACCCCCGTTAGCTCGTGCGCGAGCGACGCCATCTGCGCGGCGTACGGCCAGTGCGCGTGGATTCGCTCCACGCCAGACGCCTTCACGCGCCGCGCGATCGCGCCCGCGCGCGCCAACCGCGCAAGCCCGTTGGCTTTCCGCGTAGCCTCTTTGTCGAGCCGCGCGTTGAGCGCCCTCGCGGAACGCGACGTCAGAGCCCAGGGCAGCGCCAGAGCCGACTCGAACCGGTCGACGTAGTGAACCGCCTGCGCGAGAGCCTGCGCCTCTTTCGGTAAAACCGCGAGCTCCGACGCGCTCGGACGCGTGACCGCATGAACCTCGATCGAAATGCCACGATCGAGGAGGCCCAGCACTTCGCGGAAAACGAAGGTCTCGGAGGGCATCGGGAAGGCAGGAACCACGTAGGCGATCTTCAAGGTCTCTAAACTATCGGTCGCTGGTGGGGATTCGTTAGGCCTCCACCCGTGAATTCCCTAAGGAATCTGGCCCCCGGAGCCGATAAATCCATGTGGGTCTCCCTCCTGGTTTCTGCGTCGCCCAGTTCAACGACCACATCTTCCATCGGCGCGAGAGCGGGCTGGGACGATACGGCCGCGAGCTTCATCGACACCTGAAGGACGACTGTGGCGTCGACGCCTTCTCCGTCGCCACCTGGTCGAACCTGGAAGGCGACCTTCTCGAGGCGCGCTGCCGCGAGACCGACGGGCGGGTTCTGCCCGGAGGCCGTCGGACGTGGCTCGCAAAATGGCACTTTCTGAGGCGGCCCACCCTCGAGCGCGAGATCGGCGAGTTCGATCTTCTCCACATCTCCGCGCCCGGCTACGTCGTCCCGACGAAGCGACCGGTCGTCGTCACAGTCCACGACGTCGGACTCCTCACCGACGCGAAGCATTTCTCGCACTCCTACCCGTTTCTGTTCCGCGGGCACATGCGCGACATCATCAAGCGCGATGCGACGATCGTCTGCCCGTCGGCGTACACCGCCGCGGAATTTCGCCGCCTCGTGAGTGATGATCTCGACGTACACGTGGTGCCCCACGGCACGGCCGCCCAGTTCTGCGTCGAGCCCGGTGAAGAGGACTTCAGGCGCGTGCGCGAGAAGCACTCGATCGACCGGCCGTTCTTCCTGAGCGTGGGATCCGTCGAACCCCGGAAAAACCTCTTGCGACTGATCAGGGCATTCGGCAACAACATCGACGCGATTCCCCACGAACTACTGATCGTGGGAACCCACGCCTGGGACGGCGATCCCGTATTCGACGCACTCCGCGCCGACGAGTGGAAGGGCCGTGCTCGCTTCCTTGGGCCGGTAGACGACGCCGAGCTGAACATCCTCTATCGACTCGCCGACGGATTCTCGTTCGCGTCCCTCTTCGAAGGATTCGGCCTACCGGCACTCGAGGCGATGCAATGCGGCTGCGCCGTCATCAGCTCGAACACGACGAGCCTGCCCGAGGTCGTCGGCGACGGCGGACTTCTCGTCGACCCGACCTCGGTCGAAGAGATTGGAACGGCTCTCAGGCGCATCGCGCAGGACTCCACTCTGCGCGAGGACCTCGGCGCGCGCGCACAAGAACGTGCCCAGAGGTTCTCGTGGCGACGAACCGCAGAGCGCACGCTCGAGATATACGAATCGGCTCTTACGAGGCCCGCATGATCTCCGTCGTGATTCCCGCATTCGAGGCACGCGACGATCTCCCGATGAGCCTCTCGTCGATCCTGGCGCAGACATTCGAGGACTGGGAGTGCATCGTCGTCGACGATGGCTCGCGGGTGCGCGTGAACGACGTGATCGACGCTGCGCGAGATCCTCGAGTTCGCCTCGTGCGCCACGAGGCGAACCAGGGCCGCGGCGCCGCGCGGGCAACCGGCCTGCGCGAGGCCCGCGGCGAGCTCATCGCCTGGCAGGACGCCGACGACTGGTCGTTCCCCAATCGGTTCGAACGTCAGATGGCCGCCCTGCGCGCCGAGCCCCGCGCGATGTTCGTGGGGACGGCGATCACCGTAGCCGACGCGAGTGAACGCTGCGTCGGGCTGCGCTGCGATCTCCAATCGGGTACCCGATTCCTCGCGCCGCTCGAGCCGCCGCCGGTCGCGCACCCGACCTTGCTGTTCCGAGCGGAAGTGCTCGAGCACGTAGCGGTCGACAGCCACTACCGAACATCCGAAGACCACGCCTTCCTATCGGAAGCCCTACGGCGATTCCCATTCACCAACGTCTCCGAACCGCTGTACTGCTACCGTGAGATGCAGAGCCAGTCCGCGCAAAAGTACGTCAGCAGCACACGAGCGCGCCTACAGGTCGTGGCGGATCAGGCGGGGGACCATCCCGTGCTCGCGGCGCAACGAGCCGCCGGCTACCTCACGCGCTGCGCAACCTACCTCGCGCTCTCCGCGGTCGGGTTGGAAGAGATCCTTGTGAAGAGACGTTCACGAGTGCCCGCTACCAAGATCGTAGAAGCTCACACGCGCGCCCGAGAGACGGTCACACGCATGGCGTCGGAGCGCTTCGGCGACCTGGCGTACCCGTGCGCCGTCGACCCAAGCCGAACCGACGAGGCGCAGACGTGAACCCCAGCGTACTCGTCCTCCCGTACGTCTACCTTCTGTATCGCCTCGCGAAGCAAAAGAGCCCGATCCTGCTGACGCTTTGGGTGATGATCTTCCTCGCGTTTCCGACGACACGAAACAAGCTGGGACCCCTGAGCCTGTACTGGTCCGACCTCACGGGCATCGCGGTCCTCGCCGCCTTCTATAATCACGGCCCGGTCACCAAGACGGTCGCGACCACAACGCGGTGGGCGGCGCTGCTCCTCGGAACGTTCGCGATCGGAGTGGTCGCCGCGTTTCTGCGCTACAAGATCCTCATCGAACCGGGATTCTGGACGTATCGCTATGCGATCGCGCTTGCGCCGTGGCTCATCCTGCCGCGCGTGATGCGCGAAGAAGCCTACTTCAAGGCGATCGAGCGAGGAGTTCTCCTGGCCGGCGGAGTCGTCGGGATCGTCGCGATGATGCAAGCCGGATCGAAGGAGACCGCGCTCTGGGTCGACGACATCTTCTACAAGGCCTACCCCGCCGAAGTCGGCAAGGAGTCCTACCAGCGTCGCATGGTGAAGACGGCCACCACCCTGCGCACGTACGGCATGTACGGCACGTCCACCGCGTTCGCGGGTGCCTCGGCAGCGGTTGGCTTCCTCGTGGGACTATTCAGCACGTTGAGACGGCGGGCGCTGCTGGCACCACCCATCATGATCCTCTGCTTCATGGGATGCCTGACGACCTACAGTCGCCACGGCCTGCTCGCGATCGCGTTCTTCGTCGCGCCGACGATCCTTCTCATACCCACGAGGGCAATCCGGATCATCGGGCTCGCCGCTGGCTTGGCCGTGGTCGGAAGTTTCTTCATCTCCACCGATTTCATGGCCGAGCGCTTCGGCCGCGGCGGCGAAGCTGGCGACGACAACATGGCGTACCGGCTCGTCGTGCGTCCACTCGAGCTTCTCGACCGCGTGGAGCAGGATTTCACCGTCGCCCTCGTCGGCACTGGACACGGGATCGAGCACGCACTGAAGGGCGACGAGAAGAAGGCCGCCCGCTACGGCTTCGTCTCGAACAGCTTCGTACTCTATCTCTTCTACGCCGGGATCCTGTGCTTCCTCGTTTACGGCTTCGTGTTCGTGGCCGCACTAATCCGAAGTTGGGGATTACCTCCGCGAATACGCGCTCCGGCCATGGGAACCATTCTGGGGATGATCGTCATCCTCGCGTCGGACAACTACGCCTACCTCCACACGAGCTTCGTATTCATGTGGTCCCTGTCGATGGCGTTCATCTGGACGATCCCAGGCAAGGAACGCTGGCACGCAATGGTCGAGCAGGCCGCCGCGCCGCCGAGCGCACTCGTCCCATCGAGAGCAGCTTGATCTGGCGCGCTGCTACCTCTTGAACTTCAGCAGGAAGTTCACCAGCCGCGCGTGCTGTTTCGTGTACGGCGGGTAGAACATCGAAAGCCCGTCAATCTTCGGGCTCGTGAAGACCGGGCGAATCTTCGAGAACTCGAGAAATCCCTCGTGCCCGTGATAGTGGCCCATGCCGCTCGCGCCGACGCCGCCAAAGGGCAGGTCGTGCTGCGCGATGTGAAACACGCAGTTATTGACCGTCACGCCGCCCGAAATCGTGCTGTACAACAGCTTCTCTTCGACCGCCGCGTCGTGGGTGAAGAAGTAGAGACCCAGCGGTCGATCGCGCGCGTTGATGTACTCGACCACCTCATCGAGACCGGCGTACGTCTTCACGGGGAAGAGCGGTCCGAAGATCTCCTCCTGCATGATCCGCATGTCGTCCGTCACGTCGAGGACGAGGTGCGGCGGGAGCTTGCGGCGAACATCGTTGAAGGCCGCGTCAGGGACGAGCGGGACGATCGTGGCACCCTTCGCCGCGGCGTCGTCGAGCGTGTCGCGCAGACGCCGGTACGACTTCTCGTCGATCACGGACGTGTAGCTCTGCTCGTTCGTGTCGGGATACCGATGCGCCACGATCTCCTTCGCCGCCTCGACGAACGCGTCCCGCTTCGCCGTCGGAACGAACAGGTAGTCCGGTGCCAAACAGGTTTGACCGGCATTCACGAGCTTGGCGTAGAGAATGCGCGAAGCCGCTTCCTTCACGTCGAAGTCGTCACAAATGATCGTCGGCGACTTGCCGCCAAGCTCGAGGGTGACCGGCGTGAGATTCTCAGCCGCCGAACGCATCACCGTGCGGCCCGCGTCGGCGGACCCTGTAAAGATGATGTGGTCGTACGGCAGCGTCGAGAAGTCCGAGCCGCGCACTCCTGGCAAGATGGCGACTTCCGACTCGTCGAACTGTTCGGAGAACTTATCGGCGAGCAGCCGACAGAGATTGGACGAGTTCGTCGCCATCTTGATCATCGCTCGGTTGCCCGCAGCGAGGAGACTCGTGAGCGGGCTGATCGTGAGAAACAGAGGATAGTTCCAGGGCGAGACGACGCCGACGACACCCTTCGGCTGAGGAATGACCCTGTTCTTACCGGTCGCAAACAGGACCGACACCTTTCGCTTCTGCGGCTTCATCCACTTGCGCAACTTCTTCTTCGTCTGGCGGAGACCGTCGACGCAGCCGAACAGCTCGAGCATTTTGGTCTCGTGCTGGCTGCGATGACCGAAGTCTTCGTTGATCGCGGCGGCGATCGCATCCGCGTTGTCGAGGAGAATTCGCTCGATCTTGTTGAGCCGCTCGAGCCGCTCCTCGTACGAGGGATATGGGCTCCGCAGATACGCTTCGCGCTGCAACGCGAAGATCCTCTGGGCCTCGTTCTCGATGTTGTCAATACGACGGAGCTGAGTGGTCTGAGCCATGGTGTCCTCCTAGAGATCGGGGCCGCCGGACCGGACACCCACCCATCGTTCTCGCTCGCCGGGACACCGGAAAGCAAGTCACATCGCCCCGTGAGCCATGGGCCCGTCGGGCACTCCGACCCAGCGGGGGCGCATGACCACCTCGTTGGCTCCCAACCCCGCCCGTTCCCGACGCGGGCCCTTCGGCAGCACCATGGTACAGCTCCGTATCGATGGGGACCCTTGCGAAGGTCATCGAAGACCACGCCACCACGAAGCCGGACGAGCTCGCGTTCGTCGCCGGCGACTACCGGCTGACCTGGTCGGCCTACGCGGCGCGGTCCGATGCGCTCGCCGGCCTTCTCCTCGACCTCGACCTCGCCTCTGGCGAGCGAGTGGCGGTGATCCTGCCCGACGGCCCCGGGGTGCACGTCGCGTTCGTCGCAACCGAAAAGGCAGGCCTCGTGTCGGTGGGGATTGGGCCCCGCGCCGGCCGCAAGGAGATCGAGCATCTCCTTCGCGTGACGGGTGCGAGCGCGCTCATCAGTCGTCCGATGTACCGAGAGTTCGACATGGCAGCACTCGTCGGGGATCTACGCGGCGTCGGCGTCGGGCTGCGGCATCACGTGACGATTGACGGCGAGCTGGAACCGGGAGACACCATCGAGATCAATGGCCAGCCGGGGGCGCTCCCAAGGCGACATCCCGCGCTCGCCAACCAGATCGAAGCCCGTCGGCTCGGCAAAGAAGATCTCTGGCTGATCAACTCGACGTCGGGAACGACCGGCATGCCCAAGTGCGTGATGCATCACCAGGCGCGGTGGTTCAGTTTCCACGAGCTCGCCGCCCACTCGGGAGAGCTCTCGGTGAACGACGTCTTCTTGTCGGCCGTCCCAGCCCCGTTTGGCTTCGGACTATGGACCTCCCACTTCACCCCGGCGATTCTCGGCGCACCTGCCGTCGTGATGCCGCGCTTCACTCCCGAGGAGACTCTTGCGGCGATCGAAGCCCACCGCGTGACGGTGCTCGCGGCCGTGAGCACCCAATTCATGATGCTCCTCGACTCGCCCGAGGCCGACCGTCGCGACCTGTCTCGACTGCGAGCACTCTACACCGGGGGCGAGAAGGTCCCCTACGCACGCGCCGCCGAGTTCGAAGAGCGCACGGGCGCGGACGTGCTGCAGTTCTACGGCTCCAACGAAACGGGCGCGCTCTGCGGGACCACGACGCGCGACACCCGCGAGAAACGTCTCACCACCGCCGGCCGCGTGATCGAGGACATGCAGGTTCGACTCTTCGACGAAAGCGGGAATGACGTCACGGGCACCGGACGGGGCCAGCCAGGCTGCAAGGGCGGCACGCTCAGTCTCGGCTACTACGCTGACGACGAGGCGAACCGGGAGCTCATCCGCGACGACGGCTGGTTCCTGGTAGGCGACGTCGTGCGCATCGACGACGAGGGCTATCTCACGGTCGAAGGGCGCGTCGGCGATTTCATCATCCGCGGCGGGAAGAACATCAGTGCCCCGGCGGTCGAAGAGGCGGTCGAGGAACATCCCAGCGTCCGCCTCGCCGCCGCCGTGGCGATGCCCGACCCGACGTTCGGCGAGCGAGTCTGCGTCTACGTGGAGCTGCGCTTCGCAGCCGAACTCTCACTGAACGACCTCGTCGCTCACCTCGAGGCCCAGGGCGCCTCGAAGGAGTCGTTACCCGAACGCCTCGTCGTGCTCGACGAACTGCCCCGATCGTCCGGCGGCAAGATCGCAAAGAAGGCCCTGCGGGACGACGCCGCCCGCCGCGCCGGCCAACGTGGACGAGCCACCTTCCCTGCGATACATCCAGTGACCGCGAGCGGGTTCGCCGGCGCAAACCAAGGAGCCACCATGAGCGAAGATCGGGTTCGCCTCTCGTACGAGGGGCCAGTCGCCATCATCACCAACGACAATCAAGACAAACACAACGCCTTCGATGACTCGATGGATGCGCGACTCTTCGAGATTCTCGCCGAGCTTCGCGACAACCCCGACGTGCGGGTGGCCATCTGGCGTGCGGAGGGAAAGTCCTTCTCGTCCGGACGCGACGTCTCGCAGATCGGCCGCCAGCAGATGGAGATGAGCCACCACCAGCTGATGACTCGCGGCCACCGTGGCATTCAACAGGTGTTCGAGCTCGACATCCCGATCCTCGTTGCCAACCACGGCTGGACCATCGGCGGCTCGTTCCAGCGCACGCTACTCTGCGATGTTCGCATCGCCGCCGAGGGCTCGCGCTTCATGTTGCCCGAACTCACACATGGTGTGATCGCCGACACCGGCGGCGTCGCCTGCCTCTTCCAGATGTGCGGGCACGGCGTCGTAAGCGACATGGTCCTGACGGGCCGACCAATGTCGGCCGACGAGGCACTGCGACACGGCGTGATCTCGCGGATCGTAGCCCGCGAAGAGTTGGATTCGACCGTACGCGAAATGGCCGAGAAGATCGCCGCGAGTCCGCCGATCTCGGTCAAGCTCGCTCGTCGCGTAATCCGCAATCTCCACGAGCCCGAGGTTCGCGTGTCGATGAACGACGAGCTGCTGATGCAGACTGTGATCAACAAGGCGCCCGACTTCGAAGAGTTCAAGACGGCGCGTGGCGAACAGCGCGCGCCCTCGTTCCCGGGCGTTTGGGTCAAACCTCCCGCACCGACGCAGAAGGACTAGCGAGACATGTCGAACGGAATTCCGGACGCACCCGACACCGGAGCCACTGCGCTCCAACCTGGCACCTTCGATGGACAGACCGTCCTCGTCACCGGCGGGGGAACCGGGCTCGGGAAGGCCATCGCATCCGAGTTCGCGCGCCTCGGTGCGAAGATCGCCATCTCCAGCCGCAAGGAAGAGCACCTCGAAGCGGGTCGAGCCGCGATGACCGAGCTCGGCGCCGCGGTTTGCGTCACGCCGTGCGACATTCGCGATCCCGAATCGATCTCGAATGCGTTCGACACGATCGAAAAGGAGGTGGGGCGGCCGAGCGTGCTCGTCAACAACGCCGCCGCCAACTTCCCCGTACCAGCCGAAGACATGAGCCCGAACGCGTGGCGCACCGTCGTCGACATCACCCTGAACGGCACATTCTTCTGCGCTCGCGAGTTCGGCCGCCGCCACCTCGACGCCGCCACGCCGGCGTCGATCATCAACGTCGGCGCGTCCTACGCATGGACGGGCGGCCCCGGCTTCGCCCATTCCGCGGCTGCGAAGGCCGGCGTGAAGAACATGGTCGAAACCCTCGCGGTCGAGTGGGGACCGTACGGCATCCAGGTGAACGGACTCGTGCCGGGGCTCATGCCACACGAAGACATGACGGCCGACATCCGCGGCAACCTCGACCGGACGAACGACAAGGACCCCTGCCAGCCCGCGCTGCGCGTCGGGCGGCCGCGGGAGTTGGGCTGGGCGGCGACGTTCCTTGCGTCACCCTACGGTCGGTTCATTTCCGGGCACACCCTCGTCGTCGACGGCGCAAATTGGCAGCGGCGGTCGCTCACGAACCCGAACGTCGTGTCGGTACGAGATCAGATGGGAAAAGGCCCGTTCTCAGCGCAGTGAACCGCAGGACGCGCAGGCCGCACCCCGATCGGACCCCGCCCCCCGCCCTCACCCAGCGACTCCGCGCGCTCGGATGCCTGCCCGACGAGTGCACCGCCGTCCCCGTAGAGATCAGGCTCCCGGCCGCCACGTGCCGTGGAAGGTGACGCCGGTGTTCCCCGGAAGATGGAGCGTCGCAACCGGCCCATCCGACACCTGGCGCGCGTCCAGGATTGCGACCTCCGACGCACGATTTCTGCCGTCGTGGACGAACGCGATGAGCCACCCGTCGTCCTCGTCCGTGCCCCCGGGGCGCGCGACGAAGATCGGCTCGAGGCCCACCTTGTAGCGTCCGTAGTCGTGCAGGTCGGTCGCGCCGGTCTCACGGTCGAGCTTCATGGTCGCCCGAAACCAGCCGCCCTCGCCCGGGCGAGTGTTCGCCGCGAAGAACGCGTAGCGCCCGCGGCGTGTCTCGGTGTCCGCGCGGATCCGCGGAAACTCGGCCGGGAGAGAACAGATCGTCTCGCTCTTGAGGCTCTTCGAGGCCGGGTCGATCCGGTGTCGGCGCACCCGACTCGCGCCGTAGCCCTTCCAGTCACTCGTCCGGTACGCGGTCGCCGCATCGCCCATCTGCGACCAGTTGTCGAGCTGGCAGAGGTCGACGATCAGTTCACCACCCTCTTCAAACGCCCCGACCGTGTGGCCGACCTGAAACGGCTCAGTCTCGAGCTCTATGATGTCACCGCCCGCGCGAGGCATCAGCGCGATTCCGGTTCCGAGCTCCGGCTTCCAGTCGATCTCATCGAAGTAGGTGCTCGTCCCGAGCAGGATCGGCAAGATGTTCGTCACCGTCGGGGTGAAGAAGAACACGAGCCAGTTCTTCGTCACCGCAAAGTCGTGAACGAATGAGTCTCGCAGCTTCGGCACTGTGCCGATGTCGTGAAAGCGACCGCTGCGATCGATGCGGAACGCCTGCAGTCCGAGTTTCAATCCGAAGACGGTCCCAAAACAGAGCGCATCTCCCGTCTCGGGGTCGACGTGCGGGTGCGCGGTGAACGCGCTGCGCGCGGTCAGGTTGCCCTCGAAGTCGGTCATGCCGAGTGTCGAGAGATCATCCGCGTTGATCCGGTAAGGATGGCCCCCTTCCTCGAGCGCGTAGAGCTCGCCCTCGTGCCAGAAGACGCTCGTATTGGCCTCGTGTGCAGGCGCTCGAAAGGCGTTGCGAAACCAGCCACCGGGCAGGTTCGTACCGACGCCACGCGAGACCGCGCGGCCTAGGGCGGTCTGCTTTTCGTATTTCGGCGTGCGGACGTAGCGGCTCTTGAAATGCACGCCGCCGTCCTCGCGGAAGGTGAGCGCGCGGATCAGGCCGTCTCCGTCGAAGAACGACTCGGCAAAATCGTGTACCCCGGGCCCGTTGCGATACAGCGTGCCGACCAGGCCCGCGGGAACCGTACCCTCGATGCGGGTTACCGGTGCGTCGACCTCTTCGACGGTGTCGAAAAGACCCGCCCACTCCGCCGCGACCCGAGGGGCGTCGTCCGAAACTTCAACTGTCGTCTGGGCTACGCTTGCCATGCCCCCGGACTACTCCCCGTACTCGGCCGAGGCAAGCTTGACACACAGCGCGACGATTTCCATGGCCTGTTCCACCTCCGCGAGAGGCGGACGGCTCGGCGCGATGCGGAGGTTCGCGTTGCTCGGATCCTTGCCGAACGGATAGCTCGCGCCCGCGGGAGTGAGAGACACCCCCGCCTCGTTCGCCAGCTCCACGACGCGCTCGACAACCGGCTTCGCCGTGTCCAGACTTACGAAGTAACCACCTGTCGGCTTCGTCCAGGTCGCAAGCCCCGTGCCCCCGAGTTCGCGGTCGAGCACGCGCTCGACCGCCTCGAACTTCGGGCGGAGGATCTTGGCATGGTCGCGCATGAGGCCCTCGATGCCGCCGGGATACGCGGAGAGGAACTTCACGTGCCGGTGCTGCTCGATCTTGTTCGGCCCGATGAATTCCTTGGAGAGGTAGCTCGAGATCAGCTTGACGTTCTCCTCGCTCGTCGAGAGGAAGCCGATGCCGGCCCCAGAGAAGGTGATCTTCGACGTCGAGCCGTACACGATCGCCCGGTTGGGGTTCCCCGCACTCCGGCAAGCGGCAAGCAGCGATGTGGCTCGGGGCGGCGTGTCCGTCAGGTGGTGCACCACGTAGGCGTCGTCCGCGAAAATCGTGAAGTCCGGCGTCTCGGTCTTCATCCGCGCGAGTCGATCGACGTTCGCGTGAGAGATCGTGTCGCCCGTCGGGTTGCTATAGGTCGGCACGAACACCACACCGCGGATCTGCGCGTCGCTCGCGACGAGACCTTCGATGGCGTCGAGGTCGGGTCCATCGCTCGTCATCGACACGGCCACGATCTCAAACCCCAACGCCTCGAGCAGAGTGAAGTGACGATCGTAGCCGGGAATGGTCACGATCATCTTGCGAGGGCCGGCCGCCCACGGGCCGTCGCTTCCCGCGAGGCCACGGATCAGCGCCCACTTCAGCGTATTCGAGAGCATCGCCAGGCTCGAGTTGTTGCCCACGATCGTCTCGTTTCCCGTCGCGCCGAGGAGGGCGCCGAACATCGCGCGGGCCTCCTTCAAGCCCGCGACCCCACCAGGGTAGTTCCGCAGCGCAACCCCGCTCGGCGACGTAACGTCGTCGGGCCCCACGCAAGTCAGAAGCCCCGCGGACAGATCGAAGTCCTCGTCCGACGGCTGGCCCCGCTGAATGTTCAGCGAAAGACCGAGCTTCTTCTTCTCCTCGAACTGCTCCCGAAGTGCGCCCAACTCACTCATCGTCGTCCTCTCCCACCGGCCACAGATGCGGCCCGCCTCCGCGTATAGCAACCCAGCCGCAGAAGAGGACCGGCTGGTTTCCACATTCGGACAAGGGACTGCACGAGACTTCCCCCACCGTTAGAAGAGGGCAATGCGCAACCTGCCCTTGTTGGCTCTGGTTCCCCTCCTCCTGGTTTCCGCCTGCGGCGACGGCGCGAGCAGCGCGTCCGCCCCCGCCGAGCCGGTCGGCAGCGACGAGATCCACCAAATCCAGATCGAAGTCGGCGACCTCGTCTTCGATGCGAGAGTCGCCGGACCCGAGAACGGCGAGCCCGTTCTGCTCCTGCACGGGTTCCCTTCGACCTCGTGGGAGTGGAAGGACCAACTCCGGGCACTCGGCCTTGCCGGATACCGGGCCGTCGCCCCGAACCAGCGTGGGTATTCCCCCGGCGCCCGCCCGACCGCGGTAGCAGACTACGAGATCACGAATCTCATCTTCGACGTCCTGAACATCGCCGACGCACTGAGGTGGGAACGTTTCCACCTCGTCGGGCACGATTGGGGCGCGGGGGTGGCCTGGGGCGTGGGAGTCGTTGCGCCGGATCGGTTGCTCACACTCAACCCGATCTCCATACCTCACCCCGACGCCTTTGCCGCCGAGCTCGCGGACCCGACGTCGTGCCAGTACGACGCGTCGGGCTACTTCGACCTCTTCTCCCAACCGGGCTTCGAGAACACGTTCGTGGCGAACGACTCCGCGTTTCTTCGTTCGGTCTACGACGGCGTATCGAGCGAAGACGTGAACGTGCACGTCGCCGAGATCGGCAACCTCGACGCGATGCGCGCCGCACTCAACTGGTACCGCGCGAACGTCAGCCGCGAAGGCGGCCTCTCGCCCGCCGCGGTCGGCCAGATCCGGGTCCCTACGATGTTCATCTGGAGCGACGAGGATTTCGCGATATGCCGCGAAGGCGCGGAAGCAACCGGTGACTACGTCGATGCCCGCTACCGGTTCGAGGTGATCGAGGGCGTGAGCCACTGGGTTCCCGAGACCGCCGGAGCCGAGGTTTCGGCGCTGCTCCTGAACCACTTCCAGCAGTAGGCGCTCCGGAACCGCAGCGGCCTCCGGCGCCCCCTTGCGCGGAAGCAAGCGGGCGCCGAGGCGCGCACGCTACGCCGCGTGGCAAACGAGCCACGCGCGGTCACCGTCGCTCACCGATTCAAGGGTCTCCTCCCGTGGCACGAAAGGCGCTACAAGGGCAGCCGAGAAAAGGAGATCCCATGCTGCAGCTCTTCGACCACCCGCTCAGTCCATTTGCCTTCAAGGTCCGCGTCCTCCTCTACGAGAAGGCAATCGCGTTCGAGAAGAACGAGATTCAGACGGAAAGCCAGCGACACGCACTGTTGGAAGTGAATCCCCTGGGCGAGGTGCCGGCGCTGCGCGACGGCGACGATGTGATCGCGGATTCCAAGGTGATCGCGGACTACCTCGAAGACCGGTGGCCAACCCCTCCCCTCCTGCCCTCGAACCCGGCGGATCGGGCGCGCGCCCGTCGGATCGAGCTGCTGGCCGACGGACCGCTCGACGCCGCCACCCTGATGGTTGCGCTGTTCAAGGTGTTCCGCCCGAAGCTCGAGGCGTCGGAGCCCACTGCGCAAGCGGCCGCTGGCGCACTGCTTCGCCGCCGCCAGGGCGCGCTCGACCAGGAGCTGGCCGGCCGCGAGTACTTCGCCGGCCCCTTTTCACGCGCCGACGTCGCCGTCGCACCCCACGTCATCATGGCCGCGGCGATCGGGTATCCGGTACCGGCCGAACTCGAGAACCTGACGGCCTGGGTCGCCCGCATCAGCGCGCGCCCGAGCGTCGAACGTACGACCGGGGAGGCGTTTGCTGCATTCGCGGGCCTGCAAGACCAGAGAGATCCGTTCTTCTCCAACGACCGCCTGCACTGGCGCAGTGATCGGATCGAAGCGCTCATCCGGATCGGACTCGGGGCCTGGCTTCTCGATGATCTCAAGAAGGGCGGCGCATTCCTGCCCGAGTAGGTGCTTCTCGACAACCGCCTCAGTGCGCAGCGGGGCGGTTGTTGCCTAGGTCGACGGGAATGGGATTTACTGAAGCCCACTCGTGACCACTCGAACGCAGCGAACGCTCCTCTCATCCTTCATCGGGGTCACGATCCTCAGCAGCCTGGCCATCGGGCTGATACCCGCCTTCCAGAAGGAACATGGACGGTACTTGACATGCCGCCTGTTCCCCAACGCGATCGTCGCCGAGAACAAGGCCTGGACGGACGCATGCCCGCTGCGGCCGCACGATCGTATCGTTGCCTACCGTGCTCGGAACGGCAGTTGGCAGAAGGTAAGCGACGTCCAGGGCTTGCACCAGGCCGTACAGAGTCGAGTGTCGCCACTCGAAGTCGAGATCGATCGTGCAGGCAAGATCGAACAGGCGTGGGTCCCGACCTATGCGCCAACACGAGCCGAGGTCGCGGGACCCGCCGTCGCCGCCGCTGTCGTCGGGTTCATCCTAGGCAGCATCGCGATCGCGTTGATCTGGACCTCCTCCTCGCCCGCCGTGCCAGCCGTAGCCATGTACTTCATGTGCTCTGCAACCGCGCTCTCGTGGACACTCGCCGGTTACCAACGAGCTCCCCACATGTACGTCTTCGCCGCCATGGGGGGCCTATTGTGGGCCCCGGCAATCGCCCACCTCGTCCTCGTATTCCCGAGCCGGCTTGCCATCGTCACCAGGGCCCCGTGGTTGACCGTGCTTCCGTACGTAGTCCAAGCATCGATCTTTCTTGGCGGGCGAATTCTGCCGATCGCGCCAGAGGCGACCTGGCTCTTTCACAAGCGCGCGCTCTACCCGACGACGATCGGACTCGGTGTCCTGTGCCTGGTCCGCTGCATTCTCGCCGCCCGCAGCGCGGCCCCCATCGTGCAGCGCACTCGCGCCAAAGCAATGATCGTGGGATTCACGGGCGCGACTGCGTTCGCTTCGTCAGCCTGGCTCGGGCTCCTCGAGCACGTCCCAGTAGGCCGGCAGGCCATGATGCAAGCAGGCTTTCTGCTGTCCCCACTCTCGCTCGGGTACGCCGTCGCGCGGCACCAACTGTTCGACATCGCCATCGACGTGCGGCGAATCCTTGCCAAGGGCCTTTACCTCACGACAGTCGCGACCGTCGTGAGCAGCGCCAGTCTCGTCGCCGAGTCCATGTTCGGGAGCCGGATCCCGTTGGGGCACGTAGGCGCGCTCTTCAGTGCGGTGTTCGCAGCGCTCTTCCTCGTGGAGCTCGTGCGCACCCGACTCCTCGGGAGGGTCGATTCGTGGACCACGTCGAGGTGGGCCCATCGCCTCGCGGAAGAAGAGCACGAGTTCACACGAACCGTGGCCCAACTTACCGATCCACACACCTGCGCTGCCGGACTCGCGGACAGCGCCCGCCGTGGCCTGGATGCCGCGGGTGTCGCCGTCGTTCTCTGTCGCGGCGACGATGTCGACATCGCGCACGTTTCCGGGACGCTCCCCGCCATCGATCACCGCGAGCTTCACGAGTGTGTTCGACAAGCGGAGAGCCTCGTCGACGTCGCGCATCTCCTTCGTGAAGATCTGGAGTTCCCGCCGGCCATTCGCGCGCTCCAGGCCGTTGGCATCGAAGCGGTGGCCCCTCTGCGGACGAGTGAGGGGGACCTCGTCGGGCTGCTGCTCGCACGGGCGCGGCCATCGGAGTCGCCCTGCACGAGCCTCCATCTCGATTTCCTCCGCCGGGTCGCCTCCCAAGCTGCCATCGCCGTACACAACTCTCGACTGGCCGAGGACCTGCTCGCGTCGGAACGCTTCGCGGTGATCGGACGTATGCAGGCAACACTCGCCCATGACCTGCGAAAGCCGCTCGGCGTGCTCGAGGTTCTCGCGGCCCGACTCCCGTCCCGTATGGAGGATCGCGACGCGGCGGCCCGCGACGCGGCCGGCATCGCGGAACTGGCTGCGACGCTCCGCGGCCTCCTGCGTGACGTACTGGCACGAGCGAAGGGCGGCCCGGACCCGGAGCCGGGCACGACCACCGTGGACACCATCATCTCTCGCGCCCTGTTGGCCGTCTCGCCGGACCGGGACGCCGGCTGTGTCTCGATTCAGACTGCGCCAGAGCTCCCTTCGGTTCGCTCGGGTGGGAGCCGACTGGTCCGTGCGATCGCCAACGTACTCGACAACGCGCTGCTCGCCGGCGGCCCGCACGATGTCGTTCGAGTCCACGCGAGCGCATCCGGAGGTCTGGTGACGATCGAGATCACCGATCAGGGTCCCGGGATGGACGCCGCCACGGTGCGTGATGCGCTCACGCCCTTCTCATCGACTCGAACGGAGCCCGCGGGCTCCGGGCTCGGACTCGCCAGCAGCCGCGACATCATCGAGGCAATGGGGGGCGGACTCCACATCTCCTCGGCGCCGGGTCACGGTACGAGAGTGGTGCTCGAGGTGCCGGTTCGCGAAACGAATGATTAACGGTGCGCGTCAATCTAGCGTGCGGTTACGGAACAGACCGTACTTCCTTGCGCGGTAGGCTACGGCACCGCGCGTCAGTCCGAGGCGCCGTGCTACTTCCGCGAGGTTTCCTCCACACTCCGCCAGAAGCGCACGGAGCTCGTCGCGCCTACGGCGCTCGGCCTCCGCCCGACGAAGCTCGACCGAACCGTCGGCCTCGACCAATACTTGGTCTACGTCTTTGGGACCGACGGAGCTCCCGGGGCAGAAGGCGACGAGTCGCTCGATCACGGCGTTGAGTTCCTTCAGATTGCCCGCCCAGTTGTGGGACACTAACCGCTCCGTCGCACCGACCGAGAGCCGCACGCCGGGCCGACCCAGCTGAAGAGCCGCGCGCTCCATGAAGGCTTCCGCCAAGCGCGGGAGGTCTCGCGTTCGTTCGGACAGAGATGGAACCACGAGCTTGAACTTCTCCAGGATCTCCGCGAGCGCGCGATCGAACTGCCCGAGCGCGGCGAGACGGCTGAGTGACGACTCCGCGGTGGCATAGATCCTAGCAAGACCCCGCTTTGGCGCAGACAACCTCGCGAGACACACCTGCTGATCGGCTCGCGACAGTCGGTCCACGTGATCCAGAACCAGCGACGTTGCCGACTCCAGCGCGCGCCCGATCGGTTTTCGGCAATCGACCACCGACAAGCGGTGGTCGCGCGCCGGACCGAGCTGGTGCAGCACGTCCACGAGAAAGCTCCGCCCACTCCCCGACGGGCCCTCCACCAGGACGTGCACGTTCACCGAGGCAAGCCCCTCCAGCCGGTCGCGCACCCGCACCATGCCGGAGCTGTCCCCGAGCACGACTGCGGCAAGGGAGCAGCGGGGGTCGTCCGGCGGGATGGCAAGCTCGCGTGCCCGGGGCACTAGCTGGTCCAGATCCTCCGGGAACCGAAGGAAGCCCACCGCGCCGGACTGCATTGCAGAGACCGCGGTAGGCACATCTCCGTAGGCAGTAATGAGAAGAACCGGGGTTCGCGAGACCGAGCGAATCCGCGAGAGGAGCTTCAGCCCGTCCATCTCGGGCATGCGGACGTCGCTCACGACCAGATGAGGGGGACGCCTCTGAAACGCCGCCCACGCGGCCGTGCCGTCGGCGGCACACTCGACGGAGAAACCAGCCTGCGCCAGTTGCTCGGCCAGAAGCTCACGCGCCGGCCTGGAATCGTCGACAACCAGCACCTCTTGCTCGCCGCCTCCTCGGTCAATCGGTGTCACAAGCGGCCCGAGCTTAGGCCGCACCCGCTCTCGAAATCAACCGGCGCGGCCCGACTGTCGATATTTGACGTTGTTTGACGATTTCTTCACGGCACGGTGCGGCCGGAGATTCCGACCACACCGTGCGTGAAGGGATGCACTGCCCTCAGTTCGCGCATCCACATGGCGACGCGGCGACGATATCGCCAACCGCGTCCGCGCAGTTCCTCGCCGTACAAGCACCGGACGAGCCGAAGTCCACACATGTACAGTCAGCGCTCCCGGCCTGCTGTGTTCCGCCATCGAGACAGAACCAGCCACCGAAACCCGCATCGGCGTCCAGTGTATCATCGCCAGTTCCGCCGCAGAGCGTACCACCGAGCGTACCCACGACACCGAAGTCGACCAGCTCGTCGTTGCCGCTACCGCCATCCAGGCTGTCTGTACCGACTCCACCGTTGATGAGGTCGTTGCCACCGCCCCCAACGAGGACATCGTCTCCGCCGTCTCCGTAGATCTCGTCGTTGCCACCACCGCCGTCGACGAGATCGGCCCCGTCGCCTGCCAAGATGAAATCGTTGCCTCCCTTGCCGCAGATCCAGTCGGCGCCGGACGTTCCGATGATGAACTGCGTACCCGAACGACCACAGATCGTGCAGTATCCGTCGAGCGGATCGTCGTCGCACCCGGCGTGGGACGGGGCGGTACAGGCCGTGCCGCTCGGGCAATCAAAATCGCAGCTCCGGGTGACTCCGTCGATCTTGCAGGTTCCGGCGTCCGCCTGGGACGCAAGAAGAACGATCATGGCCGTGAGTACAGCAGACATTACGATTCTCATGTGACTCCCCCTTAGGAATGGTGCCCCAATAGTGACTTCCGTGAGGTTCCTGTTTCTCGCGGCCAGGGAGAACTCTCAAGCGAAGAAAACCGTAAAGAACGTCAAAGAGGGGCAGGCTCGGTTGAACCCGAAGATCCCCGACGATTCGCGGGCTCGAGCCTCGGGGGCGCGCCGCTCACATCTGCATCTCGTGTACGCCGTCCCCGGGGGCGGCTTCGGGCCGAGGCCATTCGCGCGCGAACTCCCCAACTCGGACAGGCGCTGTAGGTACCGGGCCTGCGTCTGGTGGTCGAACCCAAGTGCCCACCTCGGCCACGCGCATCCATCGCCTCCCCGAGAATGCGCCGACCATGGACCGAGCGCTACGACGCGTGCATCTCGGGCTTAGGGCTGGCCGAGAACCAGGGCGCTGGTCGGAACGCCGCTGCCGCCGGTAACGAGGACGTTGTCGACATCCCCCGGCTGGTTCGACGAGGTGCCACGGATGAGACGAACCCCTTCGTTCACGCCATTCATCCCGTGAATGTAGGCCTCACCAAGCTGACCGCCGTTGGTGTTCGACGGCAACCGACCGCCGGGATCGAGGTGGCCGTCCTTGATGAAGTCCGCCGCTTCTCCCGGCTTCACGATGCCCATCTCTTCGAGCGTGATCAGAACGAACGGAGAGAAGGCGTCGTAGAGCACGCCAGCCTGAATGTCTTGGGGACCGACCCCGGCCGAGGAGTACGCCTCGCGGATCGCCAGACCCAGTTCCGGCAAGCCGGTGATGTCGGGGCGGTAGTAACTGGTCATCATGTGCTGCTGATCACCCGCGCCCTGCCCCGACCCCTTGAGCATGACGGGCTTCTGCTTCAAGTCTTTAGCCCGCTCCGCGCTCGTAATGACGACGGCGACGCCGCCGTCACTCTCTTGGCAGCAGTCGAGCAGATGCAACGGCTCGACGATCCACCGCGAGTTCTGGTGGTCCTCGAGCGTGATCGGTCGCTCGTAGAACCACGCCTCCGGGTTCTTCGCCGCGTACGCACGACTCGACACCGCAACGCGCCCGAGGTCCTCGGACGTCGCGCCGTACTGGTGCATGTAGCGCTGAGTGTACATCGCAACCCACGAACCAGGAGTCGTGAGCCCGAAGGGCGAGTACATCGCATACTGCGAGCCCTCGGCGCTGGCTTCCTGCTTGCGATCCTGCACGCCCGAACCAAAGCGGCGCCCCGAGCGCTCGTTCATCGCACGATAGCAGACCACGACGTCCGCAGACCCCGTCGCCACCGCCATGGCCGCATGGTGCACGGTCGCGCACGCCGCGCCACCGCCGTAATGCGTCCGCGCAAAGAAGCGAAGCTCCCCGCCCCCGAGATTGCGCTGAACCTGAATCTCCGGGTTGTTCTCCATCGTGAAGACGCACATCCCGTCGACGTCTTTCGGAGTGAGGCCGGCGTCGTCGAGAGCGGAGCTGATGCACTCGACCGCGAGCCGCATTTCGGTACGCCCAGAGTCCTTCGAAAACTCGGTCTGACCGATGCCAACGATCGCGGCCTGGTTCTTCATCGTGTTCGGCATGTCAGACCTCCTCGACGGGACGGAACTGGTGGAGCGTGAGCTCCGGGTCCGTCGCGACGAACTCAGCCTGCACGACCATACCGATGTGCACCTTCTCCTTGGCAACGCCGATCACGTTCGAGACGAGACGCACACCCTCATCGAGCTCGATGAGCGCGATCAGGTTCGGGTACTCGAACGCCGGAATCGGCGGGTGGTGCATGGTCACATGGCTGTAAACCGTCCCGCGCCCCTTCGACTCGATCGTCGTCCACTCCAGAGATTGGCAGTGGTGACACATCGGCTCGGGCGGATGTCGGAGTGCGCCACACGCCGAACACTTCTGGATCAGAAGCTTGCCCTCCTCCAGACCCTTCCAAAAATGCGCCGTGTCGCGCGTGATGCCCGGTCTCGGGCGCGGTGGCCGCTCTTTTTCTTCAGACACGGCCTAATGGGTACGGGAGCGAGGGCGTACCTTGCAACTTGCCGCCATTGCTGAGACGAACGCCTCCAAATGAGCGATCCAACAGCACCTCAGCAGCGACTGATCGATCTCTGGGAACGGCACGTCGCCTACGAATTCGAAGAGCATGACGAGAACAAGACCGTCGAGACGATGGTCGACGATGCCTACGTGAACCACGTCCCCACGATGATCGGCGGTCAGGGAAGAGAGCCGCTGCGCTCCTTCTACGGCAAGCACTTCGTCAATCAGGTACCCGCCGACTGGACGATCACGCCCGTCTCACGAACCGTGGGCGCGGACCGGCTCGTCGACGAGATGTTCACCGAGTTCACGCACGACATTGCGATGGACTGGCTGCTCCCCAGCATTCCGCCCACCGGCAAGAAGGTGAGGATCGCAGTGGTCGCGATCGTCGGCTTCCGAGATGGGAAGATCGCCCACGAACACATCTACTGGGATCAGGCATCGGTCCTGGTTCAAGTGGGGCTGCTCTCACGCGAAGGGTTGCCGGTCGTCGGAGGCGAAGCGGCCGACAAGGTCTTGAACGGCTGACCTCACCGGCAGACCGCGGCTCCCGCGATCCGCCGCGCGCGGCACGCAATCGACGACGAGGCCTCCCCCGAAAGCGCACTCCACTCCTCGAGCGTCGGCTGCGTCACTTCGCCCGCAGCGTCGTGTGACCACGAGAACCCCGCGCCGGGGTCATACACGTTGTCCGCCAGCGTCAGCGCCCCAACCTCGTAACCCGTGTTCACGTTCACGGTACCGACATCGGCAAACAGGTTCCCCCGCACTTCGTACCTGTGCTGTGGGTTGATCGCCTCGCCGCCCTCTCCGTCCGGGGCGCCGATGGTGAGCGCCGCATGTCGGTTCACCGCCCCAACGCAGGTATTGCCGAGAATCCGAACGATGCCTTCTTGCGCCTTGGCATCGACGCCGACGTTCGCCCAAACGCACGCTTCCCAACCAACCGACGTCCGCATGTCGTTGTCCCGAATGTCGACGCCGAGCACGGTGGCAGCCTCGCCCGCATCGATTCGTATCGCGACGTCGCCGAACCGCCACGGTTCGTAGTCTGACGTGATTGCATTGTCGGAGATCGTGATTCCGTCCATGTCGCGCGCGCGACAATGGTCCGGGCCCGCGTCGGGCTGGATCGCGATGGCGTGTTTCCAATCTCGGAACTCGTTACCCCGAATCAACCACCCGCGAGAACACGGCCCCGCAGCGATCGCCGAAGTGGGCTCGCAGCCCTCGACATCGACAGCACTCACACAGGGACTCCATTCGGCAGGGTTTGCGTCGAACTGGCTCTGAAGAATCTCGATCCCGTCTACATGGCCCCGCAGCTCCAGCCCGCGGGCGAATTCCCCCTCGAGCCCCTGCGGTCGTAGCGTCACATGGTCGAATCGGTACGGCCCCAGGATCTGCGCCCCACCCGCCGAGCCGTAGACCGCGTGGCCGCCGTAGTCCGCAACGAGAACGTTCGAGACCGACAGGAACGAGAGCCGCGCCCCACCGACGGAGACATGGAACACCGCGCGCCCCCTCTCTACGGAGCAGCCGCGATTGACGTCGACGATCTCCACGTCATGAACGGAAATGTGCGTCACCGAACCACTCCCGAGCGCCGGCCGGAGAAAACCTCCCTCCCCGCGGCACCGACGCCCAAAGTCCCGGACCGTGAAGTGCGCGAACTCCAAGCGACTCTTCGCCCCCTCGTTCACGACGGCGAAATCGAGACCGCCACCGCCATCCAGGACCGCCTCGTCATCCGCATCGAACGGTGGATACGCACCATCGCCATCGACGTCCCACCCCGCGAGCAACACCGGGCGGCGCGACTGTTCGAAACCTTCGAGCACGGAGGCCCCCACCGCACCCGAACGCGTCGGAACGACCGTCTCCGCGCATCGCCCGCGAAAGCACACCGCCTGAAGCACACCAGAGGCGGCGGCCTCGAGCGATAGCAGGGCTCGCCCGATCGTAGAGTACGGATCGCCGGGACTTCCATCACCTGTCGCGCGCCCACCCGTGCAGTCGACGTACACGAGTCGATCGTCCACTCCGTCGCCGGTTACGTCCGTCGCCGAGCCGTTGCATACGCGGCAATCGTCGGGCTCACCCCGCACGCCGTTCGCGTTGAGATCGAATCCACAGCTGCGTGGCGCGTAACCAACGGTCGCCTCATCCGGTCGCGACACCGCACCGGCGGAATCGTCATCTGGCCACGGCTGCGACACGACGATTGGCGCCGTCGGCTCGGGGAGCGTCCGGCGCTGCGGGCTCACCGAGGACGCAACTCCACCGTCCCCTCCGCAGGCCGACGTCGCCAAGCACGCCGCCAGGAGCCACGCCGTACGACGGAGATGCGATGGATCTGGGCGCAACATCCCGCGATGATCGCGCACGGGGACCGGCGTCTTGAAGGCGCTTTCCGCGCCGATGCGCGGATACGTCCGAAAACCGCGTGCTACCTATGGCGTGCCCGGTCGATGCCGGTATGGCGTCGATCAAAGACGCCCCTAGGCGGTCTCGATACGCACCACGTTCGTCTCCGACGCACGTCCGAAGGGAAGCCCGGCGGTGAACACCATACGCTCCCCGGATACGAGGTTCAGCCATTGGGTCAACCGGGGAGCGACACTCAGGCACGCGGCCTCGAAGTCGTCGCCGAGCGTGTCGAAGTGCATGGCTTCTACTCCCCAGACCAGACTCAGCATCCGACACGCGTGCTCGTTCGCCGTCACGGCAACGATCGGGTGCGGCGGTCGCCAGCGTGCAATCGACCGGGCGGTCGCCCCACTGGTCGTCAGCGCGACGATCGCCCTCGCCCCGCTCGAGTCGGCCGCCACGCAGGCGCTTCGCGAGGCGGCGTCGGCGACAGAGAGCACGTCCGCCGAATCACCATCGAGTGCCGCCTCCGGTCGTGCGAACGCCTCGGCACGACCCACGATCCGGCACATCATTCGCACCGCCTCGACCGGATACGCGCCGTTTGCCGTCTCGCCCGAGAGCATCACGGCGTCGGTTCCGTCAATCACCGCGTTGGCCACGTCCGATGCTTCGGCTCGAGTCGGAACCGGCGCGTGCACCATCGACTCCAGCATCTGTGTCGCCGTGATCGCCGGCTTCCCGGCTCGCCGACACGCGGCGAGGATGCGCTTCTGCAGGATCGGCACTTCCTCGATCGCGCACTCCACCCCGAGATCACCTCGCGCGACCATCACGGCGTCGCTCTCGCGCACGATCTCGTCGATCCGCGAGACCGCTTGCGCCTTCTCGATCTTCGCAACGATACCGGCCGACGCGCCGCGGGCCGCAATCTCCCCGGCCAGAAGCCGCACGTCGTCCGCCGAGCGCACGAACGAGAGCCCCACGTAGTCCACCCCGGCCTCGAGCACGACTTCGAGGTCGCCCAGGTCCTTCTCGCTGAGACTCGGCAGTCGAGCGCCACCCCCCGGCAGAGACAGCCCTTTGCGATCGTCGAGCGGCCCCCCCACGACGACCCGGGTGCGCACGTTCGGCGGCGATACGTCGACCACCTCGAGCCGCAAGAGGCCATCGTTCAGGTGGATGACCGCACCCGGCTCGGAGTCGTCGCAGAGGTCTCCGTAATTCACCGATACGCGCCGCGCGTCTCCCACGACGTCGTCGGTCGTGAGAACGAACTCGGCACCCTCGTCCAGATCGACGGGCCCATCGGCAAACCGCCCGATCCGTAGCTTGGGCCCGGCCAGGTCCGCGAGGATCGCGAGCGGACGCGTCTTCGCGCGCGCTCGAGCCTGGAGCATCGCGATCATCGCACGCAGGCTCTGGGGAGTACCGTGTGCGCAATTCACGCGGGCGACATCGACACCGGCATCGAGGAGCGCGTCAATCTTGCCTGGAGAGTCCGAAGTCGGACCGATCGTCGCAACGATCCGGGTCCGCCGTGTACGTGCGCCACCTGCCGAGAGCATGGCTCCTTCGAGCGCAAAGCCAGGCCGACTGCAAGCGCGGGCCTGCCCCTGGGGGTCAGAACAAAAGCAGCGACAGCGAGAAGATCGCGCCGGTCCAGAAGAGAGCCACGAACGTGTACCCCATGATCTCCCGGGCCCCGATACTCGCGATCATGAGAATCGGCATGAGGACCAGGGGCTGCACGAGGTTCGTCCACTGATCTCCAAGGGCGACGCCCATCGCCACGCGCGGCAGATCGGCGCCCACCTCCTGAGCCGCCGCCATCATGATCGGCCCCTGCACCGCCCACTGTCCGCCACCGGATGGGATGAAGATATTGAGCAACCCGCCGGCGAGGAATCCGAAGACCGGCAACGTGGCGGGAGTGGAGATCGAAACGAAAAACTCGACAACCATCCGTGCGAGCCCCGAGTCCGCCATCAGGCCGGCGATTCCCGCATAGAACGGGTACTGCAACAGGAACGGTGCGGCGACGCGACCTCCGTCTGCGATGACTTCGGCGTACTTGACCGCCGAACCAGCCAACGCCAGGCCGGCGATCAAGAACCCGAAGTTCAAGATGTTCAGCTCGAGCCCCTTGTCGCGCACGAAGAAGTGGACTCCGAGAAAGAAGAGGCCCATCGCAACGATCGGCAGACTCACCGCCGCCGAGCGCTCCATCCACCGCGCCGGGGTCATCTCCGCATCCCCAGCAGGCTCGTCCCTCGAGCGTTCCGGAGGGACGTTCATTTCCTCCACGGCTGCGTCGGCCGGGCGCAGCGCCGACATGACGAGGGGCAGGGTGAACAGAACGAAGAGTGCCACGCCGATATTCCACGCCGTAAAGATGGTGTGGGAGGTCGTGACGAGCCCGATCTGCTCTTCGAGAAAGTTGCCCGGAGTGGCGATCGCGAGCCCCACCGAACTCGTCAGCCCCTGGTGCCAGATGACGAAGCCGGAGAACGACGACGCCACGAGAAGCGGGTAGTGAACTCGGATCCCCTTGCGCAGGCAGGCCTCTCCGATCGCCCGCGCCATGATCCCCGCCGAGACCAGCGCGAGGCCCCAGGAGAAGAGTGCGAGAATCCCTGTGATGAAGCACGCGAGCCCATAGGCCATCGGCGCGGAAGTCACTTGGCCCGCGATTCGAAGAAGGGCGCGCTGAACGGGTGGCGTGTTCGCGAACGCGTACCCGAACAAGAGCGTCAGGCTGATCTGGTTCGTGAAGGTGAGCAGATTCCAGAATCCGTCGCCCCAGGACTCCACCGCCGCGCCCAGCGGATACCCCGCCACGGTGACGGCCAGCACTACAGTCAGCAGCGTCAGCAGAATCGCGACGGCGAAGGCGTCGGGCATCCAGCGGATAAAGACGCGCACGAGAGCGGCGACGAGGCGGTTCATCGGCGGCACACTAGCCTCTCTGCCTCAGATTTCCACGAACGCCGCCTCTTCGCGTCGAAGAACGCCGAGATCCTCGGGCAACGCCTGCCAGCTCGACAGCCAGGGCATGTGACGTCGACCGCCGTAGCGCGCAACCCGGCTTCGTTGCTCCGGCGATCTGGAGCCGGGCCCTGCTCAGGCTGCGGCGACCGCAGACCGAGCAGCCGGCCTCACGCGATCAGCTTCGCGTATCCATCGAGCGCGGCCAAGGCCGAGTCGCGACCGTCCGACGGTACGGCGAACAGACCGCGCGCGATGCCCGCCCCGCGACACCGACCGATGTACTCCTCGTCGGGCGGACAGAAGTAGATCGAGACGTCGAACCCATCGGCGCCCCGACCGGCCTTGTCGAGCTCTTCTCGCAGCTCCCCCATGCGATTCACGGGGTCACCGTCGCCCGCACCCGCCAGCGGAATCCAGCCATCCCCGTAGCGGACCGCGCGCCGGATCGACGTTCCGCCGACGTGAATCGGCGGGTTCGGCTTCTGAAGGGGTTTGGGCCACGCGAAGCACGGACCGAAATCGACGTACTTGCCGTGGTACTCGGCCTGGTCGTCGGTCCAAAGCGTCTTCATCGCTTCGATCCTCTCACGCATCACACCGAAACGGACGGCGGGGTCGGTGCCGTGGTCCTGAATCTCCGGCGCGTTCCACCCGCCTCCAACGCCGAAGAGAAAGCGACCACCAGAGAAAAAATCGACCGTCGCAACTTCCTTCGCGAGTTGGAAGACGTCGCGCTGCGGCACGAGGCACACCCCGGTGCCGAGCAGTAGCGTCTTGGTCGCTGCCGCCATGAACCCGAGCGCCACGAAGGGGTCGGCTACGGCGTAATACTCGCGCGGCAGGCCAGGCCCGCCGGGGCCGGGGGTCCCGTCCGTCACCGGAATGTGAGAATGCTCGGCGAGCCAGACGGATTCGATCCCGCGCTCTTCCGCCGCGTAGGCCAGCTCGGCCGGGTGGATGGAGTCGTCGGTGGGGAAGAAACAAAGACCAATCTTCATCCTTTGTCCCTTGGCGCGCCGGAGCCCGGCGGTCAAGTCGGGACGCGCCTTCCGGTCGCGGCCGACGTCGGATACACGAGGTCGCAGATGACTTCGAAAA
>JAJCZO010000452.1 GCA_029262355.1 Deltaproteobacteria bacterium
CGGCCGATACGGCGACGACCACCAAGACGACCCCAGTCGCTTGATACGTCTCCTTCCGGGTCGGCCAATGGACCTTCTGCAACTCCTGCCATGCTTCTTTGACGAACTGGATCGAGCGCGGACCGGCCGAAACAAGGTCACCTAGCTTGCCCTGAGCTCCGCCCTGGACACCGCGGCTTTCCGACTGTTTCGCCATGATTCGTCCGATTTCCCTTGTTGAACTGTACTCGTTGGATTCCGTCCCGACCTTCCCGGTCGAGACCACCGGCAACAGGCCAGGCAGGATTCGAACCTGCAACCCTCGGATTTGGAGTCCGATGCTCTAGCCAATTAGAGCTACTGGCCCCCGAAACACCCGCCTTGCGCTCAGACCTTGACCTCTTTGTGAGACCGATGGGTCCGACACGCAGCGCAGAACTTCTTCATTGTGAGTTTTTCCGTCGTGCGCTTCTTGTTCCGCGTGGTCGTGTAGTTTTTGCGCTTACATTCCTCACACTGAAGAGCCACCTGATCTCGCATCGTTTCCTTCGCCTACCTTTACCTCGCCTGCGTTGCGACGAATATCTTCGAACGAGCCCAGGAGCGGGATCGAACCGCCGACCTCGTCCTTACCAAGGACGTGCTCTGCCGACTGAGCTACCTGGGCCTGTTGACTACCGAGCGTGGGAGCCGCTCCCCCCAGGCAAAGGAGAGCGACTTCGTATGGAAAGCGGGAAACGGGATTCGAACCCGCGACCCCGAGCTTGGAAGGCTCGTGCTCTAGCCAGCTGAGCTATTCCCGCCCGGCCCGTACTTCCAGTTCCTAATCTCTCGGATTCTTCCCCATGGAGAGGGGAGGATTCGAACCTCCGAAGGCATAAGCCGGCAGATTTACAGTCTGCTCCCGTTGGCCACTTGGGTACCTCTCCGAGACACCCGTTGCTGAGCGAGCCGATGATCGGACTCGAACCGACAACCTGCTGATTACAAATCAGCTGCTCTACCAATTGAGCCACATCGGCGCTTCGAGACCCTCCCGGGGCGCGCGATGAAGTCTCACAACCTCCTGTTTTTTCAGTTGAAACTCGCATCGCCGTAGTGCAGTCACACTTTCCCACAAACGCCCCGGGAAGCGAGTCAAACTTCGTTGTTACCAAAGGGAATTCGGGAGTGTCAAGATCCAGCGTTGCGAGCGAGCTTCGACAGCTCCCAAAGGCCGATTCCGGCCGCCACGGAAACGTTCAGCGACTCCGTCCGGCCCCCCATCGGAATCCTGACCATCCGGTCACACCCCTTCTGGATCAGCGGGCGGACGCCCGCCCCTTCGGCCCCCAAGACCAAGGCCGCCGGGAGGGCGGGAACAGCCCCTGGCTCGCCCAGGTCGGTCGTGGCGTCGCCGTCCAGGCCCACCACCCACAGCCCCGCCGAATGCAGCTGGCCCAGCGACCGGGCAAGGTTCGTGACCCGCGCGATCGGCAGCCACTCCACGGCGCCCGCAGCCGCCTTGACCAGGGCCGGAGTGAGGCCGGGGGCACGGTCCTTCGCCACGACCACGCCGCCGGCACCCGTGGCCTCGGCCGATCGCATGATCGCCCCGATGTTCCGGGGATCGGTGAGACCGTCGAGCACGACCAGTATCTCCGGTTTCGTCGCCAGGAGCTCATCGAGGTCCCACATACGGGGGGGACGCCCGATCGCCGCTACCCCCTGATGGGTCGCGCCGCCGGACAACGCCCCGAGAGACTTCGCGTCGCTGACCTCGACCCGAATCCCAGCGGCGGCAGCCAGATGCTCGGCCTGGTCGCGGTTCTCGCGAGTAGCCAAGACGCCATCCACGTCGTCGGGCCTGGCCTCGAGAAACGCCGCAGCCGGGTGCCATCCGCAGGCCACGTACGAGGGGCGTCCGCGACGGCCACCGGAACCCCGTTTTACACCTTTTCGGGTGTCCGTTAGCGTCGATACACCTCCATGGGGCGAACGCTTCACCGTTACGTGTTCCTACAGGTGCTTGGCCCGTTCATCGCCGGCCTCGCCCTGTTCACGTTCATTCTGCTGATCGCCCGCATCATGAAGCTGGTAGAGCTCGTGGTGAACCGCGGCGTCCCCCTGGGGCAAGTGCTTCTGCTGTTTTCGTACATTCTTCCCGCGTTCCTCGAGGTCACGGTCCCGATGGCGCTCCTGTTGGCCATCCTGATGTCGATCGGCCGCATGTCGGCCGACAGCGAAGTCATCGCACTGCGCGCCTCTGGCTTGAGCCTTTACCAGATCACAGTCCCCATAGCGGCCTTCGCGCTCGTGATCTTCGCGTCGTCGATGGCCCTCTCCCTCCATGCCCGAGCATGGGGGAATGCGAGGCTCAAAACCGGCATCTTCGAGCTCGCCCGCACCCGGGCCACCGCGGGGCTGACCGAACACGTCTTCAACGACGACTTTGCCGGCCTCGTGATCTACGTGGAGGAGATCGAACCGCCAGGAACCGAGCTGCGGCGCATCCTCATCTCCGACCGACGGGTGCCCGAGCAGGAGAACACCGTGATGGCCAGCCGCGGCACGCTCGTGGCGGACGAAGACGCCCAGACCCTCCACCTTCGACTGCAAGACGGCGTGACGTTCACCAACGACGCGGCGAACCGCGAGTTCCACAAGACCGACTTCGTGGAATACGACGTATCGCTCGATCTCAGCGAGGCGCTCGGCCAGCTCGAGACCCGAGATCGCAGCGCGAACGAGATTCCGCTCAACGAGCTCCAGGCGCTCGTCGGAGAGCGCGAGCAGGCGGGAGAGAGCTCCGTTACCGAACGCATCGAACTCGCGCGGCGCTACGCCGTTCCCTTCGCCGCGCTGATCTTCCCGCTGCTTGCCGTGCCGCTCGGGCTCCAGCCGGTTCGTGCCGTACGCTCACGCGGTCTCGCAGTGAGCCTCGTGATCATCCTAGTGTACTACCTACTCCTCACCGGAGGTGACGCCCTTGCAGCCAACGAGATCCTGCCCGTCAACGTATCCATCTGGATGCCGAACCTCGTCCTCAGTGTAGCCGGCATCGCCCTCTTCTTGCGCGCCGCGCGCGTGGCGCGCCCCCCTCTCGAGGGCAAGGGACGCGCCCTCATGGAGATCGTCCGATCCCGACTCCTCCCATCGCGGACGGGCTCATGAACCGACGCTTCTGGTTACCCACGGTCTCGCGCTACCTCCTGCAGGAATTCGGGCGGTCGCTCGGGATGACCCTGTCCGCGTTCATTTTACTCTACCTGTGCATCGACTTCTTCGAGCGACTCCCGCGCTTTCTCGAACACGACCCCAGCACGTCGCAGGTCGTCATCTACTTCCTGCTGAAGATCCCTCTGATCGTTGGGCAGATCATGCCCGCCGCCGTGCTCGCAGGAACCCTCCTGGGCCTCGGCGGGCTCGCACGGCGCGCCGAGTTGATGGCGATGCGTGCCTGCGGCATCAGCCTCTGGCAGATCGCGACGCCGATCGTGCTGGCGTGTGGCCTGATCTCTGTCGGAATGCTCGCGTGGAACGAGTACGTCGTGCCGCCAAGTGCCGCGCGATCGGACTACATCGAGACAGTCGAGATCAAGAAGAAGACCTATCGTGCAAAGTTCCGGCGCCGGGAAATCTGGTACCAGGACCGGGGCGGCTTCACGAACATCGATCGGTTCGATCCCAACACGAACGCGATCCACGGGCTTACCCGCTACGAGTTCGACGCAGACTTCCACCTGAAGCGGATCGTCTCGGCCGCCTCCGCCCAGTGGACCGGAACCCGCTGGAGCACGGACGGTGCGTACGAAGTGCTCGTGGGGCCTAGCGGTGAGGTCGAGACCCGCGCTCTGGGCGAAGACGGCATCGAGATGAAGGAGACGCCCGAAGACTTCAAGGGCGTCTACCGAGACGCGGAGCACATGAGCTACCGCGACCTCTCCGAGGAAGTCCGCGACCTCTCCGAGAAGGGAATCAACGCGAACGACGGCCGAGTCGAACTCTGGCTGAAAATCGCGCTTCCCTTTGCGAGCCTCGTGATGTCGCTGCTCGCGATCCCACTGGCCTCGCGCCACAGCCGACAGTCGAGCTCTGCAGCCAACGTGGGCATCGCCCTAGTCGTAGGCTTCAGCTACTGGGTGGTGCTCGCACTCACGACAAGCCTCGGGAAAGGCGAAATCCTGCCGCCGGTGGTGGCAGCCTGGACCGCGAACGCGCTGTTCGCGTTGATTGGCGCCATCTTCTTCCTCGGCAGCGAGTGACGAACCGACTTAGCGCTTGCTGTACTGCGGGCGCTTACGGGCTTTGTGGTGACCGTACTTTTTCGACTCGACTTCGCGTGCGTCGCGCGTAATGAAGCCGGCCTTCTTGAGCGTCGGACGATAGTTCGGATCGACCAGCAGCATCGCACGGGAGACCCCGTGGCGCACCGCCTGGGCCTGGGCGGAAACTCCGCCACCCTTCACGTTCACGGACACGTCCCAGCGACCGAGGGTCTCGGTGACCTCGAACGGCTGGTTGACGATCATGCGCGAGGTCGGACGACCAAAGTACGCGTCGAGCTCGCGACGGTTCACAACGATCCGACCCGTGCCGTAGGACAGACGAACCTGGGCAACAGCGGACTTCCGCTTGCCGGTGGCGTTATACAGCTGAGCTTGCTCTGCCATCGAAATCCACTCTATTCCGCAGCCGCGACCAACGTCGCCTGCTGTGCCGTATGGGGGTGCTCGGCGCCCGGGTAGACCTTGAGCTTCGTGATGAGGCGTCGCGACAGGCGGTTGCGCGGGAGCATTCCCTTGACCGCGTCACGCAGGATTCGATCCGGACGATGCTCGAGAAGCTCGCCGGCCGGCGTCGAGCGCAAACCGCCCGGACGCTCGGAATGCCGGTAGTAGAGCTTGTCGGTGGCCTTCTTTCCGGTCAGCCGAATCTTGCTGGCGTTGACGATGATCACGAAGTCGCCGCAATCGACGTGCGGCGAGTACGTGGGCTTCGTCTTCCCCCGGAGGAGATTCGCCACTTGCGTCGCCACGCGGCCGAGGGCACGTCCCTCGCCGTCGACGACGACCCAGCGTCGTTGTGAAAGTCCCTCCTCGTGGGAGGGAAAGGTTGTCACCTTGGTTGCCATGTTTCCTACTTTTTTCGGATCTCGATGCTGCGGGAAAAAAATAATACGGGGCCGACGAGACTTGAACTCGCGACCTCCGGCGTGACAGGCCGGCACTCTAACCAACTGAGCTACGACCCCGCAGGGTTTCGAGGATCTAGCAATCGCATTCCAAGGCGGCAAGCACAGGGCCCCACTTCCCAAAACAGCCCGATTCCCAGGGCCTTCCGGCCCATGCCCCTGTCAGGGGGTCTGGGCGATGCAGCGCCCCGCCCAGCTCAGCGCCGAAGGTGCGTCGCCCGAGCCGTGCCGACCGAGCGAGCCGGCCAGAAATCGGCCCGGAAGCAGAGGCCCCGGGGCCGTGCCCTCTTTCCCCCCGGGGGGCGCTGAGCGGCGTCGAGCACAGGGGGCCCTGCTCCCCTTGATCGCGGTTCGGCCCGATTCGCCTCGCTGCGCAGGGGGGTCGACGAAAGAAGCCCACGGCCATTGCGAAGGCGGAAGTCCTCCGGGGCGTGCAGCCAGGCCGAGCCGGTCGGGTTCGCGTTCACTGCCGAGACCCCGCCCGCGTCCTGACAGAGGTCGTGCTCTGCCCGGCCCAGGGTCCGCAAGAGCGTGGCAATGGGCGACCCGTCAGCAATGCAGGAAGAGGCCCTGACGCGGCCCCCGCCCCCGCCGAGACGACCAACTCCGGGTTTCGGGTCCACTCCGGTGGCCGGCCCTCGCACGCTCGACCACGAAGAGAAGCGACGCCAGCCCGAGGCTCCCGTCAAACGGCCGCCCGACACCGGATACAGGCCAAGAACCGCCGAGAGGACGACGGCGAAGTACCCCGCGGCGAGCCCCGAGAGGCCCCCTCGGCCCTGCCTGCGCGAACGGGGGCGGCAGCTCCCACTGGTCCTACGCCGCGACGTCGCCATCAGCGTACTCCAGTGCCTGCGACCGGTACCCGCCCAAGTACGACACCAGGAACGAAAGCGAGTCCGACACGACGAAGACCTAGGACGAGCCGAACGACCGCGCCCCCAACTGCGAGAGGCCTGCCCTTGCGCGTGCGCGAGTCATGGGCGGTACTGGGATCGAACCAGTGACCCTCGCCTTGTAAGGGCGACGCTCTCCCACTGAGCTAACCGCCC
>JAJCZO010000453.1 GCA_029262355.1 Deltaproteobacteria bacterium
CTCGTCTACTTCGGGACAGGCGTCACCGGGGCTGCTGCAGATGGGATGGCCTTCGTCCTCGAAGTACACGTTCATGTGCCACCGGTGGGTCCACTCGACCGCGGGGAGGGCGATGAACTCGCCGGGGGAGTTGAAGGACGCCGTCGTGGCTCGAATGATCTCCCACTCGTTCTCGGTGAGGAATGCGTCGTGATCGCTCAGTGCCGCGAAATCGAGTCCGACGACGTCGCGCGCCAACCGAAAAAAGTCTTCCGGTGTCGCCTCGCCCACGTTGTCCGGCGCCGAGAACGTCGAGTGGGCGTGCGGGTCACCAAAGTAGACCTCCCCTTGGCAGATCGAGACGGAGCCCAGCAGGGCGAGGGTGGCGACGGTGACGATCGATGGCATCATTGGATACCCGTTGCCCATGCGGGCCCATCGTGCAAGACGCGGATCGGGTTGGCGCGGGCGGGCGGTCTCGGGGCTGGCCGCGGGCCTGCCTTCGTCGTCTCAGGGACGTTGGTCCTTGCCGCCCGGGCCGCTTTCGGTTCATTCTCCGATTCGAGATGACGCCTGCATACGATGTCCTGGCACCGTTCCACATCCGCGCCGAGCGAGATGTCGCGCTCGCGGCGCTCCGGCGCGACGATCCGGTCCACTGGGACCCGCGCAACGGGTGGTGGCTCGTGACGCGTCATGCCGATGTGCGGGATGTCTCGCGTACTCCCGAGCTCTTCTCGTCTGAGCCGCGCGGACCGTGGCACGCGTTCGAGTCCCACTTCTCGATGCAGGCGATGGACGGCGAGCCGCACCGACGGCATCGGAGTGTCGTCAGTCGAGCGTTTACTCCTCGTATGGTTGCGAGCCTGGGCGAGAGCGCGCTGCGCTACGCGGACGAGGCAATCGATGCTTTGCCGGTGAGCCGTAGCGCGGAGTTCGTTTCGGAGCTCGCGGTTCCCGTTCCGATGCGGATCATCGCCGACATGCTGGGCGTCGCGGATGGAGATCTCGACTCCTTTCGTCGCTGGACCGATGCCGTCGTCGTGGTTGCCGGGGGGCAGGCCAGCGCGGACGATCTCGAAGAGGCGAACCGCAGTCTGGTCGAGTTTCACGGCTACCTGGGCGAAATGGTCGAGAGGCGGCGTGCCGAGCCCGGGGACGACATCCTGAGCCGCATCATCGAGGCGGACGAAGAGGGAGCGCTCGCCTTTGGGGGCGATCCGGCCCGTCTCGAGGCCAATGAGATCACAGACTTCGCGCTGTTCCTGCTCGTCGCCGGAAACGAGACCACCCGCAACGGCATTTCACAAGGGATGCTGGCGCTGTTCGAGCATCCGGAGGCTCGCCGCCGGCTCGCCGCCGACGCGACTCTGTGGGACACCGCGGCCGGAGAGATCTTGCGCTGGACGACGCCGGTGCGGGCCATGCGCCGGGTCGCGATGCGCGACACGACGTTGCGCGGCCGGAAGATCGAGCAAGGACAGTCCGTGGTGATGGTCTATGCGTCGGCGAATCAGGACGAGGAGGTGTTCGACGAGCCCCAGACCTTCCGCGTGGACCGCACCCCGAACGACTTCCTTACCTTTGGTCTCGGAACGCACTATTGCCTGGGTGCGAATCTGGCCCGCTTGGAGATCCGCGCCGTGCTGAGTCGCGTCCTGGAGCGGGTCCCCGGGATTCGGTTGGCGACCGGCACGGCGCCGGTCGAGTCGAACAGTGCATTGCTCGACGGCTTGGAAGAGCTTCCCGTCGAGTGGTGAACCGGTCGAGCCCGAGGCGTCGCACGAATCTCTTGCCGGGCTGGGCTCTTCGGTCTATCGAGGCCACGTGATGGATCGCCTTCGCGGCCGGTGGGATCGCTTTCAGGCACGCCCTGAATGGGACTTTTTTCGTTGCCTGCACCGAGCGGATCGCAAGCTGGCGTCGACGTGGTGGGCATTGCTCGTTCTTCTTGGGATGCTGCCGGCGGCGCTTGCGGTAACGCTCGGCGAGGTGGTCGGTGCGGTCCAGCAGAGCCAGCCACTGACCGTTCCTCTCGCTCTGCTCGGAGCCACGTTCTTCGCGATGCAGGTATTCGCCCCCTTGCACGCCCAGGTGGGAACCAATCTGGGCAGTCGAATGTCGGCCTATCTCTACGATCGGTTGATGGACGCGACGCTGTCGCCTCCGGGGATGGCCCACCTCGAGCGAGCCGACCTGAGCGAGGACCTGACGCTCGCGCGCGATTTCGATCAGGGGATCTCGGGGCCGCCCATGTCGATCTCGATGGGCTTCATCGCGGGCGGCCTGGTCGCGATCGTCTCCGGGCTAGGGAGCGCGGTGGTTCTTGCCGGCTACCGATGGTGGGCGCCGTGGCTCATCGGCGGTGCATGGGCTTCGACTCATTGGTTCCTGCGCGAGAGCTCGGTGTGGAAGGACCGTCAGACGCCAGAGGTGATGGAGGCGCAACGACACGCCGATTACGCGTATCGCCTGGCAGTCGATCCCCCGGCCGCGAAAGAGCTGCGAATGTTCGGCCTCGCGGGCTTCACCGTGAAAGGATTTGCCGAGAGCCGCAAGAAGCTCGTCGACCTCCGGTACCATGCGACCCGGCTACGCGAGCAGTCGGTCCGGTGGGCTCTCCTCGTCGTGCTTGCTGCGAACGTGCTGTTCTTCTGGATGCTCGCCCAAGACGTCGCGGCAGGACGGTTGGCCCTCGGGGGGGCCAGTACTTTTGCGTTTGCCTGCATCGGCACGAGCGCGATTGCGTTCGGTGGTCTCAACTGGTCGCTGTCGCTCGCCGCGCAGGTCGTGCAGGCGGTCCTCCGACTCGAAGGAGCAATGGGTACGGCTGGGGCGCTGAGATGCGGAGACCGAAATGCGCAAGGGGCCCCCGCGCACGCGATTCGTTTGCGCGACGTGAGATTCCAGTACGAGACGGGTTCGAGCCCGGTTCTCGACGGCCTCGATCTCGACGTTCCCGCCGGGACCTCCCTCGCCATCGTCGGCCAAAATGGCGCGGGTAAGACGACGATCGCGAAGCTCTTGTGTCGGTTGTATGACCCGCAGCACGGCACCGTGGAGATCGATGGCGTCGACCTGCGCGATTTCGATCTCGAGAGCTGGCGCCAGCGGGTCGCGTCCGTCTTTCAGGACTTCGTGCGATTCGAGTTGCCGCTGCGAGACAATGTTGCGCCGCACGGTGCGCCGGATGTCGACATCCTCGCGGCCCTCGAGCAGGCGGGCGCCGGCGGCCTCGCCGAGTTGGATACGGTCATGGCGCGCGCGTATCCGGGCGGCATCGATCTGTCGGGTGGCCAATGGCAGCGGATTGCCCCCGCGCGGGCGCTCTGCGCGGTTCGGCTCGGGGCGGGCTTGGTCATTCTGGACGAGCCCACCGCGCAGCTCGACGTTCGTGGGGAGTCCGAGATCTTCGAACGAATCCTGCACGCGACGCGCGAGTGCACCACCATCTTGGTCTCGCACCGATTCTCGACGGTCCGGCACGCCGACCGGATCTGCGTCCTCGAGGAAGGGCGGGTGATCGAACTGGGCAGCCACGAGGAGCTCATGGAGCTCGGAGGCCGCTATCGGACGATGTTCGATCTCCAGGCATCGCGATTCACCGAGGAGGAGGACGATGTCATCCATCTCGACTGAGCTGCCTGGGACCGTCGACTCGTTGTGGAGGTCGATGCGGCTCGGCTTCCGCGCGGAGCCGTGGCTTCTGCTCTTCGCACTGACCGCCAGCCTGGCCGCTGCGGCACCGGATCCCCTGATCGCGCTCGGGATGAAGTTCTTCGCCGAGGCGGCGGAATCCGGTGATACAAACGAGCTCCTGCTCTCCGCCCTGTTCCTGGCGGTGCTTTCGACCGGAGGTTGGTTGCTGCGTACCGTGTCGGAGCGTGCGAACAGACGCTTCGCCGATCGCTCGACCGTCACGATCGAGTCGCACGTGGCCGAGCTGCAGGCGTCCGTACCGAGTATCGAGCATCACGAGCGCCCGGATCTTCTCGACCGCTTGTCGGTCCTTCGTGACCAGGTGTTCGCGTTGAACCACCTGTACAGCTCGCTCTTCACGACGGCCGGTGCGGTGTTTCGGTTGGTCGTGACGGTGGGGCTCCTGATGTCGGTGCATCCCGCGCTTGGGTTGCTCATCGTGTTCGCGGCGCCTCCGGTGTTGACCTCGAGCTGGCGTGCCGGTCGCGAGCGGGTCGTCTGGGAGGCGGGTGCCCGTCACGATCGATTGGCACGGCACCTATTTCTCACGGCTACGACGGCCGCCGCTGGGAAGGAGGTTCGCGTCGCTGGAGTTGGCCCGAAACTCATCGAGGGCCGTCGGGAAGCGTGGGAGCGCTGGTACCGGCCGGTCGCGCGGGCACGGTGGGCGAGTGCGGGGTGGCAGGCAGCGGCGTGGGGAGTGTTTGGTCTCGCATTCATTGGCGCGATCGTGTTCGCCGCCGCCGGAATCAATGCTTCGGCCCCCAACGTTCTGCTCGTGCTCACGGCAAGCAGCCGCCTGTCGCAGTATGTCGGGCAGACCGTGAGCGAGGCGAACTTTCTTCGTGGCATTTGGATGGATGCGTCCAGGCGGCTGGCGTGGCTCGAGGACTATGCGGCCGCGCTAGCGGAGAGTGCGGACCAGGTCGCGCCGTCCGAGCTCTCGAACGGTTTCAAATTCGACGGAGTTTCGTTTCGGTATCCTGGGACCGATCGCTGGGTCTTGCGCGACCTGGACCTCGAACTCCCCGCCGGCTCGGTGGTTGCCATCGTCGGGGAGAACGGGGCGGGTAAGACGACGTTGATGAAGCTGCTCGGGCGCTTCTATGAGCCGACCGAAGGCAGCATCTCGGTGGATGGTGTGGAACTCGCTCGAATCGGCGCGGAAGACTGGCGTTCGAAAACGGCCGGCGCCTTTCAGGACTTCTTCCGGTTCGAGTACAAGGCGAGTCGGACGGTGGGCTTGGGAGATCTTCTGCGTCGCGACGATCGACCGGCGGTCGAGCAGGGCGTGGCGCGCGCCGGGGCCGAAGACGTGGTGCGAGGCCTCGTGAGCGGTCTGGATACGCAGCTCGGTCCGACCTGGCGCGGTGGTGTCGAACTCTCGTTCGGGCAGTGGCAGAAGCTCGCCCTCGCACGCGGGTTCATGCGAGATGCGCCCCTGCTGCTGGGGCTCGACGAGCCGACGGCGGCTCTCGACGCCGAGACCGAGCACGCTCTCTTCGAGCGCTACGCCGCGGCCGCGCGGGAGGGGGAGGTCGGAGGTCGCGTCACGATGCTGGTTTCGCATCGCTTTTCTACCGTGCGCATGGCCGATCTGATTCTGGTGATGGACGGAGGTCGGATCGAAGAGCGTGGCAGCCACGAAGAGCTGATGGCCCTGGGCGGTCGATACGCGGAACTCTACGGGATCCAGGCCAAGGCGTATCGGTAGGAGCACTCGCGCGTGCACCCTATGGCGTCGGAGATCTGAGATAGTACCGAATTTGAACAACTCGGCGCGTGACATCCGGCTAGAGTTCGAGTCATCCGCAATGGCCACGCCCCTTGGCCCACCTCAGAAAGGCTCCTCCCGTGACGACTCGGAATCATCTGCCCAAGACCGCTTCGGCATATCGGCTCGTGGCGCTCGCCAGCTCGTTCGTCGTGGGCTGCGCGGCGGCCTTCGCGTTCGCGAATGTTGCCACCGCCGCAACGATCAGCCGTTCCAATGACGATGCTGGGGCAATCGCAGGCGTCGACCGCGTTTTCGGCGTCCCCACCTACTGGACGCCGGAGCGAATGCAGAACGCGGTACCACGAGACGTCCCTGTCGATGAAGCCGCCGCGGCCTCGTTCGATTCCGATGCCGATTCCTCTGGCGATCGCTCGAGCGCCTCGGGGCCAGCGGGGCGCCCGCTGCCCGGGATGCGGCCGAACCCGACCCAGCTCTTCGAGCCTCTGGCGTCCGTGGAAGGACCGTCGCTCGCCAGCGGTCTCGAGCGACCTGCAGCTCGGGGAACCGCCAAGTATCACTTCACGAGTTCGCGAATCCTGCCTGCTAGTGGAGACCGCGTACATCCCTACCGCGCGGTCGGGAAGCTGTTCTACACCAAGCCGGGCGGCGGCGACTTCGTATGCAGCGCCACCGTACTGCGACCTCGCATCATCCTCACTGCTGGTCATTGTGTTCACTCCGGGCGCAATGGGAACAGCGGATTCTTCAGGAACTTCATGTTCGTCCCCGCGTACCGCAACGGCGCGGCTCCCTTTGGCACCTGGGACTGGGGGTGGGTCACCACCACCACCACGTGGTCGACGGGAGGCGGCTCGGTGCCGAACGCGGCCGACTACGCCATCATCGAGATGCGTGACCAGAGGATTGGGGGTCGCAACACGAAGATCGGCGACCGCACGGGATGGATGGGCTGGAAGACCAACGCGGGACATCCGAACCACTTTCACGCCCTTGGATACCCGGTGAACCTCGACAAGGGTCAGCGTCTGCACCAAGTGAGCGCCCAGAGCCAGGGGAACTTCGGAACGAACACGGTTCGGTATGGGAGCGACATGAGGGGCGGCTCGAGCGGCGGGCCGATCGTTCAGAATCTGGGGCAGCGCGCGACCGGTCAGACCTTCGGGCAGAATCGGGGCCTGAATCAGATCGTCGGGGTCATCTCATCGATTCCAACGGGAAAGGCGGTCCTCTACTCGTCCACGTCGAGACTGGACTCTCGCTTCACGACGCTGGTGAACCGAGCCTGCAACCACCGCGCCGGCAACTGCTGAGCGAAGGCGCGGCGCCGCTCGGCCGACGGTCTCTTCGTCGATACCGCGTTCGCGCCGCATTCCCGCGAGATCACGTGACGAGAAGGAGGCTGCGGTCTCCTCTTCGTGCACGTGTGCGTCCATGGGGGCAAACCCGAGCCCTCGGATCATCTGATACGCATGGGCGGTGGCGCAGAGCTCGCAGCCCGGCTTCACGTTCTCGGCCGCCTCGAGCCTGCGACGAAGTGCGCGTCGTGGCCCTCCCGCGGTGTGGGGTCACCCGGGGGGCGCGAGGTCTGGCAGGTGGTCGGTGTAGAGTCCGGTGACGCCGCGGGCTCGGAGCCGGCGTGCCTTCAGCGGGTCGTTCAGTGTGTGCGCATAGGCGGGCGTTCCGACGTGACCGAGGCGCCACGCAAGGCTGCTCTTGCGCGCCCGTCCTTCAGGTAAGGTGACCGCGAGGAGCTCCCGCTCTCGCGCGAACTCGACCACGTCGTCGTCGGTGGCTTGGCTTCGGTAGAGAGTGAAGATCACGTGCTCGTATCCGAGCTCGTGGACCGGCTCGAGTTCAGACCGGTGGTAGATCTGCGGGACGAAGCGCGCTTGGAGATCGGCGGCCTCGGCGGCGATGGCCGCGAGCCCGTCGATGTTTCGGTGCTTCACGTCGGTAACGATGTACGCGTCCTCGTGCGTGCGGAGCCAGCCGAGGAGCTGCGGGAGGGCCATCGGGGTAAGTCCGTCGTGGCGTTCCATCGCGAGAAACTCCGCGCGGGTGGGCGCGGCCCGGGTCGCGCCGACGAAGTGAGGCACGTACCAGTGGTCCCAATCGTGGGAGAGGGCGAGGAAGCCGTCGGCGGTCCACGAGAAGTCGATCTCGAAGAACCGGAAACCCTTCGCATAGTTCCGGTCCATCGCTTCCTGGCTGTTCGTGTACCGTCGCCCGTCGATTCCGCCGCCCGCGTGCGCGATGTAGGCCGGCAGGCGCGTGACGTCGAGGACCTCCATCCCCGTGAACTCCGCGCCACGTAGCAGGTCCTCCCAGAGCGTTCTCGTATCTTCGACCCAGCGCATCGCGGCTTGGCAGGATCCGTCTTCGGAGTCGGGGTTGCACAGCGCGCTCGAACCGTCGCGGTCGACGCGAAGGACCGGGCCCCGCGAGAACGGCCGGAGGGCATGCTCGGGCCCGCGGCGGAAGGCGTCGATCGTCGTAGCGGCGCGGTACCCCAGCAGGTCTAGAATCAGGCCGGGGATCGCGAACATCGGCAACGTTCCGGCGGGGACGGGGCCGTCCTTTCCGTCGATCACGAGAAGAGGGGTGCGCACCGATGCGAGGAACATCTCCGGCGTGAACTCGGACCATGACGACGCGAGCAATCGAGACTCGGCATACCCGCCGAAATTTTCGCCGAGGTAAGGAGGGTGATCGCCCACGGCGATGATCACGGCGTCAGGGTCCTTGCGTCGAATCCCCGCGATCGCCTGTGCCGTTTCGCGCGAGGAGTACCAGAGCGAGTTCGCGAACGTGCGAATCGACTTCTCCGACGAGGTGCTCTCGACCTTGGCGGGGCGGTTCTCGTTCAGTGGATAAGGCCAGTGACTGCTGATCGTCAGGAGATGGGCGAAGCGGGGGGCATCGGTTTCCTGCTCGAGGCGCGCGAGGGATTGTCGAAAGAACGACTCGTCGGAGAGGAATTTCCCGTTCGAGTCGTGCGTGTCGAAGTCGTCGATGAACATCAGCGATTCGAGGCCCAGGCGGCGATACGCCGTAGTGCGATTCCAGTAAGCGGGCACGTTGGCGTGTGCCGCGAAGGTGGCGTAGCCGATGTCGGCCAGAACGCGCGGTAGGCACGGCACGTCGTTCTCGAGCGCGTACTCGAACGCAACGCTCTGAACGAACGTTGCGGGCATGCCGCACAGGAGCTCGAACTCTGCATTGGCTGTGCCGCCGGCGAACGCCGGGCTCAGCGCGGTGGACCGCCCTCCGGCTTCCCACAGCTTTCGGAAAGAGGGGTGGATGGGATCGCGGGAGAAATGCGCTTCTTCGAGCACGGTCGGGTCCCAGAAGGATTCGAGAACCAGGAGGTAGACATTGCGCGGTGCGAAGGCGCGGTCGACGAACTCAGGCTGTGATTTTGCTCGCAGGCGGCGCGCGGCGGCCCGTACTGCCGCACGGCTGGGGGGCGGTCGGTCTTCGAGTCGGCCGCGGGCATAGGCCTGGGCGAGAAAAGTGGTCGCCCCCATCGACTCGTAGTTCCAGAGCTGATCCCATTTTCGTGGTGCGTAGGCTCGATCTACCGCTGCGACCGTCCAGCCGGGTTGCACGAGCAGGGCCAAGCAACACAGAAGAGGCGCCAGGCCCACGAGCAGAACCTCGGCTCTCGTTCGAGGGAGGCGGAAGTTCCACAGCCCGATCCCGAGGAACAACAGGGGGCCCCCGAGGACGAGCACTTGCATCCCGGGCTCTAGAATTCGGACGAGCGCATCGGCCGCGTGGACGTCGGACGGAAGAAGGGGCCCGCCGAGAAACGAGATCTTCACGGCGTTGCCGACGTACAGCGTCAGCATCAGAGCGAGCTGGGCGACCGCGCACCACACGATCCGACGTGAGAGGGAGACCAGGAAGAAGCCGAGTACGAGTTGCAGCAAGAAATCCCCGCCGCGAAGCAGAACGACGTGGCCCGGGAGAAACGCGGCACTCCCGACCGCCGCGATCAGATACGAGACGGGTACGAACAGGAGCGGGGCCAGCGACACGCGCAGAACGCTACCGGCCCGACCACCCCGCTGCCAAGCCCGCGCGCCGCAGACTCCGGTGCTACTGGACCGGATCCAATACGACGACCGGGATCTTTCTCTTCGTCCACGCCTGATACGTGTCGAAGCCGTCTTCGATCGCCGTCATCTCCGACCAGAGGCGTTCGCGTTCCTCGCCCTCGGCCTCGCGGGCGCGGACGGCGGTGACTTCGGCGCCCCGCTGAACCTGCGCCTCCGGATCGGCGAGCAGGTTCAACCACCATGAGGGATGATTGGGGCCCCCGGCGTACGAGCCGATCACGACGCAGGCCTCATTGTAGGGCAGGTAGGCCAGGGCCTTGGTGCGCTGTTCGCCGGATTTGCGACCCGTAGTCGTCAGCAGAAGGATCTGGTTCGCTCCGAGCTTTCCCAGGAGCTTCCCTCCGGTGGCCCGGTAAATGTGGGGATGAAGCTTCCACAGAAGTTGTGTGAATCGGGTCTTCTTCACTGCCGGCATGGCGGGTGGGTACCACCGTTGGGGCCCGTCGCAAACACCTGGATCCTGGTCGCGGGCATCTTTCGTCCGCGCAGTCCGCCCTGCGAAGCGCCCGGATCGGGGAGGGCCGTGCTGCGGCGAGCGGGGGCTGCACGTCGGCGGGGGCCGGAGGCCTCGTTGGTTCGATCACGTGTTCCGTGTTTTCGGTGGTCGGTCGCTGGCTGTGTGATAGCGTCCCCGATCATGCATGACTTGGTCATTCGAGGTGGGACGGTCGTTGATGGAACGGGTGCTCCGGCGCGCGTAGCCGATATCGCGATCGATGGTGACCGCGTGGTCGCTGTCGGGACGGTTGCCGAGAGCGGGCAGCGCGAGATCGATGCTGAGGGGCAGCTCGTCACGCCCGGCTGGGTCGACATTCACACGCACTACGATGGCCAGGTCACGTGGGATCCTCATCTGACGCCCACGGGATGGAACGGAGTCACGACCGTCGTGATGGGCAACTGCGGCGTGGGCTTCGCGCCGGTACATCCGGGACAGGAGCAGTTCCTCATCCAGCTGATGGAAGGCGTCGAAGACATTCCGGGGACTGCGCTCGCAGACGGTATGACGTGGGGGTGGGAGAGCTTTCCCGAGTATCTCGATGCGCTCGACAAGACCGAGAGCTCACTGGATTTCGGCACGCAGGTTCCCCACGGCGCGGTGCGTGCGTACGTCATGGGCGAGCGGGGCGCGAAGAACGCGAAGGCGACCACCGAAGAGATCGAGCAGATGAGCGAGTTGGTGACCGAGGCGCTGACTGCGGGCGCTCTGGGGTTCTCATCGTCCCGCACGGTTCTTCACCGCGCGAAGGACGGCGAGTTGGTGCCGGGGACGACGGCGGAGGACGAGGAGTTGCTCGGCATCGGTCGGGCGATCGCGAAGGCCGGGCACGGTGTGTTCGAGGTTGCGAGCGACCTCACGCCCGAGGGGCCCGAGCTCGCGTGGATGAAGCGGGTGTCGCAGGAGACGAAGCAGCCGGTCACGTTCGCGTGTCTTCAGAACGACGGCGATCCCGATCAATGGCGTAGGCTGCTGAAGGCCTGTGAGCAGGATCGGGAAGAAGGGGGCACCCTCACCCCGCAGATCGCGCAGCGCCCCGCGGGGCTGCTGCTCAGTCTCGAGAGCACCGGGCACCCGTTCATTCTGAGCACCGGCTACCAGCAGGTGGCGGCGTTGCCGCTGGCCGAACGCGTGGAGCGAATGCGTGATCCCGCCGTGCGGGCGGAAATCATCGCGGGGCAGCCAAAGGGACTCGACGGGGCGGCTGCCGTCTTGGTCGAAGGGTTTGCGAAGATGTATCGGCTGGGCGATCCGCCCGACTACGAGCCGGACCCACAGACCAGCGTCGCGGCCACGGCCGAGCGTGAGGGGCGCGAGCCCGCGGAAGTCGCGTACGACTGGCTGCTCGAGAACGACGGAAAGGCCTTCATTTACCTCCCGTTGCTCGGCTACACCGCAGGCAATCTCGACGCGATGCGTGAGATGATGCTCCATCCCCAAGCGGTGTTCGGTCTCTCGGACGGTGGCGCACACTGCGGTTTGATCTGTGATGCGAGCATGCCCACGTACCTCCTCACGCACTGGGTGCGGGACCGCTCACGCGGCGAACGCCTTCCGCTCGAGCACGTCGTCCGTTGCCAGACGCGAAACACGGCAGCGCTCTTTGGTCTCGAGGATCGGGGCGTGCTGGCCGAAGGGATGAAGGCGGACGTCAACGTCATCGACTTCGACGGCCTTCGCATTCACCCCCCGGAGATGGTCTACGACCTTCCGGCGAGTGCGCGGCGGCTCGTTCAAAAGGTCGACGGGTATCGATACACGATCTGTAGCGGTCAAGTGACGTACGAAGACGGGGAGCCCACCGGCGCCATGCCCGGTACGTTGATCCGTGGGCCGCAGAGTCGGTGAGTGGCGATCCCGCTTCAGGGCGTGACCGGACCGCGATGAGCACGGACTCGAAGCTCCCGTCTCCGACGCCGATTGCAATCCCGCCGACCCGTGGCGGGGGCGGCGTAACTCTCTCCGTTCACGAGTCCGGGACCGGCCCGGCGGTCGTGTTCTGTCACGGCTTTCCCGATCTCGCCTACGCCTGGAGGCATCAAGTGGCGGCGACGGCGGCCGCGGGCTACCGCGCGATCGCTCCCGATCAGCGTGGCTACGGCGCGAGCAGCTGTCCATCGGAAGTGGAGGCGTACGGGCTGACCCAACTCACGGGTGATCTCGTCGGGTTGCTCGACAGGCTCGAGATCGAGCGCGCGGTGTTCGTCGGTCACGATTGGGGTGGCTTCGTCGTCTGGGCGATGCCCGTCCTGCACCCGGACCGCGTCGCGGGTGTCGCCGCGCTCTGCACGCCGTACATGCCCTTTCCGAGCGTCGAGATTCACGCGGCGCTCGTCGACGGAGACATCGAACGGCAGTACGTGGCGTGGTTTCAGCTCCCGGGTGTAGCGGAGGCCGCCATGGACTCGAAGGTCGAGACCATCTTCTCTCGCATCTTCCGAGGGGGCGTGCCGACGGAAGTCGTCATGAGGGCTGCGTTCGCATCGGGGAAGCTGAACATGAACCCGTTCCTCGACCCCGAGACGCTGCCCGTCATGGGTGAGCCGATCGGGACTCCGTCGGACATGCAGCACTACTGCGACGTGTACGGCCGCACCGGGTTTCGCGGCGGGATCAATTGGTACCGCAACATCGATCGTAACGCGCGCGAGCACTCCGGTGTCGGCAATGAGCCACTTACGCTGCCGTGCCTGATGCTGACGGCGGAGTGGGATCCCGCGCTCTCCCCGGCGCTCGCCGAGAGCATGAAGGAACGTTGCTCCGATCTGGAGATGCACATGGTCGAGAAGGCCGGCCACTGGGCGCAGCAGGAACATCCGGAGATCGTTACGGGTCGACTTCTGGACTGGTTGCCCCGCGTGTACGGCCAGTAGTTCGGCGTCGCGTCGTGAAACCCGGGCGGGGCTCGGCGCGAAGTCTACGAACGTCCGTGCTACTCTCGCGGGGCAACGACGTCGGGCGGCAGTGCTGCCTCGTCGCCGCCTGCGTACTCTTCGAGTCGTTTGAGGACGTCTGGAGGTAGTCCCGGTGGCGGGACGCCGGGCGCTCCGGCGGCGACGCCGTCGGTATCGACACCGAGCTGGTCGATCATCTGTTGCTCCATGTCCTGCAGCGATTCTCCGTAGACGAGCTGCTCTTGGGCTTCCGCCTCAGCGTCGAAATCCTTGGTGTCGCCGAGCTCGATCGCCGTCGGTGCCTCGTCGGTCGAGGCGGCACGGTTGGCTCTCGCGGGTGGGGCGACGGCTCCCGGTGGACCGGCTAGGGATGAGATTGGGCGATCGGCGACTCGCTCGCGCTTGCCGGGGCTCAGGAGCACGACCTTCTCGACGCCGCCGTCCACGATCTTTCCCTGCGACCCGCCACGGTACACGATCAGGTGATTCGATGTGCCGAGGAGTTGGCGAAGGGTCGATTCGAGGCTGGCGTCACGGACTTCGAAGACCGGAATCGGCGGTCGCTGCGCACCCGAATCTTGCACGGAGAAGCCGGCCTTTGCGCCGATCGCGGCCAGGAGTTGAGGCAGAGTGGCGTCTTCCGCTTCGACCGTGAAGCCGTCTGCGCTCTTCGAGACCTCCAGGAAGACCGTGTGCTCCTGTGCGCGGGCCGGCGCTGCGTTGAATCCAACGCATGCAATCACCGCCAGGCTGAGCAGGCGGCAGGTGCCCGAGTGATCCGTCATTAGACTGGAGCCGCCGACGAATGCGGCCACCTCGATGGTATCAGTATCCTGGCCCCGGGCGGAAGAGGTCCAGACTCCGGCCCCTAATGCGTCGCCGGGGCGCTGCGCGCCGCGATCTGGCGCTCGATCCAGCGACGGTACATCGCGAGCGGCAAGGCCCCCGTGAGGAAGGCCTCGTTGCCTTCCACACGGGCGGCCGGCGCCCCCGTGATGCCCAGGCTTTGCGCTTCGGCGTGGTCCTCGAGCGTCTCCTGCAGGATCTCTTCGGTCTGCGACAGCGCGAAGCCGCTCTCCGGCAGCCCCTGCTCGAGCCAGATGGCTTGGAGGACCGCCTCGTCGCTGATGTCCCGGCTGCCGGCGAAGTAGGCCTGCAGCAGGGCGTCGTGCATTCTGTGGAACGACGCACGGTCGATCGCGGCGGCGGCCTTCCCTACGAGGTGGGCTGGCACGCTGTGCGTAGGCGGGGGCGTGTCGCCCTCCCAGGGGCGAAACGTGCCGCTGTCCTCATCGGCCCCGGGGCGGGTCCAGGACTGGGTATAGGCACGGAATTTCTCTAGGTTCCTGGCCTTTGGCTCGGGCCGCAGGAGATAGCTGCGCCAGACGAGCTCGAGCTCGGAGGAGAACTCGTCCTCGAGAATACGGAGCCGGACGCTGGCATTGTAGCACCATGGGCAGAGGTAGTCGGAGTAGACGATCAGTCGGACGAGGCTCACGCTGATTGCGAGACATGCCCATTTCTGTTCTCACTTTCAAGGTTTCGAATGAATCGATTGATCGAAAGAGGACTGGTTGTCGCCGTGGTCTGTATCATGGGCTGCAGTGCGGGCTGTGGCGGAGGAGACAGTACGCCGAGCGGCCCAACGCAGTTCGGGCTCGCGGCGGGCAATGGTCGACTGGTCTCCGTCGGTGTCGACGGCGGTGTCTGGACATCCTCGACGGGCGGCGGCTGGGACGACGAAGGCTCGGTCATCGATGGCACCCTGTACGGAGTCGCCTTTGGTCGCGATCGCTTCGTGGCGGTCGGGAGCCGCGGGTCGATCGTGTATTCGACGAACAACGGCTCGAGTTGGGCCCGGGGCGAGTCGCCGACCGGAAACCAGCTGCAGGACGTCGCGTTTGGCGATGGTCGGTTCGTCGCCGTCGGTCAAGGCGGCGTACTGCTGGTCTCTGTCGACGGTGAGCGCTGGGTCACTGCGGACAGCGGCACCAGCCAAGACCTGCTCGGGGCCACTTGGGCGGAAGGCTTGTTCGTCGTCGTAGGCAACGCGGGGGTCATCCTGACCTCGATGGATGCCGTCAGCTGGACGACCGAGAAGACGGAGGTCGAGCTGGACCTTCGCGACGTGGCGTACGGCGGAGGTGCCTACCTCGCCGTTGGCGCGGCCGGCGGGGTCCTTCGATCCGAAGATGGTGAGACCTGGGACGACGTCTCGATTCTCAGCGTGCCCAATATCAACACGGTCCTCTACGAGCTCGGAATTTTCGTTCTAATGGGCGATGCGGGCTCGTTGTACACATCGCCCGATGGTTCCAAGTTCCTCGCGGGGAACCTCCAGACCGCCGAGGCCTTTCATGGCTTGGCGTTCCACGTGAACAACTTCGTGGTCGTGGGATCGAACGGGATCTTCCGACAATCGTTCGACGGTCGGACGTGGTTCGGCGGCGTGCTCTAGCAGGTTGTTGAAAAGCTCCGGAC